>NZ_JADPKF010000090.1:0-245383 GCF_023073815.1 Bradyrhizobium sp. 157 | reverse complement strand
ACCCCATCAGGCCTTGGCAGGGCAAACTCCCAAGGCCTTCGCCGCTACCAAGACCACCGCGATCCAATCAGCGAATTAGTGAACATCGACAATTGCGAGGAGCGAAAGCGACGAAGCAATCCACTATCCCCGTGTTGAGGAATGGATTGCTTCGCTGCGCTCGCAATGACGGGGAGAGGCCCCGATCACCCGAACGCCGCCCTGATCTCCCCGATCGGCGCCATCTCGCGCACAAACGTAAACGCACCCCGCTCCTTCATCTCGCGGCCGCATTTCAAGAACGCCGCGAGCGCGTAGCGCTCCATCGCACCGCCGACGCTGATGCGTTTGACGCCTGCTTCGGAGAGTTGCGGAACGGTCAGCGTCGGATCGGCGAATCCCATCACCAGGTTGAACGGCTTGCCGATAGAGGACACCACGGTGCGAATCGTGCCGATGTCATAGAGGCCAGGTGAATACAGGACGTCGGCGCCGACGGCCTCGAACGCCTGCAGCCGCTTGATGGTATCGTCGAGGTCCTTGCGGCCGTGCAGGAAATTTTCCGCGCGCGCGGTCAGCGTGAACGGGAAGGGCAGTGCGCGCGCTGCTTCGACCGCGGCCTGCACGCGCTCGACCGCGAGCGAAAAGTCGTAGATCGGTTTGCCCGGATCGCCGGTAAAATCCTCGATCGAGCCGCCGACGATGCCGGCTTCGGCCGCGCGCGTAATTGCTTTCGCTGCGGTCTTCGGATCATCGGCGCCGCAATTTTCCAGGTCGGCGTTGACGGGGAGGTCAGTTGCTTCCGCAATCATCCGGCAATTCTCGATGATGGCATCGAGGCTGACGGTCACGCTGCCCAGCGTATTGGCAAGGCCGAGGCTCGTGGTCGCGAGCGCCTCAAACCCCATCCCGGCGAGCAGTTTTGCGGTGCCAGCGTCCCAGGGATTGGGGATGATGAAGGCGCCCGGGCGCGCGTGAAATGCAGAAACAGTTCCGCCTTTTCCATCTGACTGCGCATCGCTGGCTCCGTTGAATGTCCGCGTTTTGGTTGGCGGCGAAATTAGCGGTCTATCGGGCATCAGCCAAATTTGTTATTTCTCTATGCATCATCAGCTTTTTGCATGGATCAGACATGGATAGCGATGCGCTTCTCACCTTCCTGACCGTTCACCGCCGCGGCGGCATTTCGAATGCCGCAAAAGCGCTGCACCGCTCGCAGCCGGCGATCTCGCGGCGCATTGCGCTGCTCGAGCAGGAGCTCGGGGTGCCGCTGTTCGAACGGATCGCGGGCCGCACCATGTTGAGCGATGCGGGGCGGGTGATGGTGCCGTATGCCGAGCGCGCGGTCGCCGCCGCGCAGGATGCGGAGAATGCGGTGCGCGCGCTGGCGCGGCCGAATTCGGGGCCAGTCGCACTGGCGGTAGTCGGCACGTTGGCCGGCGGGCGGCTATCGGCGATATTGAAGCGCTTCGCGGCCGAGCATCCCGAGGTCGAATTGAGCCTGCGCACCGCGACCAGCCCGGAGGTCAGCGACATGGTCCGGCGCGGCGAAGTGACCATCGGCCTGCGCTATGACCGCGACGGCTCGCGCGATCTCGATTGCGAATTGCTGTTCTCCGAGCGGCTGCAGGTGGTGTGCGCGCTGGACCATCCGCGCGCCGGCCGCCGGGTTGCGAAGCTTGCCGAGTTGCGCGGTGAGCGCTGGATCGCATTTCCGGTGGTGCCCGGACGGCGCGAGATCACGGCGTCACATGTGTTTGCGCTATTTCAGACCCACGGCCTGGGCGAGATCGACTGGACGCCGGTCGACAGCTTGACCGCGCAGAAGCGGCTGGTCGAAGCGGGGCTCGGCATTGCGCTATTGTCGGAGAGCAACGCTGCCGAGGAACTGCGATACAAGACGATCGCAACAATCGGCGTACGTGATCTCAAGGCAAGCCACGACGTCGTCACGGTAACGCGCCGCGGCGGATTTTTGAGCGCCGCGGCGCGGCGGCTGCTGGAAATTGTCCGAAAGGAATATCGGGAGACAAAGGCGCTCGGACGCTAGCACCGTCATTTCCGGGTCCGAAGGACCGGACCCCAGGGGCGCAATTGCGCACCTGGGAATCTCGAGATTCCCCGATGCGCAATCGCGCATCTGAGATCGTCGCTTCGCGCCATCCGGGATGAAGTCTCGCTTCAGGTCCCCGCCTTCACCTGGGCGGCGGCCTGCAGCATCAGCTCGTCCATCTTGACGCGAACTTCCTGCGCGGTGACGGCGACGCCCTTGGCGGCAAAATCGGCCATCACCTTGTTCTGAACATCCTTGTCGCCGGCTTCCTCGAAATCGGCCGAGACCACCTCCTTGGCGTAGGCATTGGCAGCATCACCGGACATGCCGAGCTTTTCCGCTGCCCAAAGACCGAGCAGCTTGTTGCGGCGCACCTCAGCCTTGAACTTCTGCTCCTCATCGAGGGCGAATTTCTTCTCAAAACCTTCCTCGCGCTTGTCGAAAGTGGTCATTCTTCGGTTCCAATCCCCGCAAACGGTAAATAAGGCCGCGTTGTCGCGGCCCGGTGGACTACCTAGATAAAGGGGGCGAATCGGTAAAACAACGGGCCGTTAGGCCGCAGGCAACCGGGATAAGTTGGCTCCAATCGGGCCGGGTCGATTGTGCTGGATGGGCCAATCGGATAGGTTGCCATCAGGCGAGGTTCTTGTTCTGTTTCCGGTCGCTTAGTTCAGGATCTGGCCTTCACGGCAGCTCCGTCGTGGTCGCAAACCCTTGTCATCCGGAGCACACCAATTTCATGGATTTCAACAAAACACGGTACATCCCAATGAGCCGTCGACGCCGTATTTATGAAGGCAAGGCCAAGGTCCTGTATGAAGGTCCGGAGCCGGGAACCCTGATCCAGCACTTCAAGGACGATGCGACCGCGTTCAATGCCAAGAAACACCAGGTGATCGAGGGCAAGGGCGTCCTCAACAACCGGATTTCGGAGTACCTGTTTCAGCACCTCAATGACATTGGGGTGCCGACCCATTTCATCCGCCGCCTCAACATGCGCGAGCAGTTGATTCGCGAGGTCGAGATCGTGCCGCTGGAGGTGGTGGTGCGGAATGTCGCGGCCGGTTCGCTGTCGCAGCGCCTCGGCATCGAGGAGGGCACGCAACTGCCGCGCTCGATCATCGAATTTTATTACAAGAACGACCAGCTCAACGACCCCATGGTGTCGGAAGAGCACATCACTGCGTTCGGCTGGGCAACGCCGCAGGAAATCGACGACATCATGGCGCTCGCCATCCGCGTCAACGACTTCCTCACCGGACTGTTTCTCGGCATCGGCATCCGTCTGGTCGATTTCAAGATGGAATGCGGTCGCCTGTTCGAGAACGAGATGATGCGGATCATCGTCGCCGACGAAATCTCGCCCGACTCATGCCGGCTGTGGGACATCAAGTCGAATGAGAAGCTCGACAAGGATCGTTTCCGCCGCGACCTCGGTGGCTTGCTTGAAGCCTATACCGAGGTGGCGAAACGTCTGGGCATTCTGATGGAGAACGAGCGCCCGGCCGGTTCGGGTCCGGTGCTGGTGAAGAGCTGAGAAGACTGGGGCAATCTCGTGAAGGCACGCGTTACCGTTACGTTGAAATCCGGCATTCTCGATCCGCAGGGCAAGGCCATCGAAGGCGCGCTGAAATCGCTCGGCGTCGATGGCGTTGCCAGCGTCCGCCAGGGCAAGGTGTTCGATATCGAGCTTTCTGGCTCGGACAAGGCCAAGGCCGAGGCGGCATTGAAGGATGCCGCCGACAAGCTGTTGGCGAATACCGTGATCGAGAATTATCGGGTGGAAGTTCTGAGTTGAGCGATGGGTGAGATATCCAATCGGCAGGTGTACGATTTGGCATTGGATATTTCGCGTAACATTGGTCGGCTTGAAACCTCCGTTGATGAACTCTTGCTTGAGATGCGAATCCACAACCAGCAAATGTTGTTGCTGTCTCAATTTTCGCAGCAGGTATTGAAGGCTCCTTCGAGATGAATCTGGCGTTCATCGCTCGCGTGATAGGCGCGGGCGGGTCTGCCGGTTACAGCCAGCCCACGCTGCGAAAGCGCCAGTACAGCCCGCTGCAGGCGGCAAGCATCAGCCCCAGCACCATGAAATATCCGTACTGCCATTTCAGCTCAGGCATGTGCTCGAAATTCATCCCGTAGATCCCGGCGACCGCCGTCGGCACGGCGATGATGGCCAGCCAGGAGGCCAGCTTCTTGGAGACCGCGGTCTCCTGGGCCTGGCCGACCAGAAGGCTTGCCTCGAATGCGAACGCCAGCACCTCGCGCATTGAATCGGTGCGCTCCTGAATGGTCCTGACGTGGTCGGTGACATCTCGAAACAGCGCCTGCATGGTTGTACGCACCATCGGCAAATTGTCGTGTTCGAGCCGGCGGCAGACTTCCACCAGCGGCCCAATCGCGTTGCGGAGTTTCAACAGGTCGCGTCGGAGCATGTACAGCCGCTCGACTTGCGCTCGCGTGATTGGGCTGGCCAACACGTGATCCTCAATTTCCTCGATCTCCTCGTGGATCGTTTCCAACACCGGGGAATAGTTGTCGACGATGAAATCGAGGATGGCGTAGAGAATGTAGTCCTCGCCACGCGCCAGCGCGCGGGGGCAGCTCTCGCAGCGTTCGCGCACCGGCGCGTATGACGTTGATGCCCCGTGGCGCACCGAAACCAGATAGCCCTCTCCGACAAACAGATGGGTTTCGCCGAACGCGATCCTGCCCTGAACCAGCTGCGCGGTTCTCGCCACGATGAACAGGCCATCGCCGTACTGCTCGATCTTGGGGCGCTGATGCGCATGGTTGGCATCCTCGATCGCGAGATCATGCAGATCGAACTGCTGCTGCACGCTGGTCAGCAGCGCCAGATCCGGCTCATACAGGCCGATCCAGACGACGTGACCGGGCTTGCTGCGCCAACTCGACGCCTCCTCGATGGCGATATTGGCGATGCGGCGGCCATCGACGTAAACACCGGCCGCGACGACGCCTTCGGAGGTCATCGGTTCGGTTGCAGATGTCGCCCGCGACGGGACATTCATGGTTTCCCTCCCTGAGCGATTGTTGTTGAGCGCGGCTTGCACGGAGGCCGTTTTGGCGACGCTAGCACTGGAAAAACCCGCGTCAAATGGTTATGTCTCGGCCGATCGGCGGTCTGCCGACGTATCTCCTGTCCAGCCGGAACCGTCATGAAATCAGCCGTTCTCGTCTTTCCCGGAATTAACCGCGAGCGCGACATGGCGCGGGCGCTGAAGCTCGTCTCCGGCCAGGAGGCGGCGATGGTGTGGCATGCCGAGACCGAACTTCCAAAGGGGACTGATCTCGTGGTGGTGCCCGGCGGGTTCTCCTATGGCGATTACCTGCGCTGCGGCGCCATTGCCGCGCGCGCACCGGTCATGGATGCGGTGCGCAAATATGCCGCCGATGGCGGGCTGGTGCTCGGCGTCTGCAACGGGTTTCAGATCCTCTGCGAAGCGGGGCTGTTGCCTGGCGTGCTGATGCGCAATGCGAAGCTGAAATTCGTCTGTAAGGACGTGCATCTGCGGGTCGAACGCTCGGATTCGCCGTTCACCCGCGGCTACAATGCCGGGCAGGTCATCCGCGTGCCGGTCGCCCATGGCGAGGGCAACTACGAGGCCGATGAAGAGACGGTGAAGCGGCTGGAAGGCGAGGGGCGCGTGCTTTATCGCTATTGCTCGGCCGAGGGCATCGTCGACGAGGAATCCAACATCAACGGCGCCGCGCAGTCGATCGCCGGCATCGTCAACGAGCGCGGCAATGTGCTCGGCATGATGCCGCACCCGGAAAACCACGTCGAAGACATCATGGGCTGCACCGACGGCCGCGGCCTGTTCGCGGGCCTTGCCGCGCATCTGCAAAAAGCCGCGTGAGGTTCTTGGTGTCGCGCCTCACGATTGTTGTTGTGGCGCTGCTATGCGCCGTGGCAGCCCACGCGCAGGATTATCCCAAGCGTCCCATCACCATGATCGTGCCGTTCGCGGCCGGCGGCACTTCCGACGTGATCGCGCGCGTGGTTGCCGAGGAGATGACCAAGTCGCTCGGGCAGCCGATCGTGATCGAGAATGTCGCGGGCGCCGGCGGCTCAACCGCGCTGACGCGTGCCGCGCGGGCGGAAGCAGACGGCTATACCATCGCGATCGGCAATGCCGGCACCAGCGCCGCGACCTACACCATCTATCCGAAACTGCCGTTCACGCCGGAATCCTTCGTGCCGATCGCGGTCGTTGCGAAAACCTTCGGCATCGTCGCGTTGCGCAAGGATTTCCCCGCCAAGAACCTGCAAGACTTCATCGCCTATGCGAAGAAGAATCCCGGCAAGGTCAATCTCGGCCATGCCGGCGTCGGGTCCTCGAATTTCCTGATCTGCAAGAGTTTTGTGCAGGCGGCCGGCATCGACGTGACGCTGGTCGGCTATCGCGGCGCCGCGCCGGCGTTGACGGACGCGATCGGCGGCCAGATCGACGGCGTCTGCGACGCGGCCGCGTCGGTGTCGCAGGCGATCGATGACAAGCTGGTGAAAGGCCTCGTCGTCGGCTCAACAGTGCGGCTTGCAACCTTGCCCGGCCTGCCGACTTCCTCCGAGGCTGGCCTTCCCGAATTCGAGGCGCAGGGCTGGAACGGCCTGTTCGCTCCAAAAGGCACGCCGCCTGCGATCATCGCGAAACTGAACGCCGCAGCCAAGGCCGCCGTCGAGAGCGAGGCGGTGAAGAAGCGTTTTCACGATCTCTCCACAGTTGCGCCCGATGCCAACGAGCATGCGAGCGAAGTGCTCGGTCAGTTGGTGACCCGCGACGTCGAGAAATACAAAAAGTTGCTGGAAGAGAAGAAATAGTATTCAGCGATCATGCAATGAAAAAGCCCCGCGGAGCGGGGCTTTTTGTTATCGGCCAGTAGTCGAACCCGGACCTGTCGGCGACAGGGTCGAACCGCTCGGCGAGGGGTTGATGTGGGTGCTCCCCGACGGGTTCACTGGGCTGTTCCGGCCGGCTGCGGCGCTGCCGGCATCGTTGCTCATACCGGTGGTGCCCGCTCCACTTCCGGCGGTCGTTCCGCTGGTGGATCCTGTCGCACCACCTGCCGCCGCGCCGCCCGTGCCCGAACTTCCGCCCGCGCCGCTGCCGCCGGCTTGCGCCAGGGCGAAGGTGCTCGTGAATGCCAGCGCCATGGCCAATCCCATTGTTGCCAGTTTCATGATTGCTCCTTTCTTGCTGCGTAACGGCGCAACACGATGCGCTCGCATGCGTTCCTGTCTGTCAATCACAGTTCGTTGCTGTTCCGCCGAGATGACCCACTGGCCACAATTCTGAAATCGTGCCGATACATTTCGTGCTCAAATACAACTGAAGATTGTCTGATTGAACTTGCCGCGCTATCAAGGCCACTAAGGACCGTCCCGCCCGGTTTGCCTGGAACGCGCCAATGCCCGTTGCTTTCGTCATTTTGCTGCTCGACATCACCCTGATCTGGCATGCATCGAAGACCGGACGCCTGCAGCCGTGGGCCTTCATTATCCTGTTGATCCCGTTCGTCGGCGCGCTTGCTTACATCATCGTCGAGCTGGTGCCGGAATGGTTCGGCAGTCCCGGCGCCCGCCAGGCGCGCAAGCGCATGGCCGACAGGCTCGATCCTGAAAAGCACTATCGGGAGCTTTCCGATCGGCTGGCCGGCAGCGACACCATTGCCAACCGCGCCGCGGTTGCAGCCGAATGCCTGAAGATCGGACGGTTCGACGAAGCCGTGCGGCACTACGATCACGTTCTCCAGCTGCCGATGGGGAGGGAGCCGGCCTACGCGCTCGGCAAAGCGCAGGCGCAATTCGGTCTCAGCCGTCCGGCAGATGCGCTCGCGACACTGGATGATCTGAAAGAACACTGGCCCGATTTTGAATCGGCCGAGGGCCATCTGCTCTATGCTCGCGCCCTGGCCGAGGTCGGACGCATCGAGGAGGCACTCGACGAATACCACGCGCTCGTCGCCTATTTTCCCGGTGCCGAGGCCAAGGTCCGTTACGGCTTGCTGCTGGGCACGGTGGGGCGCACTGCGGAAGCCAGGATTGTGTTCAACGAATTGCTGCTGCAGATGCGACGCGCGCCAAAATACCTGCGCGAAGCGCAAGCCGAGTGGCTATCGATCGCCGAAAAACAACTATCGGCTTGAAGTCGCTGGCGGTCTTCATCAGCCTTTCGGCCTCCCGCGCAGGCGCTCGATCCACTTGCGATAATGGCCGCGCGGGATGGTCATCGCGGCGACGCCCGCCATTACGAGGATAAGACCGAGCGCCAGATTCGGCGGTACGGCCTCGCCGAGCAGCAGCACCGACAGGCCGACGCCGATCGGAATTCGCAAATAGCCCTGCGCATTGGTGGTCAGTGTGCCGAGTCGCGTCAGGCACATGTAGAACAGCATCAGTCCGAAGGCGCTCGAGAATATTCCCATCGCGGCGGTAGCCACCAGCGCTTCAGTCGTCGGCCGCAAGGTCCAGGGATGGTCGATGATCAGCGCGAGCGGCAACAGCACCGTGCCGCCGAACAACAGCGAGCCCGCCGCCACCACCATCGGGTCGTAGTCGGTCAGCTTGAGCCCGAAGATCGTGGCGCAGGCAAAGGAGATGGTGGCGATCAGGATGACCATTTCGGCGAGGAGGTTGCTGGAGAGCCCGCCGAGCGTATCGAAGCCGATGGTCACGGCCGTACCGGCCAGGCCCAGAATGGCGCCGACCAGCTTGAGCAGCGTCGCCGGCTCGTGCCGCGTGACGGCCCAGGTAATGAGGAAAGCGAAGATCGGCGTGGTCGAGGCCAGCACCACGGTCGGCGCCGCAGCCACATATTGCTGCGCCCAGGTGATCATCAGGAAAGGAATTGTCGAGTTGATGGTCTGCTGGAAGGCAAACAGCTTCCAGGCTTTGCCGTCCGTCGGCAGCCGCAAGCCGCGGGCACGCAGGATCACCAACAGAAAGCCCGCCGCGATCAGCGAGCGCGCCGAGATGAACGTGACCGGCGGGATCGAGCCGAGGCCGATCTTGGTCAGCGGATAGGTCGAGCTCCAGCAGCACGCCAGCGCGAGCAGCAATGCATAGTCGCGCCAGCCGCGACGTGCTTGTGGCGCGTCAGGTGGCAACGCCGCCGGTGCCAGTCGGCTTCTTCCACTTCACCCGCTTGATCGTGCCCGAGAAGGTGAACAGCGAGCGCTCGCCGGATTTCAGCACGCCGCGCAGGAAGATCAGCGAACCGCCGGCGCGGGTGATTTCGCCGTCGCATTCGACCAGTTCGCCCTCGCGTGCGGCGTCGAGAAATTCGCAGGCAAACGATACCGTCACGCCGGGTCCCTCCAGCACAGAGGAGGCGATCGCAAACAGGCAGTAATCGGCGAACGACATGAAGCAGCCGCCATGGACGTTGAGCTGGCCGTTGAGGTGCTTCTTTTCGACCCGGAACGCGCATTGCACACGCCCGTTTTCGTCCATTCGGTGCCAGAACGGGCCGTTATGGGTCTCAAAACTGTCACGGGTCCAGGTGCGCCAGCCCTTGAATTCGCCCTCGGTTTCGACATGCAGATCGGGGCGGCGCTGAAATGCATTTTGGGGGAGTTCGTTCACTAAAAATGACCTTCAATTCGATGTTTCAGCCCTTAAATCCGATCCGGGAACGATGTGCAAACGCCGATCCCGCAAGGCGCCCCGCGCAAAGCTCTGGACAGGGCGGAAATGCGCCATAAAAGGCCTTTTCGCCCCCCGTCGATCTTCCTATTAAGGCACCCATGAACGAGCCCCAGATTACCCCCGAACTCGTCGCTAGCCACGGCCTTAAGCCCGACGAGTATGAGCGCATCCTCAAGCTGATCGGGCGGGTGCCGACATTCACCGAGCTCGGAATTTTCTCGGCGATGTGGAACGAGCACTGCTCGTACAAGTCCTCGCGTATCCATCTGCGGGGGCTGCCGACCAAGGCGCCGTGGGTGATCCAGGGCCCGGGCGAGAACGCCGGCGTCATCGACATCGGGGACGGTCAGGCGGTGGTCTTCAAGATGGAGAGCCACAACCACCCGAGCTACATCGAGCCCTATCAGGGCGCGACCACCGGCGTCGGCGGCATACTGCGCGACGTGTTCACGATGGGCGCGCGGCCCATTGCCTGCCTCAATGCGCTCTCATTCGGCGCGCCGGAACACCCGAAGACGCGGCATCTTGTTTCGGGCGTGGTGGCCGGCGTCGGCGGCTACGGCAATTCGTTCGGCGTGCCGACGGTGGGCGGGCAGGTGCGCTTCCACACCCGTTACGACGGCAACATCCTGGTCAACGCGATGGCGGTCGGCCTCGCCGAGACCGACAAGATTTTCTATGCGGCAGCCTCCGGCGTGAACATGCCGATCGTCTATTTGGGCTCCAAGACCGGGCGCGACGGCATTCACGGCGCCTCGATGGCGTCGGCTGAATTCGACGACGATTCGGCCGAGAAGCGGCCGACGGTGCAGGTCGGAGATCCCTTCGCCGAAAAGCTCCTGCTCGAAGCTTGCCTCGAAATCATGGAAAAGGGTTGTGTCATCGCGATCCAGGACATGGGCGCGGCGGGGCTGACATGCTCGGCGGTCGAGATGGGCGCCAAGGGCGATCTCGGCGTCGAGCTCGATCTCAACGCGGTGCCGACCCGCGAAACCGGCATGAGCGCCTACGAGATGATGCTCTCGGAAAGCCAGGAGCGCATGCTCATGGTGCTCAAGCCCGAGAAGGAAAAGGAGGCCGAGGCAATCTTCAAGAAATGGGGGCTGGATTTCGCGGTGGTCGGCTACACCACGCCGACCAAGCGCTTTGTGGTCAAGCATGGCGGCGACGTCATGGCCGATCTGCCGATCAAGGAGCTCGGCGACGAGGCGCCGGTGTATGACCGCCCGTACGTCCCATCCGCAGCCCTGCCGATGGTACAGGCGCGCGAAGTGGAGCCCCCAATTGGCATTTCCGCGGCGCTGGAGAAGCTGATCGGCACGCCGGAGCTGTGCTCGAAGCGCTGGGTCTGGGAGCAATACGACCACGTCATTTTGGGCAATACCGTGCAGCGTCCGGGCGGCGATGCCGCGGTGGTGCGCGTCGAGGACGGGCCGAAGGGGCTCGCGCTCACCGTCGACGTCACACCGCGCTATTGCGAGGCCGATCCTTATCAAGGCGGCAAGCAGGCCGTTGCCGAAGCCTGGCGCAACATCACCGCGGTCGGCGGACGCCCGCTCGCGATCACCGACAATCTCAATTTCGGCAATCCGGAGCGGCCCGAGATCATGGGTCAGTTCGTCGGCTGTCTGAAGGGCATTTCGGAAGCCTGCCGCACGCTCGATTTCCCTGTCGTGTCGGGCAACGTCTCGCTCTACAACGAAACCAACGGCCGCGGCATTCTGCCGACGCCGTCAATCGGTGGCGTCGGCCTGCTCGACGATTTCACCAAATCGGCGACGCTGGCTTTCAAGGCGGCCGGCGAAGCGATCCTTTTGATCGGCGATACGCAAGGCTGGCTCGGACAGTCCGTCTACCTGCGCGACATCTGCGGCCGCGAAGAAGGCGCACCGCCGCCGGTCGATCTCGCCGCCGAAAAGCGCAACGGCGATGTGGTGCGCGGCATGATCCACGCCGGCACGGCAACCGCGGTGCATGACGTCTCCGACGGCGGCTTGTTGATCGCGTTGGCCGAGATGGCGATTGCCAGCGGCATCGGCGCGCAGCTATTGGCGGCGCCAAGCTCGATTGTGCCGCACGCTTACTGGTTCGGAGAGGACCAGGCGCGATACATCGTAACGGTATCAGCGGCGGATGCCGGCCTCGTGCTGGCGAAGATGAAGGGGGCGGGCGTGCCATGCGCACGGATCGGCACCACCGGCGGCGATGCGCTTGAGGTTGCAGGCGAGGGGCAGGTGGCGGTGAGTGCGCTCGAGACGGCGTTCGAGCACTGGCTGCCGGCCTATATGAGCGGCAAGGCGGCTTAGGCGGCACTCTTTCCACGTCATTGCGAGAAGCGAAGCGACGAAGCAATCCATCTATCCCCGAGCGGAGCTATGGATGACGATGTGAGGCCGGTGCCGCTCCCTCACAGCACCCTCGTTGCGCCCGGGATCTGCCGCAACGCTCGCGTCAGCGCCCAGCTCGCCGCGACTGTCAGCACGAACCCGATCGCGACCTTGACGATCGCCGGCAGGTCATAGTCGAACAGCCAGTATTGCAGCCACAGTGCGATCGGGTAGTGCACCAGGAACATGCCGTAGGCGTCCGCCTGCATCGGATCGAGTAGTTTGGCGGAGCCTGATTGCCTGAACCTCTGAAAAATGGCCAGGATCAGAAACATGATGGCCACGCTGAAGACGGTGAAGCAGATGGCATAGAGCGCTTCATACCAGTCCGGCAATGGCGACGGGTTGCCCAGTATTTCGCGCTTGATGAAGATCAGCACCCACAAGAGGCAATACGGAACGATCGCCAGCACCATCCAGTCCCAGCTGACCTTCGCCATCCGGCCGTCTGCCGCGAGCAGCCCGCGATCCATTTGCGCAACGCCGATGCCGGCACCGAAAAAGAAGTAGCTCGCATAGAGCATCACGCGCCCGTGCTGAACCGAGAACGGGCCGAACTCGAACCAGCTGCTATGTCCGTAGCGAACCAGCCCGGGAATGTAGAACGCAGCGGTGACAGCAAGCATGACCGCGAAGAACACCGCGGGCCGGCGGCGGCCGTGCAGCGAGAGGCGGTTGATCGGATCGAGCAAGTTGGGTGACAGCCGATACAAGATACACGCCACCACGTCGAAACTGAGCAGGACCCAAAGGAACCAGATCGGCCCGCTCGGCCACGGGCCCTTGGTGATCATATTCCACCAGTACTCAGAAAAGCCGATCTCGGGATGGTGCCGCAGGGAGATGGCGTAATAGGCGAGCGGAATGACCGTGAAGGCGCAGATCACGAACGGCAGGCCAAGCCGAAGCAGGCGATCTGCCAGATAGCTCAACGGTCCCTTCCGGGCGATGCCGGACCAGGCGAACAGCCCCGACAGGAAGAAGAACATCGCCATGAAGAAACTATCAGTGGCGAGCACGATCATGTCGAAGCCGAAGAAGTACTTCGGATCGGTATGACCGAAATAAGTATAGGGGATGACGGCATGGTGGAGCAGCACCACCAGCGTCAGGAAGGTGCGGGCGCGATCAAGCGAAAGATTTCGCGATTTGGCTTGGGGCACTGCGCTCACGTCGGCATGCCCCACGGTGGAAATCGATGTCATGAGGGCCTCCCCGCCAGGCTATGTTGGTCAATTGTTGCCGTCCGAACCCGATTCAGCAAGGCCCAATCGGGCGCCGGCGAATTCGCACCTCCAGGTCGTATCGGAACCGGCGGGGCAACCCGCCGTTAAGTCAGGTGAATTTAAGGGCCGCCGCTGGTATGGCCCCGGAGGTCGCGGAGCAAGCAATGACAATTCTGAAATGGGCGCTGATCTTCTTTCTGGTGTCGATCGTTGCCGGCATTCTCGGCTTCACCGGCATTTCGGAGGCGTCCGCCGACATCGCCCGCTTCCTCTTTTATGTCTTCGTCGTGATCTTCCTGGTGCTCCTGATACTTGGGCTCACGATATTCAGGGCGTAGCTACGCACGTCAGTCATTCCGGGATGGCGCGAAGCGCCAGACCTCAGGGGTGCAATTGCACCTCGGGGAATCTCAAGATTCTCAGGTGCGCAATTGCGCACCATAGTTCGATGCTTCGCATCACCCCGGAATGGCGTTCTCCCATATTGCGCTACGCCACTTCCTCGATCGTTACCTTGTCCGGATAGAACGCCAGATGGCCGGCGATCTCGGCCATGGCCGGGAAGGGCGTCTCATAGGTCCAGATCGAATTTTCGAGGCTCTTGCCGTCGGCGTTGATGCTGAAATAGTTCGCGTCCCCCTTGTAAGGGCAGTGCGTGGTCCGCTCGGTGCGGGACAACAACGCCATATTGGCGTCCTCGCGCGGCACATATTGCACCGCCGGATAGCTGGCTTCCTTCAGGGTCAGCGCGCGGGTGGTATCGGCAATGACCACGCCGTTGGCCGAGACCCGGACGCGCTTGGGGTTTGCCGTAATCGTGATCGGATGGTCGGGACCGGGCAATTTCATGATTTTCAGCCTCTTTTTTCGGTCAGCCCGAAATGATCGGGCGCGACGCGATCTCGCGGTGTCAAACGCTTCGGCCCGGAATATAGTGTCGCCAGGCGTGACCTAGAAGAGCGTACGCGCTAGGTTTGGCCGTCACGGTCGCGCGAGCCGGCCGTGATTCGAAACACCTGAGGAGACATGCTGGAATGCCGATGGATGCCCACGATATCGAGTCGATGATCAAGGCAGCTATCCCTGATGCCGAGGTGACGATCCGCGATCTCGCAGGCGATGGCGACCACTACGCCGCGACCGTGATCTCGGAGTCGTTCCGTGGCAAGTCGCGCGTGC
Organism: Bradyrhizobium sp. 157; assembly: GCF_023073815.1. Lineage (NCBI taxonomy): Bacteria > Pseudomonadati > Pseudomonadota > Alphaproteobacteria > Hyphomicrobiales > Nitrobacteraceae > Bradyrhizobium > Bradyrhizobium sp. 157. The sequence goes on along the minus strand of NZ_JADPKF010000090.1, from coordinate 230,884 downwards.
AGCAGCACCAGATCGTCTATCAGTCGCTCAAGGGGCAGATGGGCGGCTTGCTGCATGCGCTGGCACTGCAGACCGGGGTACCTGGCGGACCCGGAGTGCCGGAGAGATAGTCCCCGGACGGGCGGCGGGGCATCGATGACAGACAACGCACACGGCGCGCTGTTTCGCCCGATCGTGCCGCACCAGCATAGCCGCGTCACTTACGCGGAGCTGTTCTTCGACCTCGTCTTCGTCTTTGCGATCACGCAGATATCGCACACGCTGCTGGCTCATTTTACGCCGCTGGGTGCGTTGCAGGTCACGCTGCTGTTTCTCGCGGTCTGGTGGGTATGGGTCTTCACTACCTGGATCACTAACTGGCTCAATCCCGAAAAGACTCCGGTCCGTCTCCTGCTGTTTGCGATGATGCTGGGCGGGCTGGTGCTATCGACCTCGATTCCAAAGGCGTTTGACGAGCGCGGCTTGTGGTTTGCCATCGCCTACGCGGGGATGCAGGTCGGCAAGACGATATTTCTGTGGTTGTCGACGCCGCCGTCGCGCCCGCGGACGCGCATGAATGCCATCCGGATCGCCGCCTGGCTATCGGTATCGGCCATCTTCTGGATCGCCGGCGGGCTAGTCGAAGGCCAGTCGCGGTTGGCGCTATGGGCCGTCGCGCTTGTCATCGAGTATATTTCGCCGGCGGTGCGGTTCTGGATTCCCCGCTATGGCGCGTCCTCGGTCGCGGACTGGATGATCGAAGGCGGCCATATGGCCGAGCGCTGCGGGCTGTTCATCATCATCGCGCTCGGCGAATCCATCGTCGTCATCGGCGCGACTTTTGCCGAACTCGCCTGGACGACCGAAAACGTTCTGGCGTTCGTCTCGGCCTTGATCGGCAGCATCGCGATGTGGTGGATCTATTTCCACATCGGTGCCGTAGCCGGCTCCGAGCAGCTTTCAAAATCGAGCGAGCCGGGAAGGCTGGCACGGCTGGCCTATACCTATCTGCACCTGCCGATCGTGGCCGGCATCATTGTTGCGGCGGTGGCGGACGAGCTCGTGCTGAAACACCCGGGCGGACATTCCGACCTCAAGACGGTAACCAGCGCGATCGGCGGTCCCTTGCTGTTTCTATTCGGGACCGTCCTGTTCAAGTTCAGCTTCCGCGGCTTCGTTCAGCTCTCGCACGGGGCGGGCATCATCGCGCTCTGCGTGCTCGCCTGGTTCGCAAGCGAACTGTCGCCGTTGGTGCTGTCGATCCTGACCACCGCGATCATGATCGCGGTCGCGGTGTGGGAAACGGTCTCGCTGCGATCCGATCCGGCAGGATAGCGCCTTTAATCCAACCTGGGCCGCCTCACCGGCACTAGTTGCGGCGAGTTGTGCTGATCGACGACATTTCTGAGAACGAGATTTGACAGTTGGACGACGAGAGCGCGAAGCCGCGCATTCTCCTCGCGAAGCGCTGCCCGCTCGGTGTCTGCTTCCTCGTCCCAGCCGGTGTCCGTATCATTGTGAACAGACGACGATCCCGAACGTTGCCTGTGGTTGCCGGACGCTGGATATGCGTTCCCCATGACTGATATCCCCTGGCACGAACTCACCCCAAGCCATGCTGCCGCGGAGGCTCGGCTGAGTCCGCGTCAAAAATTGGACCTTTCGATGGGGAAACGACAGCGCGGATGGACCGTTTTGCGGGCGGGGTAATAAAGATGAACACTTGTTAAGAAGTTTGGTTATACTGGGCCCGGCAAGGTGCGGGGACGCGCGGCGGCGTAGGCACCTTCCATCAACTTGACCAGCGCGATCAGTCAGTGCCCACGGGGGAGCCGTGGCTGGGAATACGCGCCTATGAAACAGAGTGAAGCAAGAGTACGGATTATTGAAGAGTGGGACCGCTGGATATTGACGCAGGCGATTGAACCGGACGGACCGACCGGAAAAGACTCGTTGAAGTTCTTTCACGAACTGCAGGACGCAGGATCTCCGCTGCTGGATTTCCAATCCCGCGGACAGGACAAGTGGCGGATCATTCACGCGTGGTTGTTGGGTGCAGACCGATTGTCCGATGATTGGATATCTGTCGCTCCCCGGATTGCGCCGACCCGCAGGCCGCGGCCGGACCGCAGGCGGTCCGTCTGCAAGACGTGAGCTGCAAAAACCCGCGGCCAAACTCTCAGTCCGACGCCACCAGCGCGTGAACGGAGAACATCTGGTCGCGATCGGTCCAGGATTCCCGCACCGACCAACCCGACTCGCGCGCCAACTTGGTGAAGCGGTCGAAGCTGTATTTGTAGCTCGATTCGGTATGGATGCTTTCGCCGGGACGGAATGAAAAATTCCGTCCCAGGATGCGCACGCTCTGCGCCTTCTTGGAAATCAAGTGCATCTCGATGCGATGGCGCTCGCGATTGTAGACCGAGCGGTGCATGAAGGCGGAGACGTCGAAATTGCCGCCGAGCTCGCGGTTGATGCGGACCAGAACGTTGAGATTGAATCGCGCGGTGACGCCGGCGGCGTCGTTATAGGCATCATAGAGCACCCGCTCGTTCTTCTCGAGGTCGACGCCGATGATCATCTGTGCGCTCTTACCCAAAATGTCGCGTGCGCTGCGCAGGAAGGCGCGCGCTTCGTGCGGCTCGAAATTGCCGAGCGTCGATCCGGGAAAAAAGCCGACCTTGGGCATGTCGGCGATTTCGGCCGGCAACCCGAACGGCGCGGTGAAATCGGCGGCAACCGGATAAACGCCGAGATCGGGAAAATCCTTGCGCAGGCCGCTGGCCTGCGCGTTCAGGAAATCGCCTGAGATATCGACCGGGACATAGGCGGAGAAATCGCAGCGCTCCAATAGCAGACGGACCTTGGTGGTCGCGCCGGCGCCGAATTCGACCAGGGCCGCGCCTTTCGGAATGAGTGCGGCGATTTCATCGCCGCGGCTGCGCAGGATGCCGAGCTCGGTGCGGGTGGGGTAATATTCCGGCAGCACCGTGATCTGCTCGAATAGCTCGGAGCCCGTGGCGTCGTAAAAATATTTCGGCGACAGGCGCTTGGGGAATTGCGAGAGGTCGCCGATCACGTCGCCGGCAAAAGCGGAGGTCTGTTCGTCGAACGGGAGCGTGTGGGCCAAAGCGGCGGCATGCACATTCATGATACTCTCCTGAACGCGCTTTCCGGCGCGCTAGATTCATCGGAAATCTCAGGCGTAATCGGCGAGGCGTAACCCCGTGAATTGCCAGCGGTGGTGCGGGTAGAAGAAGTTTCGGTAGGTGATACGGCTGTGGCCGGCCGGAGTTGCAAGCGAGGAGCCGCGCAACACCAGTTGGTTGACCATGAACTTGCCGTTGTACTCCCCGAGCGCCCCCTCGATGGCGCGGTAGCCGGGGTAGGGGGAGTAGGAGCTGCGGGTCCACTGCCAGACGATGCCGAAGGCATCGTTGAGCTGGCCGGCGCGGGCGGCGACCTCCCACTCCATCTCGGTCGGCAGATGGCGGCCGGCCCAGCGCGCAAACGCATCCGCCTCGTAATAGCTGACGTGGCAGACCGGGGCGGCCGGGTCGATCGGCTGCAACCCACCGAGCGTCATGATCCGCCATTCGCCGTCGATCTGGCGCCAGTGGCCGGGCGCCTGCCAGCCCTCGCCGGTCGCCGTGGCAAAGCCGTCCATCAGCCAGAGCGTGGCGGTGCCGTAGCCGCCGTCCTGCATGAAGGCGAGCCATTCCGCATTGGTCACGAGGTTGCGGGCCAGCCCGACCGGGCCGACCAGGGCGCGGTGCGCGGGCTTTTCATTGTCGAAATGGAAGCTGTCGTCGGCGTGGCCTACGGTGTGGATGCCCTCGTTGAGGGTGGTCCACTCCTCTGCCGAACGGTGCGATGCCGGAAAGCGCCAGGAAGGATCATAGGCCGGCGGGATCGGGTTTTGGGCAAAGGCGTGCAGGATGTCGGTCAGCATCAATTCCTGATGCTGCTGCTCGTGGTTGAGGCCGACCTCGACCAGCGGGACCAGTTTTGTGAGGCGCGCTTCGCCGGCGGTCTGGAAGAACTTGACGACGGCGGCATCGACATGCCGGCGATAGGCGGTGACTTCGTCGGCGCTCGGGCGGGTCAAATGGCCGCGCTGGTGACGGGCGTGCCGCGGTCCGGCGCTGACATAATAGGAATTGAACAGGAACGCATAATCAGGGTGGAAGGGCTGATAGCCCTCGCAGTGCTCGCCGAGCAGGAATTGCTCGAAGAACCAGGTGGTATGGGCGCGGTGCCATTTGGCCGGGCTCGCGTCCGGCATCGACTGGATGAGCTGGTCCTCGGGGCTCAACGGAGCGGCCCGGCGCTCGGTCTCGCCGCGGACGGCCAGATAGGCCTCCACCAAATTCTGGGCGAGGGTGCCGGAATCCGAGAAAAGTGACGGGGCCGGTGTGGCGAACGCGGCGGCGGATACTGGTTTCGTCACTGGTGTCTCCGGTCGAGGGAGAGAGAACGTTAGGCTGGCAAACTGGTTCCCGACGGGCGGTCCGACCTAGATAGGGGTTCCGGTGCAGGAAAAAAGCCTGCCCCGCTATGATATTGATGCCGTCAGACTATGAGCGGCGGTCGGCCAAGGATGCCGCGAGCCGGCCCCGCGCATGCCAGCTCCTCGCCATTTTGCTTTGGATGCACAACGGTTTGGGCTACATATATCGCAAGTATCCGGGTTACATGGACGAGCCGCCTGTTATGCGACGCCGCAGGGGGCTGAGCCCCAAAAGGAAGCAAATATGAGCATCGAACAATTCATCGACAACGAAGTGAAGTCGAACGACGTCGTGCTGTTCATGAAGGGCACGCCGCAGTTTCCACAGTGCGGTTTCTCGGGACAGGTGGTCCAGATCCTCGATCACATCGGCGTCGGCTACAAGGGGCTGAACGTCCTGGAATCCGCCGAGCTTCGCAACGGCATCAAGGAATATTCGAACTGGCCGACCATCCCGCAGCTCTACGTCAAGGGCGAATTCGTCGGCGGCTGCGACATCATCCGCGAGATGTTCCAGGCCGGTGAATTGCAGCAGCTCTTCGCCGAGAAGGGCGTCACCGTCAACGCGGCGGCTTCCGCCTGAGCGGCATCGCGCGCCAGGTCGGCCAGGCGCGGCTGGAAGTCATTGTCGCCGACATTACGACACTGCGCGTTGACGCCATCGTCAACGCCGCGAACTCGTCCCTGCTCGGCGGGGGCGGCGTTGATGGCGCAATCCATCGGGCGGCCGGACCTGAACTGCTTGCCGAGTGCCGTATGCTGAATGGCTGCGCGACCGGCGACGCCAAGATCACCCGAGGATACCGGTTGCCGGCCAGCCATGTGATCCACGCCGTCGGGCCGGTTTGGCACGGCGGCAATGATGGGGAGGACGGGCTGCTCGCTTCCTGCTATCGGCGCTCCCTCGAACTCTGTCAGTCCAACGCGCTCTCCTCTCTGGCCTTTCCCGCGATCTCTACGGGCGTCTATCGCTTCCCTGCCGACCGTGCGGCGGGCATCGCAGTCGCAACGGTCGTCGATGGGCTGGCCGCGGCGCCTGCCGTGAAAAGGGTTATCTTCTGCTGCTTCTCCCGCGACAGCGCTCGGTTGCATGAAGAGGCGCTGGCAGCCTATGGCAGCCCTTGCGCCGATTGACGCCGCAGCTACACTCCTCTCCGAATTCCGGAGGGGGGTTCCCATGAACTTACGTCAAATGCTGCGCGCGCTTGCCTGCGGCGCGCTGATACTGGCGGTTGCGCCAGAGGTCCGCGCCGAAGGCACGTTCGATATTCCCGCCGGCGCGCGGTTCAATAAGGACAAGCTTGCGAAGATCACCGAATTCTTTGGGAATGAGGTGGCGACCGGCAAGATCGCTGGTGCGAACGTCCTGATCCAGCAGCACGGCAAGCCGGTCTATCACGAAACCTTCGGCGTTCAGGACGTGGAGTCCAAGGAGCCAATCACCGACAAGACCATCTTCCGCCTGTTCTCGATGACGAAAGCGATCACGTCGGTCGTGGCCATGCAATTGGTCGAGGACGGCACGATCAAGCTCGACGATCCCGTCTCAAAATACATTCCGTCCTTCGCGAATGTGAAGGTCGGTGTCGAGAAGAAGGCCGAGGATGGCACCAAGACGCTCGAACTGGTGCCACTGAGCCGGCCGATGACCGTCCGCGACCTGATGCTGCATACGTCGGGAATCACCTATGGCTTCTACGGCGATACCCTGGTCCGCAAGGCCTATGCGGCCGCCAATATCTATGACGGAGATTTCGATCTGGCCGGATTCGCCGAGCGGATCGCCAAACTGCCGCTGCACAACCAGCCGGGGGCGCTCTGGCAGTACGGCCATTCCACCGACGTGCTGGCGCGGGTGATGGAAGTCGCGTCCGGAAAATCCCTGTTCACGATCATGCGCGAAAGGCTGCTCGATCCGCTTGGCATGGTCGACACCGGCTTCTACATCACCGATCCGGAGAAGCAGAAGCGGATCGCGCTGCCGGTGCCGAACGACAGCAATTTCCGTGTCGGCCGCGACACCAACCCGACCAACGTCAAAAAAATCGAGTTCGCGAGCGGCGGCATGTACTCGACCATGGCGGACTACCGGCGCTTTACGCAGATGCTGCTCAACGGCGGCACGTTCGAGGGCAAGACCTATCTGAAGCCGGAGACGTTCAAGCTGATGACGACGGACCATATCGGTCCCGGGTCGGGGGTCGATCGCGATTATTTCTACTTCCCTGGGGACGGCTTCGGCTTTGGGTTCGGACTTGCCGTGCGCACCGATCCCGGTAAGGCCAAGCCGCCGCCGCCGGGATCCCTTGGCGAATTGAAATGGGATGGCGCCAGCGGCTGCTATTTCGTGGTCGACCGCAAGCAGGACATGTTCTTCGTGCTGCTCGAGCAGACGCCGACGGAACGCCAGCGGATCCAGCGGACGCTGAAGCAGTTGGTCTATGAAGCGCTGGAGAACTGACGGCGCTATCGGACGTCGCTTTGCTGCGGCGGCCCTTGTGGTTTCCCTGGTCGGCGGCCAACCGCAGGAGGCGCGGGCTGAGCCGAAAGCGCCGGCCGCGCCAACTTTTTCGCGCGCGGCCCTTGACCGGATTGGAGACCACGTTCGCAACGAGGTCACGACCGGCAAGATTCCCGGCGCGGTGCTTCTGATCCAGCAGCACGGCAAGCCGGTATATTTCGAATGTTTTGGCGTGCGGGACCCGGCGTCTAGCGAGCCGATGACGCGGGATACGATTTTCCAGATCTATTCGATGTCAAAGGCCGTCACCTCAGTTGCCGCGATGATGCTGGTCGACGACGGCAAGCTGGCCCTCGATGATCCCGTGTCGAAATACATTCGCTCCTTTGCGGATGCGAAAGTCGGCGTCGATCTTTCCGATGAAGCCGGAAAGTATCCGCTCAAGCTCGAGCCGCTGAAGCGCCCGATCACGATCAAGGATCTGCTCCGGCACACGTCGGGTATCACCTACGGTTTCTTCGGCGAAACCGCGGTGCAGAAACTCTATGCCAATCCGCAATTGTACGCCGGCGACTTCGACAACGCCGAATTCGCTGACCGCATTGCGACACTGCCGCTCGCCGATCAGCCGGCAACGCGTTGGAACTACAGCCACTCGACCGACGTGCTCGGCCGCGTCGTCGAGGTGGTCTCGGGGCAGACGCTATTTCAATTCGAGAAGCAGAGATTGTTCGATCCACTCGGCATGTCCGAGACCGCATACTATGTCGCAGATGAAACGAAGTGGCCGCGCATCGCCCAGCCATTTCCTGTTGATCGTTTTCGAGTGGCCGGAATCGGAGACCCGACAGTGCCGCGGCGGTGGGAATCCGGTGGCGCGGGTCTGGTCTCGACGGCCGCCGACTATGCCCGATTCCTGCAAATGCTGCTGAATGGCGGCGAACTGGACGGCAGGCGGTACCTGAAGCCCGAAACAGTCGCGCTAATGACGTCGGATCAGATCGGTCCGGAAACCAGGATTATTCACGATCCCTTTTATTTTCCGGGACCGTCCAGCGGCTTCGGTCTGGGCTTTGCCGTGCGCACCTCACCGCCGCCAAACACGACATGGCCGCTCGGCGAATACCGGTGGGATGGCGCAGGCGGAAGTTTCTATTTTGTCGATCCGCAGGACGACTTGCTCGTTGTCTTCATGGTGCAGGCTCCGACGCAAGGCGGGCGAATTCAACTGGCGCTGAAGACGATCATGTATGAGGCGCTCGGCAAGGGTCTGCGCAAGGATTGACAATCGGCTGACTACGCAACCGCGTTTTTGGCGATCGTCTCGCGATAGAACGACGCGCTCAGCTTGGGCGTACGACGCTTGGAATCGAAGTCGACGTGGTAGATACCGAAGCGCTGCTCATAGCCATCAGACCATTCGAAATTATCCATCAGGCTCCATAGGAAGTATCCGAGCACGGGCACGCCCTCGGATGTCGCGCGCTGCAACTGCGTGAGATAATTGCGCAGATACATGATGCGGTCGACGTCGTAGATGGTGCCGTCCGGTGCCGGCTGGTCGTTTCCCGAGGTTCCGTTCTCGGTGATATAGATCGACTTCACGTTCCACAGTTTTGCGACATGACGCGGCACCCAGTAGATGGCCTCGGGGCCGGGCCTGAGCCAGCTCGCTTTCATGTGCGGAAACGAGGTGGGAAACGGCGCCAGCGTGAAGCCGCGTTCGTTGTCGGCGGCAACGACATAATGGTCGGGTGTATAGACATTCAGCCCAACGAAATCGATCGGGGATGAAATGACGCGCAGATCATCGGCGGTGAATTTCGGTGCGTCTTGGCCGGACCTCGCCAGATACGCCTCGGTATATTTTCCTTCGAGCATCACGGTCAGATAGCCGGCGTTGAGTTCGCGCGTCGCGGTCTCGGCGGCGCGGATGTTGGCTGATGTTTCGATGGCAGGGATGCAGCTCACGGCATTTTCCGCCGGACCGACCTTCGTTCCGGCACGCCCATGGGCGCGGATGGCCTGAACCGCGAGACCATGTCCCAGCGCAACGTGGTGACGGACCTGGTTCAATCCTGACTGAGGCAGTTTGAGGCCTGGCGCGTCGGCACCGAGGCCGTGGCCGAGATGAACGAGCCTGGAGCATTCGTTGATTGTGAAGAAATGCTTCACGCGATCACTCAAGCGGGCAGTGACATGGGCGGCGTAGTCCGCGAAAGCCTTTGAGGTATCTCGCGAAGTCCAGCCGCCGAAGCGATCCTGCAGCGCTTGCGGCAGGTCCCAATGATACAGCGTCGCAAACGGTTCGATGCCATTCGCCAACAACTCGTCGACAAGGCGGTGATAGAAATCGAGGCCCTGTGGATTTGCCGACCCTATCCCATTCGGGAAGATGCGTGGCCATGCGATCGAGAATCGATAGGCTTTTGTGCCCAGCGACTTCATGAGCTGGACGTCTTGCTTGTAGAGACGATAATGGTCGGTCGCGGTGTCGCCATTGCTGCGATCGGAGATGGTGCCAGGCGTGTGGGCAAAGCGGTCCCAGATCGACGGCCCGCGGCCGTCTTCGTTGACAGCGCCCTCGACCTGATAGGCTGAGGTGGCAGTGCCCCACAGAAAACCGTTCGGAAAGCTCAAGGGCTTTTGATGTATTCCGGTCGCGTGATTCGATTGCGCCGTGCTGGACTTGGCTGACAGCATCGACATGCCAAACGCCGACCAGCCTGCAAGTCTGCCAACTTGTCGCCGGGAAAATCTCTTGAATGCCATCATTCTACTCGTCAGGCGCGATCAATTTTGCGCAAACAAAGCTCACTTTTGAAGGAGCTTAGTATCACGGCTTCCGTGCTCTCGCGCAATTGTACACATGGCGGGACCAGCGGGTCGACATGCCTGTCGCGCACGGCTAAACAGGCTCGTCTATTCGTCCTATTAGGGGAGCAGGACCAATCGGCTTTCGCACGCCGCTGGCGCTTTTATTTCTATCGCTGGGCATCGTTGTCGCGGTGTGGTGGTGGCTGGCCACGCCGGTAGCGCTGACGCGCGCGCCGATTGATGATGCATCGAAGCTGGAGTGCGTTTCCTACGCGCCGTTCCGCAACGATCAGACGCCGCATGACCCGACGCTTATCGTCAAGCCGGAGCAGATCGCGGAGGATCTGAAGGAGCTTGCCAAGGTCTCCAAATGCATCCGCACCTATTCCATCGATAACGGGCTGGACAAGGTGCCCGAGCTTGCATCCAGGGTCGGATTGAAAGTTCTGCTCGGCGTTTGGATCGGGCGTGATCGCGCGAAGAACGCGCAACTCGCCGACATTGCGGTCTCGCTGGTGAAGGATCATCCCGGCACGGTCGCAGCGCTCATCATTGGCAGCGAAGTGCTGCTGCGCGGCGACATGACCGTCGGCGACCTTCGCCAAACGATCCAGTCGGTCAAGCCGCGCGTGGACATTCCGGTGACCTATGCCGATGTCTGGGAATTCTGGCTGCGTTACCGGGAAGTGGGCGCCGATGTCGATTTCGTCACCGCTCATTTCCTGCCCTATTGGGAGGACATTCCTCCGCGCGCCGAGGATGCGGCCGCGCATGTCGATGATGTCCGCAAGCAGGTGGTCGCGGCCTTTCCGGGCAAAGAGATTTTGATCGGTGAGACCGGTTGGCCAAGCCACGGGCGGATGCGCGACGGCGCGCTGGCTTCCCGCGTCAACCAGGCACGTTTCATTTCCGAGATTCTCGAACGGGCAAGGCGCGACAATTTTCGCGTCAATCTGTTCGAGGCCTATGACGAGCCGTGGAAGCGCCGCTGGGAAGGAACGGTGGGTGGCTATTGGGGACTGTTCGACGGGGCCGAACGCAAGCTGAAATATCCGGCCGGCGTCGCCATCAGCAACTACCCTTTCTGGAAGCTGCAGATGGCAGGCGGGCTGCTTCTTTGCCTCTGTGTGTTCGCCGTTGCCTGGTTCACGCCGAAGCGCCAGCCGGCGTTGTCATCGTGGGCCGCGGTCGCCGCATCCGCGACCGCTGGCGGGATATTGCTGGGCATCAGCATCGACAAGATGCTCCAGGAAAGCTACGGGCTCGGCGGTTGGCTAGTTCAGGGCTTTCTGTTGACGGCGGCAGTGACAGCGCCGCTGCTGGCTACCTGCGCCCTGATGTCGGGGCGGGGGCTTCCGGCGTTTCTTGAAGTGTTGGGGCCGCGCAAGGGCCTGACCCCATTGTTCATGAGCAACATACTGGGCGTGATGCTGATCGTGACGACGCTCATTGCCGCGCAGACCGCGCTCAGTCTGGTATTCGACGCCCGCTGGCGCGATTTCCCGTTCGCCGCCCTGACCATGGCCGTGGTGCCGTTCTGGACATTGGCGTTTCTCAACGGTTCGAAATCCGGCGAGCGGCCGCTTGCCGAAGCCGTGTTTGCCGCGCTGTTCGCGCTGGCTGCGATCTATATCGTCTTCAACGAAGGCTTCCAGAACTGGCAGGCGATGTGGACCGGCGCGGTGTATCTGCTGCTCGGCAGCGCGCTGTGGCGGGGGCGCACGCCTGCCGTGGCCTGAGTTCACGGCCTCGGGCTGACGCCTCTCACGTGCCGCGGACGATCTCGCGCACCAGCCCGACCGTCTCCTCGATCATCGCAGCACTGACGTCGAGATGCGTGCAGGCGCGGATGCGGCCGTCCATCATGGCGAGCAGCACGCCCCGCTTGCGCAAGGCCTCGACCATTTTGTTGCCCGCGATCCCGGCTCTATCAGGCTTGAAGAACACCAGATTGGTCTCTGGCTCTTGCACCTCGATGCCGTTGATCTGCGACAGCCCTCGCGCCAGCGCACGCGCATTGGCGTGATCGTCGGCGAGGCGGTCGACGTGATGGTCGAGCGCGTAGACGCAGGCCGCGGCGCAAATGCCGGCCTGCCGCATCGATCCGCCGAGGCGCTGCTTCCAGCGCCAGACGTCGTCGATGAAGGCGCGCGACCCCGCGATCACGCCGCCGATCGGCGCACCAAGGCCTTTTGAGAAATCGATCCAGGCGGAATCCCATCCTGCGGCCATGTCGCGCGCCGATATTTTGGTGGCGACGCAAGCGTTCAACAGCCGCGCGCCATCCATATGGGTGATGAGCCCGTTCGCCTTGGCGATCTCCACGATCTTGTCCAGCGCCGCCTTCTTCCAGATGGTGCCACCGCCGATATTGGCGGTTTGCTCGACGCTGACGACGGTCTGCGGCGGCTGATAACGCGAGCGCGGGTGCAGCGCAGCGCGGAATGTTTCCGGCGTGAATTGTCCGTCCTCGCCCGGCAGCGGCGTGATCTGGAATCCGCCCAGCGCTGCATGCGCGCCGCCTTCGCGGGCGATGATATGCGCGGTGGCATGGGCCAGAATTTCATCGCCCGGCCGGCAATGCGCGAGCGTCGCCGCGACGTTGCACATGGTGCCCGACGGCATGAACACGGCGGCTTCCTTGCCGAGCAACTCGGCCACGCGCTCGCACAGCAGGTTCACCGTCGGATCGTCGCCGATCTGCTCGTCGCCGACTTCCGCCCGCGCCATCGCCTCGCGCATGGCGGGCGTCGGTCGCGTCTGCGTGTCCGACAACAGGTTGATGCGGATGGGATCGGCCTTGGGATCGCGCGGAGCAGGGGTGTAGTGCATGGCAGTTTCTCGTCTCTTTCAACTTGATGCGGGACAGAAATTATCTGAACCGCAGATTTTCGCGAGAGAGCTGATTGATCGCAGTGCATCCCATCAGCTTCATTCCCCGCTCGAGTTCCGACCGCATCAGGTCGAGAGCCCGCTCGACGCCGGCCTGGCCGGCCGCCGCGAGAGGATAGAGATAATAACGTCCAACGCCTACAGCCTTGGCTCCAAGCGACAATGCCTTCAAGACATGGGTGCCCCGCTGAATTCCGCCGTCCATGATCACGTCAATTCGATCGCCAACAGCATCGACGATTTCGGCCAATTGATCGAATGGCGCGCGTGAACCGTCCAACTGCCGGCCGCCATGATTGGACAATACGATGCCGGTGCAACCGATCTCGACGGCGCGCCTGGCGTCCGCTACCGACATGACGCCCTTCAGGCAGAATTGCCCGTTCCATAGCTGGACCATTTCAGCCACATCGTCCCAGTTCATCGAAGGGTCCAGCATCTCGGTAAAATATTTGGAGATCGACAGCGCGCCGCTGCCCATATCGACGTGCTGGTCCAACTGCGGAAGCTTGAACCGCTCGTGCGTGAGATAATTGATGCCCCAGGCCGGCTTGATCCCGAACTGGTACATCCCGGCAAGCGTCAGCCGAAATGGAATCGAAAAGCCGGTGCGCTTGTCGCGCTCGCGGTTCCCGCCTGTGATGCTGTCCACGGTGAGCATCATCACCTGGACGCCGGCTTCTTTCGCGCGTTGCATCATCGTGCGGTTGAGGCTGCGATCCCGGTGATAGTAGAACTGATAGACCTGCGGCGTGTCGTGTGCCTGGCGCAGTTCCTCGAGGCTTACCGTGCCGAGCGAGGATACGCCGAACATCGTCCCGTACTTCGCCGCAGCGGCGGCAACGGCGCGTTCGCCGGTATGATGGAATAGGCGTTGCAGTGCGGTCGGAGAGCAATAGATCGGCATCGCCAGCTTCTGGCCCAGGACTGTCACCGACATATCGATGTTTTCGACGCCGCGCAGGACGTTGGGTACCAGGTCACAGCGCTCGAAACTTGCGGTGTTCCGGCGATGGGTCACCTCGTCGTCAGCCGCGCCATCGATGTAATCGAAGATAGGGCCGGGCAGCCGTCGTCGGGCCAGCCTGCGGAAGTCATGAAAGTTGTGGCAGTCGCGCAAGCGCATGTTGACCCGAATTGATTTAAGCCGCGGCGAGGCTCGGCGTTGAGACGACGCCATACTCGCATACAAAAAGGCCCCGGCAAAACCGGGGCCTTTGATATCTCCGAACCGTACTCCGATCAGCGCGAATAGAATTCGACGATCAGGTGCGGCTCCATCTGCACTGCGAACGGCACGTCCGACAGCGCGGGGATGCGGGTGAACTTCGCCGTCATCTTGGAGTGATCGGCCTCGATGAAGTCGGGCACGTCGCGCTCGCCGAGCTGGCTTGCTTCCAGAACCGGGGTGAGCTGCTTGGAGGATTCCTTGACCTCGACGAGGTCGCCCGGCTTGAGCTTGTAGCTCGGAATGTTGACGCGGCGGCCGTTCACCTTGATGTGGCCGTGGTTGATGAACTGGCGCGCGGCGAACATCGTCGCGACGAACTTGGCGCGATAGACCACGGTGTCGAGACGGCGCTCCAAAAGGCCGATCAGGTTCTCACCGGTGTCGCCCTTCATCCGGCCGGCCTCGACATAGATGCCGTGGAACTGGCGCTCGGAAATGTTGGCGTAGTAACCTTTAAGCTTCTGCTTGGCGCGGAGCTGGACGCCGAAGTCGGACAGCTTGCCCTTGCGGCGCTGGCCGTGCTGGCCGGGGCCATATTCCCGGCGGTTCACGGGGCTCTTCGGGCGGCCCCAGATGTTCTGGCCCATACGGCGATCAATCTTGTATTTCGCCTCACTGCGCTTTGTCATCGCGTCCTCTGCTTAAGAGTTTGAGTTTTGAGGAAACGCGCCCTCCTGTGCACCGGGGTTGCCGGGGCCGACAGGTCCGCCTCGAAAGCTCGGGGAAGGACCACGGGTCGCGAAACGCATCGCGGGCCGAAACCGGCCCGCGAGCAAGCGGGTTCTTAGGGAGAAACCGCCGTTCTGTCAATGAAATGGATGTCATTCCGGGGCGATGCTAAGCATCGAACTATGGTGCGCAATTGCGCACCTGAGAATCTCGAGATTCCGGGTCTGGTCCTGCGGACCATCCCGGAATGACGGCCTAGAGGCCGTCAGGTCGCGACCGCCCGGACCGGTTTGGGCTCGGTTTGCTGCCGATTGGCCCGCAATTCGGCTGATATTTCGCCGTTCAGCACCTGTTCCAGCCGGTTCAACGCCCTGGCCATCGGGGCGGCATCGGTAATCCGGTGATCCCAGCGCAAGACGACATCGATGGTCTGATCGGGCTTTTCCACCCCATAGCTCAGGACAAAGGGCCCGGGGCTGATGGCATGGAGCTGGCCCGCGCCATAGGCGGCCACGGAGGTGACCCCAAAACTGCCGAAATAATTGGCCCGCTGGCGGCCGAAATTCAGCCCGACCGCCCAGAACAGCCGCCGCAGCGGCAGCGGCAGCCGCGTGGTTCGCAGGATCTTCCGGAACGCCGGCACCTCGTCGATCGGCGCCACCTTGGCGTGCCGGATCAGCGCGTCGACCTCGGCAAGCGGCATTTCGTCGGGCGCGGCGACCTTTTGCGGCAGCACGCAATCCTGGCCGTCCTCGATCCGGGCGATCGCCACCATCGCGACGCTGCGCGGCAGCTCGTAGAAGGCCGGCATCGGCCATTTGACGTAGAGGGTGCGCAGGATCGGCTCTTCCTTGGCCACCAGCGCGAACGCCTTGACGAAAATCGCAGCCCAGCCCGGCCGCGGGGCGGCCTGCGCGCGGGCTTCCTGCAGGGTGCGTATGTTAAGGGAGCGCGAGAGCGAGACAAACGGCACGCCAAGCGACGCGTGCATGAGGTCAGCGACCAGACGGCGCGGTAGTGTGATTTTTCGAACCGTTCCGCGCATCGCTCCGCCCGGGTTTCCGCAATAGGCAATCAGAAAGCCGGCAGGCCGCCTCAGTAACCTGCCAGCACCTCATCTAGCACGAACAACGCGTTTTGACGCCATGAGGTTCGCATCCGGATTGCCCCGGTTGGCCGGCGCCGCGGCCCCGAGGGACCCCCGTAAACCCGAAGACTTTAAAGGACTTGCGGCCGTCTCGGCACCTATCGCTTGATCCCTTCAAAGCTTGCCGCGATGCCGCGCTGGAACAGCGACCAGTCGAAGCCGAGCGCCAGCGCGACGTAGCCGCGGTCGATCATCTTGTTGGCTTGCTCGGCGGTGCGCGCGACGCCGCCGATTGGTACGCCACTCCTAAGGATGCCTTCCTCGGCACGCTTCATCAGCGCCACCACCTCGGGATCATCCGGCAGGCCGCGCTTGTTGATGGAGGTGGCGAGATCGCCGGGGCCGATCACGGCGACATCGATGCCGGGCGTCGCCATGATCTCATCAATGCGCTCGACCGCCTCGACATGCTCGATGGTGACCATGCAGATCATGTCGTCATCCGCGGTCGCCATGTAATCCGCCATCGAGACGCCCCAGCGGAACGGCGCGTGAAATGGGCCCCACAGCCGATCGCCGTTCGGCGGATAGCGCACGCTGCGCACGGCTTTTTCGGCATCCGCGCGGCTGCAGATCATCGGGAAGTTGATGCCGAGCGCGCCGATGTCCATCGGCGCTTTCGCTAGCCAGGGCTCGTTGGCGGCAATCCGCACCATCGGCACGCAGGGCGTGCCTGAGGTGGCCGTAATCATCGCATGCGCCGAGCCGAGATCGATCGGGCCGTGCTCGAGATCGACGATGATAAAGTCGATCCCCGAACGCGCCATGATCTGCACGGTCTGGATCGAGGGGATGGTCGCGATCGCGCCGAAGGTCGGGCGTCCCTCCCGCCACGACTGGCGGAGACGGTTGAGCGGCGCTGGCTTTGCGGAGGTCAAGCGGAAGCTCCTAATTGATCGATTCAAAAAATCGGCGCTCGGCATTGTATGGATAAATTCGCGGGCCATCGAGCCACCTGTTTTTTGCGCATCGACATTCGGCCCGCCATGCATGGCGATACGGACATGCGTCAATCGCACAACCATATGTTAATACCTTACCCGCAAAAATTGCGTTCACAAAAATGGACGTGCCGGGGTGTTATGCGGACATTCTATGGTGTGCAAGCCATGCGCGGCGTCGCGGCGCTGGCTGTCGTCTGCGGACACGCGGTAATCGCCCGCTCTGATCCGGCGACGCAAAATGCTGCCGAAGCGGCGCACACGATCCTGGCGAGCGGCGTCGATATCTTCTTCGTCATTTCCGGATTCATCATTGCGACCACGGCCGCGTCGCAAACAGACGCGCTGAATTTCGCTTTCAGAAGGGCCATCCGAATCTATCCGATGTATTGGCTTGTATTGCTGGGGGCGTTTGTCAGTTCGTACTGGATCGCACCTGGCCCGGGAGATCGCGCTGCGCTGGACCTCGGCCACCTCTTCGCGTGGGACTATCCGAACTGGTATATCCCACCCGCCTGGTCGATCGCGTTTGAAATGCACTTCTACGCTGTTGTCGCGGTGATACTTGCCATTGCACCACACCGCCTTTTCGAGCTCTTGTTCGCAGGCCTGGGCGTTGCGGTGGTCGCGATCGTTTTTAAGCTGCCTCTCGGGATCTATTCGCATCCCCTAATTCTGGAATTCGGCGCCGGTGTCTTTATCGCTTATCTTGTCCGGATGAAGGGAACGCTGCCTGTTTTGCCATACAGTACGGCTATCTCCGCAGCCTTATTCGCTGCGGGTTGGTACTGGATCTTCGTCCACGGATCGAGCAATCCTCAACTCGCTCGTGTGCCGACCTATGGTCTTGGTGCGGCACTCCTCATCTATACCGTCGTCGCGGCCGAATTCCACGGCGCTTGCTTTTCGCGCATCCTGCAATGGTTCGGCAGCATCTCCTATTCGCTCTACATCTCACATTATTTGCTGATCAAATGGATCGCGAACTTCCCCGAGCTGTGGCAGATTTCGCCGGCAGGCGTCATCATAGCCAGCATCCTGCTTTCGATCGGCCTCGCGGCGATCCTGCACCTGCTCGTCGAAGTGCCGACGCTCAATTGGGGTCGCAAGCTCAGCCTGACGCGCAGGGGCGGCGAACTCCCGCTTACCTTCGCTGGCGCGCGAGATCTTCAGAAGCCCTAAGCGGGTTGATCAATGCCTGGCAGTTTACGCCGGCACGCGGCCGCCGAAAAACGGCATCAGCGCCTGGCTCAGCGTATGCGAATATCATCTCGGCCCCAGCCTCGGCGCTTCCGTAGTTCGGCTCGGGTGCTTGGCTGGTGGCGAACCACAGGGCTTTGCGACATCGTTGGACATCGACGTTTTCATCCACTCCGGTATGATCCCTGCACAATAAAACCTAGGGAGGAGTCAAAGATGAGGACAATTCTAGTCGCCGCTGCACTCGCCGCCCTTACTGTTGGCGCATCCGCTCAGGACAAGCGCCCCGACTACGGCACAGCGGTCAATGCCGCGGGTGCTAAGAAGATCGCAGCCGGCGTCCTCGCCGAATGCCAGAAGAACGGATGGAACGTGGCCGTCGCGGTGGTCGATAATCACGGCTTTCTTGTGTACTTCGAACGCATGGACAACACGCAGACGGCCAGCATGGACATCGCCATCGGTAAGGCGAGGTCCGCGGCGACCTATCGGCGCCCGACCCGTGTTTTCATGGAGGCGATCAACAAAGGCGGGACAGCCACGGCCACTCTGCCCGGGGTCTTTGCCTCGCCTGGCGGAGTGCCGATCATGGTCGACGGCAAAGTCACTGGCGGCGTGGGAGTGAGTGGCGTCACCGGCGACCAGGACGAGCAATGCGCCAAGGCCGGCCTTGGAACGACATAAGAAATTGCATCCCAATCCAGCGTACCGTGACGCGTCCTGACGGCCTTACGCCAGGATGCGGCCGCCGAAGAACGGCATCAGCGCCTGGCTCAGCTTATGCGGCCGCTGGGAGGTGAATATCATCTCGGCCCCAGCCTCGTCGCTTTTCCGGCCCGGAGACCCGAGCAGTTCGGACACGCGCCGGGCGATCGCGGGGGCTGGATCGATCCAGTCGACCGGCCACGGCGCGAGTTGGATCAGGCGATCGAGCAACAGCGGATAGTGGGTGCAGGCCAGCACGACGGTGTCGGTGCGATGCTCACCGTTTCCGACAAAGCAGGGGGCAAGCTCGGCCGCAATATCCTCGTCGCGCACGTCGTTGCCGCTGAGTGCGGCTTCGGCCAGCGAAGCGAGTTCGGCCGATCCGACCAGCGTCACCTCGCAGCCTTGCGCGAAATCATCGATCAGCCGTCTGGTGTATTCGCGCTTGACGGTGCCCTTGGTGCCGAGCACCGACACGCGTTTGGTCTTCGAGTTGGCGCAGGCCGGCTTGATCGCAGGCACGGTGCCGACGAACGGTACGCTATAAGCGTTGCGCAGATGCGACATCACGAGCGTCGAAGCGGTGTTGCAGGCGATCACCACCAGGGCAGGGGCGTGCCGGGCGATCAACTCGCCGACCAGCGGCACCACGCGGGCGATGATCTGATCCTCGCGGTGATGGCCGTAGGGAAAGAACGCGTCGTCGGCGACATAGACGTAGTGCGCATCGGGCTGGGCGCCGACGATCTCGCGCAGGACCGTGAGGCCGCCAAGGCCGGAGTCGAAGACGAGGATTTTCGGCGGGGATGACACGCTGCGACCTTAGCCGATCTGCGGTTACCGTTAGGTTGCTTCGAGGATGCCGGCGGGGGTCACGGGGGTTGTCGGCGGCGGTCGTGGCAATTTGGAATCATCTAATTCGGCTTGGCAAGGCCGGAAAACTGCTGGTTTGGCCACCCAGGAGGCCCAAAGGCGAGGCCCGACCGCTGCCGCCGGCCCAATCATCAGCTCTCGCCGAACACGCGCCTGAAGATCGTGTCGACGTGCTTGAAGTGATAGCCGAGGTCGAACTGCTCCTCGATTTCGGCATCGCTCAGATGCTTCTTCACGTCGGGGTCTTTTTTCAGCAGCGTCTGGAAGTCGCCTTCGCCGCGCCAGACCGGCATCGCGTTGCGCTGGACGTATTTGTAGGCGTCCTCGCGGCTGGCGCCCTTTTGCGTCAGCGCGATCAGCAGCCGCTGCGAGTGCACGAGACCGCCGAGGCGGTCGAGGTTCTTCTGCATGTTGGCAGGATAGATCAAAAGTTTCTCGATCAGCCCGGCGAGCCGCATCAAGGCGAAATCGAGCGTCACGGTGGCGTCGGGTCCGATCATGCGTTCGGCCGAGGAGTGCGAGATGTCGCGCTCGTGCCAGAGGGCCACGTTTTCCATCGCCGGCATCGCATAGGCGCGCACCATGCGCGACAGTCCGGTGAGATTCTCCGACAGCACCGGGTTGCGCTTGTGCGGCATCGCCGACGAGCCCTTCTGGCCCTCGGAGAAGAATTCTTCGGCTTCCAGCACCTCGGTGCGCTGCAGATGGCGGATTTCGATGGCGAGCCGCTCGACCGAAGAGGCGATCACGCCGAGCGTCGCAAAATACATCGCATGGCGATCGCGGGGGATTACCTGGGTCGAGATCGGCTCCGGCACCAGCCCCATCGCCTTGGCGACATGCTCTTCCACGCGCGGATCGATCTGCGCGAAGGTGCCAACGGCGCCCGAGATCGCGCAGGTCGCGACTTCCTTGCGGGCGGCGAGCAAGCGCTCGCGGGCGCGGGAAAATTCCGCATAGGCATAGGCAAGCTTAAGCCCGAACGTCACCGGCTCGGCGTGGATGCCGTGGGAGCGGCCGATGGTCGGCGTCATCTTGTGCTCGAAGGCGCGCTTCTTCAGCGCGGCCAGGACCTTGTCGAGGTCTGATATCAGGAGGTCGGCGGCGCGGGTGAGCTGCACGTTGAGGCAGGTATCGAGCACGTCGGAGGAGGTCATGCCCTGGTGGACGAAACGCGCCTCGGGGCCGACGATTTCGGCCAGATGGGTCAGGAAGGCAATGACGTCGTGCTTGGTCTCGCGCTCGATCTCGTCGATCCGCGCCACGTCGAAGGTCGCATCCCCGGCCTTGGCCCAGATCGTCTTGGCCGCCTCCTTCGGGATGACGCCGATTTCCGCCAGCGCATCAGCCGCATGCGCCTCGATCTCGAACCAGATCTTGAAACGGGTCTGGGGCTCCCAGATGGAGGCCATTTCGGGGCGGGTGTAGCGGGGGATCATCGAAAAACTCCGGACGAGCAGGGCGGGGCGGAAGGCTATCCCCGGCCGATTTGTTTTTTTACGCCACGGCTTAGCAAATCGTGTCAGGAGAGGCCACCCATACAGGGCCGCAGAGACGGGAAAACCGTGAGCTCCGGCAGGGCAGAAACCCGTTCGGCGACGGGGCGCCCCGCCGTCGCTACAGGCTGGCCAGCCCGCACTCCACGGCCAGGCGGACAAGCTGCGCGTCGGTGCGCATGCCGGTCTTGGTCTTGATCAGATAGTGGTAGTTCTGCACGGTCTTCATGCTGATATTGAGATTCGAGGCGATCTGCTCGGTGGTGGCGCCGGCAGCCAGTTGCCTGAGGATCTCGATTTCGCGCTCGCCCAGTTGGTCGAGCACCGATCCCGAGGGGGAGAGGCTTTCCAGCGCCAGCACGCGGGCGATGTCATCGCTCATCGCCTGTTCGCCGCGGACAAGCGAACGGATCGCCCGGATCAGCGCTGATGGGTCGGAGCCCTTCGTGACATAGCCGTTCGCGCCGGCATTGAAGGCGGCTTTCACCTGCGCCGCCTCGCAGTGCATGCTGAAGACGAGAATGCGGGTGTCGGAGGAGCGGGCGCGAATGTTCCTGATCGCCTCGAGCCCGCTGGCGCCCGGCATCGATATGTCCATCACCACCACGTCAGGAGCGTGCGCCTTGAACGCCCGATAGGCGTCGGCGGCGTTGTCGGCTTCGGCCACCACCTGGAAATCATCCTGATGCTCCAGCACGCGCCGGTAGCCTTGCCGGACTACGGGATGGTCGTCGACGAGCAGGATCGAAATGCCTTTGGTCTGCGACGCGGTCATCAGGCTGCAAGCGGGATAGTGGCGGCCACGCTGACCCCGCGGTTCGCATCCGCGATCGATAGCGAGCCGCCGAGCGCTGTGACCCTCTCGCGAATGCCGGTCAACCCAAAGCCGGGAGAGCGGGCCAATTTGGCCGCATCGCCGCCGCCGTCGTCCTCGACGTGGACCAGCAGCGCGTTTTCCGCGCCGGTGCGCCGCTCGATCCGCAGCACGATCACCCGCGCCGAACTGTGCCGCAAGGAATTGGTCAGGCACTCCTGGGCGACTCGATAGGCGGTCGCGGCGACGGCGCCGCGGACGTCGGCGAGATCACCCTTGAGATCGAGCTGGATCATCGGCTGTGCGGCGTTCCGCGAGCGCCAGCTATCGACGAGATCGACGAGGCAGGCCTCGAGCCCGAGTTCCTCGGCGGGCGGATGGCGCAAGCGGTTCAATGTATCGCGCAGACACGCCATGATGCGATGGGTGGCTTGCGAGATCATCCGCGCGTCCTGCGCAACCTCGCTCTTGTCTTTTTCCTGCGCGCTGGTTGCTTCGATCGTGTTGGCGAAAGCGAGGATCGCCGTCAGGTTCTGTCCGAATTCGT
The DNA here is from genome assembly GCF_023073815.1 of Bradyrhizobium sp. 157. Lineage (NCBI taxonomy): Bacteria > Pseudomonadati > Pseudomonadota > Alphaproteobacteria > Hyphomicrobiales > Nitrobacteraceae > Bradyrhizobium > Bradyrhizobium sp. 157. The sequence goes on along the minus strand of NZ_JADPKF010000090.1, from coordinate 208,602 downwards.
CATGCAGTTCACGGGCAAGCGCCCGCCGCTCGTCGCTGCGGATTTCGAGCAGGCGCCGGGTCAGCGCGGCGCGTTCCTCCATGGACTGCGCGAGACGGCCGCCGAGATCGCCGACGGCCTGTCCGATCATGGCAAGTTCCATCGATCGGAAGCGAGGCAGCGACGTGCTGTATTGTCCGCGCGCCATCCGCTGCAGCGCGGCGACGATCTGCTGCGCCGGCGCAAGCGTGTGCGCAATCGCGAGCGAGGCAAGCAGCGCGATTGCAACGGCCATCAGCAGGGCGACGTGGATGTTGTCGAGGATATGCTGCCAGGCGAGTGCGATGGCGGCATTTGGATCGGCAGCGGCCGAGACGCTGCCTGCGTTGGCCGCGCGGGTGCTGATCGGCCGGACGACCGCGGCGTGATCCCCAAGCAGTGTCTGCACGGTGGCCGCGAACCAGCGCGGCGGAGATTGGCCGATCCCCTTGTTCTGTCCGCAGAGCGGCTTCTCGAACGCGCCCGCCGGCTCGAGCCGGACGCAGATGCCCGGCGAGATCAGCCCCATCGTTTCGATGGTGCGCCATTCCGGCACCGGCAGGAGTTGCTCGCGCATTCTGTTGCTGCGCAACATCAATTCGCGCCAGTAGAGCGCTTCGAGCGCCACCGAGACACGCTCAGCGGAAGCGGCCGTGGCACGATCGACGCTGCGATGCGCGTCGATCGTTGCCCAGATGGTTGCCGCTCCCAGGCACAGGATGACCACGACAAACAGGCGGCCGACGAGCTGGAGCACGAGGCGCATGCGATCACTCCCGAATGTGCGGATAAGCGTAACAGCACCGCCAACCCGTGCCAATGCAGCGAGTTCTAATTCGGGAAAATTTCCCAACCAACCGTGGGCATATGTCTTTGGACGCGGTCGCGACCGCTGATCTATCAAAGCCAGGGCCTACTCGCAGGCGGCCTTTGGGCCGCGGTGCGCGTTTACAGGGAGCTCATGCAGCATGAGTGCAACGGCTGGCGCCGAGACCGCATCATCCGGCGCGGATACGTCGGAACGTAGCGTACTCCTGCTATGGATGATTTTCACCGGGCTTTCGGTTTTCGCCGTGGTCGTCATATGGCGATACGGATTGCTCCATCTGATGATCATTTCCGATCGCACCTACATTTCGAGCGTGATTGCCGTCCTCTATATCGTCACTTGCTTCCATTGCTTCTGGCGGACGCGTGCGATTGCGCGTGAAGGCGAGATCACGCGACGCTGCCGCGCGATCCTGGCGGGCCCTGGCGGCGCAAGGGGGCTGGACCAGAATGCGCGCGCCTTGCCGGGCGGACTGGTGACGGATCACATCCGCAGCCTGGTGCAGAAGGCGAGGGCGCAGGCTGCCGGGCGCATCGACCAGACGCTGCTGCTCCGCTCGCTCGCCGACCGGCTGCGCGGCTCCAACGGATTTGGCGTGTTCGTGTCCGATACGCTGATGAAGCTCGGGCTGCTCGGCACCATCATCGGCTTCATCATCATGCTGGCGCCGATTGCTACCCTCGATGCGGCCGACAAGGCTGCAATGAAATCATCGATGGGCTTGATGAGCGACGGCATGGCGGTGGCCATGTACACGACCTTGGCCGGCCTGATCGGCTCCATCCTCGTGAAGATCCAGTACTACATGCTGGATGCCGCGACCCAGCGGGTGTTTTCCGATGCCGTCATGCTGACCGAGACGCACGTCACCCCGGCCCTGGAACGCCATCTTGGAACGCCGGCATGATGGACGATTTCGGTCTCTATCCCCGCGAGGAGGCCTTCGATCCGCTCGGCGTGATGCTGTTCAAGGCGCTTCAGGTGATTGCGTTCCTGTTCTTCCTGGCGCTGCTCGCGGTTTCGCCGGACGCGAAGGACGGCAAGATCGATTCCAAAGCCGAGTTCATCATCACGATGGACTGGCCGGACAACCATCCTGACGATCTCGACCTGTTCGTGCAGGATCCTGCCGGCAACATCGCCTGGTATCGCCATCGCGAAGCCGGCTTCCTCACACTCGATCGCGACGACCGCGGCGGCGCCAACAATTTCATCATCGTCAACGGCAAGAAGATTGCGTCGCCGATCCGCGAAGAGATCGTCACCGTGCGCGGCATCGTGGCCGGCGAATACACCGTCAACGTCTCGCATTTTCAGGCAACGACCGGGCAGCCCGTCGCGGTGAGTGTGAAAGTCCAAAAGCTTAATCCGACCGCGCAGGTGATCTTCGATAACAAGCTGACGCTCGATCACACCGGCGAGGAAAAAACCGCGCTACGTTTCTGGCTGGATGCCGAAGGCAAGGTGGTCGATGTCCAGCAGCGACAGAAGTCACTGATGGAGACGTTCCGCAACGTCCGGGCCAATGGCGCGGATCTCGATCCGAAAACCGGCGTCAGGATGCCGCGCCGTGAGTAACCTGCAATCGGTCGTTCTCACGCTCGCTCTCAGTTACGCGCTGATCGGCGCGCTCTTGCTGATTGTCCTCGTCTATGCGCGCTTGCCCTGGTCGGCCAAGGCAGTCGCCGTGGTGGTGACGAGCGCGTTCTACATTGCGAGCTTCATGGGCGTGCGCGGCCTGTTGGGGTGGGCCAGCGTCGACAGGCTGCCCGCAAGTTTCAAGCTGTTGCAGGCGCGAATCGTGGAGCCGCACTCGCTGGAGGGCGATCCGGGCTCGATCTATCTCTGGGTCGAAGCGCTCGACGACGGCAATCGGCCGAGCGGCGTCCCCCGGGCGTTCCGCGTTCCCTATAGCGACAAGCTCGCGCAAAAGACCGACAAGGCGACCAGTGAGATCGCCGCCGGGCGACCGCAGGGCGGCCGCGCTGCCGATTTTGGCGATGGCGGGGGCAGCCTGCTCGAGGCTGTCAGGGAGTACATCATGCCCACGGCGATCATCGATACGTCGGGAGGCGACCCCTCCACGGGCGGGGGATTGGCCGCAGCACCCCGCGACGGCGACGGCGTGTTGTTTACGCCGCTGCTCCCGCCGCGGATGCCACCCAAGGACGAGCAGTAAGTTTAAGGCGGGAAGCGGCGGGGCTCAGAAGGTCGGTCGATCACGGGTTATTGAATGACAGATATTGAAATCTGTCAGCGAGACATGCTATATCCATTGCCGACGCTGATACTGGGCGTCACCCGGCTCGTTGGCTCTGAGCCCGGGTACTTGCAAAGGACTACGCCATGACTGCCCATCTCATTCATCTGACCGAACAAATCCAGCGCTGGCTCAACCAGAGCGTCGCCCGTCATCTGGCCGCCCAGGCCGAGCGGCTGGAACCGGTGAAACATTGACCCGCCAAAAGGGGTTAAAAGCGGATTGCAAGGGGGATTAGAATGACCACCCGTCCCATCGTTTCGCAGGTGTGCGCATGAACGAAGTCGTGGTTTTGACCCCCGAACGGATCCTGGAGGTCACCGAGGACGTGTTGCGCCGCTATGGACTGGCCAAAGCAACGGTGGTGGATGTTGCCCGTGCGCTCGACGTCAGCCACGGCAGCGTCTACCGCCATTTCCCCAGCAAGGCCTCATTACGCGAGGCGGTGGCCAGGCGCTGGCTCGACCGTCTCAGCGCGCCGCTCCTGAAGATCGCTGAAAGCTCCGGCCCGGCGCGGGCGCGGCTCGATAAGTGGCTGCGCACGATGTTTTCGATCAAGCACAAGCGGCTCGGCGACGACCCCGAGATGTTTGCGACCTACCTGACGCTGGCGCGCGAGGCCTGCAAGGCCGTGAACTGCCACAAGGACTGCCTGGTCGATCAGATTGCCATGATCCTGTCCGATGGCGTGAAGCAGGGTGTCTTTCAGGTGGCCGACGTCAAGGCGACGGCACGCGCCATTTTCGACGCCACCAGCCGCTTCCATCATCCTGCGCACGCCGAAGAATGGAACGAGCCGGGTGCCCCTGCGCGGATGGATGCATTGCTCGCGCTGCTGCTCAAGAGCCTGGAAGCGCCGCGCAATCGCTGAACTTTTCCTGCACATAGATCGCCGTTGCTCGACGCGACAATGCTCGCGCCTTCGGCACGCGCAGGATTCGCTGCGGACATTACCGGGCAGGGTTGCGCCACGGGACAACGCCGCGATCAGACGGCGCGTGCGCTCACTCGAGAGTCTGGACCGGCGGCAGCTTTGTGCTGGAGCGCGGCGGGTTCGGCACGGGATAACTGGTGACGCGGCCGCTCCGTTCGGCCTGACCGGCGGAATTGGATGCGGGGCCTACGGCTTCCGCTCTGGCGCCTCGCACGCTGTCTCTCGAAGTATGCCTCCGGTGCCGCGACGAGCGCGAGCCTTCCAGTCCCCACGAGCGCGATATCGACGGCCCGGCCGTGTAGCCGACGAACGCGCCGGCGACGGCCCCAACCGGGCCCAGCACGACGGCACCGGCTACGGCGCCGAGGGCCGCGTCGCCTGCGCGCTGCGCGAGCGCGGCTGAGGGCGCGAGTACCAGGAGCATTGCGGCTGCGGTGAAGGCCTTGATCATATCTCTGTCCCGTCCGTGAAAGACGGGATGCTGGTCCGCGTTTATGGCGAGATGCGTGAAGCTTTGTGGCCGGAGCATGGACTTTCGGGTTCCATGGCTCGCCGCACGCCGGGTGTGGCTTTCCTGCTGTCCTGCTTACGTCGTTCAGTGCGCTCGGCGTGTGAGGGCGGCAGTCCGCGCTAGACCGCTTCGCCGCGCGCCAGCGCCGCTGCGTTGCGGATCGCGGATATGTTGGCCTTGTAGGCTTCCATGGTGCCGCCCTTGAACACCGCGGAGCCCGCGACCAGCGCATTCGCGCCGGCAGCGGCCAATTGTCCGGCGACGTCAGGCGCGACGCCGCCATCAACCTCGATGTCGATCGGACGTCCCGCGGTCATCGCCCTGATGTCGCTGACCTTGCCGAGCGCGGATTTGATGAATGCCTGGCCGCCAAAGCCGGGATTGACCGACATGACCAGCACCAGATCGATCAGGTCGATGACATATTCGATCGCGCTCGCCGGCGTGCCCGGGTTGAGCGAGACGCCGGCCTTCTTGCCGAGCGCACGGATCGCCTGCAGCGAGCGATGCAGATGCGGTCCGGCTTCGGCGTGGACGGTGATGTGATCGCAGCCGGCCTTTGCAAACGCCTCGAGGTAGAGGTCGCAGGGCGAGATCATCAGATGCGCGTCGAAAATCTTCTTCGTATGCGGGCGCATCGCCTTGATGACATCGGGGCCGTAGGAAATGTTCGGGACGAAATGCCCGTCCATCACGTCGAGATGGATCCAGTCGGCGCCCGCCGCATCGACGGCGCGGACTTCCTCGCCGAGCTTGGCGAAATCCGCCGCCAAAATCGACGGTGCGATGACGAGGGGACGCGCCGCAAATTGCTGGGACATGTGCGTTTTCCCGAAAGGCTTGCGAGAAGGCGGAACGGCCCCGCGTAACATGCAGCACGGCCGGGGGCAATGCGGAGCGCCGACGTCTCCTGTGGGCGGAAAAATCTGCCGCGGCGGGCAGCTATTGCCGGGTTTGCTGATCGAACGGAATACGGAAGAGCCCGATTTTATTGGATTTTCTTCATGGCACAGCACTTGCTGAGGAAAGCGGACACGAGTGTGGGCCGCTATTTCCTGCGCGGCATTGTTGGAGTTCCGCCATGTTCTTTGCTCTGGGCGCCGCGTCATCGGCTATCGATGCTCTCAAGGCGCTGACGTCGTCGAAGTCACCAGCGTCATCCACCGGCGTCAGCCAGAACTCGGCAAGTCCGTTCGCCTTCATGTCCTCGAATGCGTCGGCTTCGATCGGCCCAGGAACTGGTTCGGGCGGCACCGGCTCGCCGATATCGCCGGAAACCATGAGCGCGCTGCTTGACGCGCAAAGCCAGTCTTCGACGGGATCGACCACAGCTTCCAAGAGCCGCCACAACGCGCTGAAGGATCTGTTCGGCCAGATCGATGGCGACGGCGACGGCAAGATCAGCAAGACGGAATTCGAAGAGGCGCTTGGCGCCGGCGGCACCAATCTTGCGCAGGCCGACAGCGTGTTCGGCAAGCTCGACCAGGACGGCGACGGCTCGGTCAGTCTCAAGGAACTGGCGTCGGCGCTCCGGCCCAACAACGGCCATCATCGCGATCGCGATGAGGCGAGCAATAGCGACGGATCAGCTTCCGATCCAGTCTCGCAGGCACGGCAGGGCGCTACCACCACGTCAGTCACCAACAGCGACGGTTCGGTAACGACATCGCTGACCTATGCGGACGGCTCGAAGGTGACGATGACGTCCCCGGCCTCCGGAAGCTCGTCCAGCGCGGCAACCTCGTCCTATAATTTCATCGAGCGGATGATCCAGCGCGAGGCCAAGGCGATTTCATCCGCCGCCACCGCGTCGCTGTCGGTCAGCGCCTGATTGCCGGTCGTCATGCCGAGCGTTCATGGACGATTTCGCGATACTGGTAGCGGTCGCGAATCTCGCGATTGAAAAAGCTGCCTTTTGAGAAGGCCGCCTTGAATGCCTCGAATACTTCAGGCGGAACGCCTTCATAGACGTAGCGGCGGCCGGTGACGAAGGTCACCTGCAAGGCGCGCCGGGCGGTATCATAACTGAAGTACCGTATGACGGTGGATGGCGTGGCGGCATCCGAAGTCGAACCCGCGACAACAACGTTACTTTCACGATTTCGTTGCTAGCCGAAGCGATCTTTCCAAGCAGGTAATGCGCCGGCAAACGGCAGTGCGGTCGCACAATGCACGCCGCGCCCGATCGCGCGCGAAACCGTGTTGGCGGCTACCATGCCGAGTTCGGTGAGGCCGAACAGCGGATCGATCGGCTTCTTGCCGGTCGCGGCGGCAAACACGACATCGCCGTCCAGCGGCGCATGCACGGGATAGATGGCGCGCGCCATGCCGGTTTGCGCGATCATCGCGAGCCGCCTGGCCTGCGGCTTGGTCAGCACCGCATCGGTGACGACGACCACCAGCGTGGTGTTCTGCGACGGAGTCGCCAACGGCGCGCCCTTGAGGCGGGCTCTCAGCATATCAGGCGTGAACGAGGGCGGCAGTCCGTGCCCGCCAAACTCGTTGTCCTTCTCGAACGGCGCCGCCCAGAACCACGGCCCGTCGCCGACCGTCACGCTGCCCACCGCATTGACCACCGCGAGCGCGCCGACGGTCACGCCGCCGTCGGTCTGTGCCGACGCGGAGCCGAGGCCGCCCTTGAAATTGGCAGTGGTCGCGCCGAGGCCGGCGCCGACGCTGCCGAGCGCGAAATCGTCAGCCGCCGCACTGGCCGCGGCGTAGCCGAGATCGCGATAAGGGGGAAAGCGTCCCCATGCTTTGTTGCCGCCGTTGAGCAGATCGAAGCAGATCGCGCCCGGAACGATCGGAATGACCGCGTCACGGATACGAAAGCCGCGCCCCTGTTCGGCAAGCCAGGCCTGCACGCCGCCGGCGGCATCCAGTCCGAGCGCCGAGCCGCCGGAAAGCGCGATGCCGTCGATCGCCTCGACGGTGCTTTCAGGGCTGAGCAGCGCTTCCTCGCGGGTGCCAGGGCCGCCGCCGCGCACGTCGATCGAGGCCACGGCGGGCGAGTCGAACAGGATCGCGGTGACGCCGGAAGCGGCGGCTACATCGTGGGCGTGGCCGACGCGAACGCCGGAAATATCGGTGAGCAGGTTTTTCAAAGCGCCCGTCCGTGGAGCTGCATCTGCCTGGAGCATTCCATCACGGATATCTCAGCCGCAGCGCTGCTTCAACTGGCCAGCGCCAGCCGGATCATCCGGGCAAGCTCGGATTTGCGATAGGGCTTTGCCAGCAGCAGCACGCCGGAATCCAGGCGTCCGTGATGGACGATGGCGTTTTCGGTATATCCTGAGGTGTAGAGCGTCTTGAGGTCAGGCCGGCGCTTCAGCGCCTCGTCGACGAGTTGGCGGCCGTTCATGATGCCAGGCATGATCACGTCGGTGAACAGCAGATCGATGGCGGGCCCATCGTCGATGATGCGCAGGGCATCGGAAGCGTTGGCTGCCTCCAGAGTCGTATAGCCCAGGCTCTCGATCTGGGTCATCACATAGCGCCGCACCAGCGCATCGTCCTCGACGACGAGGATGGTTTCATTGCCGCCCTCGATATTTCCCGAGACCAGCGCTTCCGCCGCGGTCTGCTGCAATCCCGTTGCCCGCGGCAAATAGATTTTGACCGACGTGCCGTGGCCTTCCTCGCTGTAGATCTTGACGTGTCCGCCCGACTGCTTGACGAAGCCGAACACCATGCTCAGCCCGAGGCCGGTGCCCCTGCCGACTTCCTTGGTCGTGAAAAAGGGTTCGAATACCCGTTCGAGCAGCGCGGGCGGGATTCCGGAGCCGGTGTCGCTGATTGCGATCATCACGTAATTGCCGGGCGTGACCTCGCTATGTAGGCTCGCGTAGTTTTCGTCGAGGAAGACATTGCTGGTCTCGAGCGCAAGCTTGCCGCCATTGGGCATGGCGTCGCGCGCGTTGATGGCCAGATTGAGGACGGCCGTGGTGAGCTGGCTCGGATCGACCAGCGCGGTCCACGCGTCCTCGGCCAATAGTGGCGTGATTTCGATGTGTTCGCCAAGGGTCGGGTGCAGCAGCTTGGCGGCCTCCAGCACCAGCGCGTTGACGTCGACTTCGACGGGCTGCAACGGCTGCTTGCGGGCAAAGGCGAGGAGATGCTTGGTCAAATTGGCCCCGCGCTCCGCCGCCTCATCGATCAATTTCGCGACGGCGGCGAGCTGGGGCTGATCGGCGACCGCTTCTTCCAGAATGCCGATGGTGCCGGTGATCACGGTCAGGATGTTGTTGAAGTCGTGCGCGACGCCGCCCGTGAGCTGGCCGACCGCGTCCATCTTCTGCGCGTGGCGCAATTGGGCTTCCGCAGCCTGCTTTTCGGTCAGGTCGCGGCCGATGAAGAAGTGGCGGCGGACCGGCTCCGACCAGGTCCCGGTCCAGTTCAACGCGACGGACTTGCCCTCCTTGCTGATATAGCGCGTCTCGAAATTGCGCTTGCTTCGCCCCCGTCGTCCCGCCCGCATCTCCTTGCGGGTGTGTTCGAGGTCGTCGGGGTGGATGAACTTGATCGCGTTGTGTCCGACCATTTCCGATGGCTGATAGCCAAGGATGTCGCTGACGCTCGGGCTGACCTGGATCAAATTCCCCACAGAATCGCTCACCAGGATGAGGTCATTCGAAGATTCGAATATGCGCCGCCGCTCTTCCATCTCCTGGTCAAGCGCCTTCTCCGTTCGTCTCCGTTCCGTAATATCGCGCGCGATCTTTGAAGCGCCGATGATCTCGCCGGAAGCCGACCGGATCGGAGAGATGCTGAGCGAGACGTCGACGGTACGTCCGTCCTTGCAGACGCGCGAGGTTTCATAATGTTCGAACCGCTCGCCATGGCCGACTCGTTCCAAGAGATTGCTGATCTCCGCGCGTTTGTCCGGCGGGACGATGATATCGATAGTCTTGCCGACCGCTTCCGCCGCCGTGAAGCCGAACAGGCGCTCCGCGGCGCCGTTCCAGCCCGAAATGGTTCCGTCGAGCAGTTTGGTGATGATGGCGTCGCTGGACGATTCCACGACGGCGCTGAACAGGCGCTCGCGTTCGGCGCGAAGATTCCTTTCCGACGCGGCTTCGCGGCGCGATGTTCCGAGCAGACGCGCGAGCTTGGCTTGCAGTCCGACATTATCGATCAGCAGCACGGCGAGCACGAAACTCGCGGCGCAGAGACCGTAGATGCGGCCGAGATAGAAGCCGACATCGAACCGCGCCACGTTCAGGATCGCCGATAAGGCTATATCGAACAACCAGGCGCTCATCACGACCATCAGCCAGACATCGAGAACGAAATGCGGCCTGCGAAGCCACAGCACCACCAATGCAGCGAAGCTCAGGCACCATACGGTCGACACCACTCCCAGCATGGTAGGCGTGTAATGACCGCCGCTCAGAAGGATCGGCAGATGGTCGTGCTGCGCGGTGACGAGCCAGGTGAATGCGGCCATCGCGACACTGACCGCAACGATGCTCGTAACGACGGCCGCCCGGGCCGAGCCCCGTATCTTCGGCTCGTCGTCCCCTGCTTTCAGCAGCGCATAGCCGAGAACCAGTAGCGGGAATACGCCGTGCCAGACCATATAGAGCCAAACGGTGGTTTGCGTTCCCGCACCGAGCAGCCCGCCCGGCGCGAACAGGTCGGGAAAGGTGAGGGCGTGGACAATGGCCGCCATCGCCGTGAACAAATATCCGCTCGCGAGCAGCAGCAGCGCCCGCGAGCGGGTAATCGCGAACTGAGAAAACAGCAGGACGGCGGTAATCAGGTCGTTGATAGCCAATGCGGACTGATAGCTCGCGACGAACGCTGGGACCGGAGCAAGCGGCACGCCGGCAAACGGCACGGCGCAGGCGAACAGCACCGCGGAGACGCCGACCACGGCTAGCGCAGCCATGCGATCGCCGCGCGTCGCCTTCATCGTGGATAGAAAAATGTTGCGCTCGTCACCCATGTCGTCTTCCGGCCAAAATGGCAGCGAACGCGCCATGATCAAAAACTTCAAACACCAAAAAACTATGCATCCGATAAAACTATGCATCCGATGCGGCTGGATATCCAGCCGCTATCGGCGCGGGATTCGCGCGGCCAAGACTACGCTAGTGGCGCCGCGGCGGGAATCAACCCAAGGTTACGTATTACCTGAAGGAAACAGCAGGGAAGCTGATTGGGGTAACCACCTCTTTACCGACCGGCAGAATAATGACCGCAGGATCGCCGAAATCCACGGATTTCGTCGTAAGCTCGCCCGACCGACCCGGGAGGCTTTGATGCCCCGCGTGCTTGTTGTTGACGATCAGGCCGACGTCCGCACGATGATTTCCATCGTGCTGCGCATCCATCGTTTCGAAATCGTCGAGGCAGACAGCGCTGCATCCGCACTGAAGCTGTTCGAAGATACGAGCTTCGACCTTGCGATCGTTGACATCTTTCTGCAGGGCACCAACGGCTCCGATCTGATTGCAGCGATGCGCGCCCGCGTGCCGGGCCTGCCCGTCGTTGCGATTTCGGGCATGACCGCGCTGGACTTTCTGTCCGAAACGCCAGAACTTTCCGACGTCATTTGTCTGCAGAAGCCGTTTCGTCCGCCGGATTTGATGTGTGCGATCGAAACGGCGATGGGACCGGCCCGGCCGCAAGGCGGTGCTGTAGCAGGGGCAGCGCTTTAGCAGACCGGCGTCTGGCAACAGCTTCCGCATGGCCGCTGGTCCGTCCAACGCCGCCTACCGCTCGGCGCGTCGCAGGCCATTGCCATCGACAGCAGCCTCGATGAGCGAAACCGGATCGACGGCAAACTGCCGTTGCGACAACGGCACCGACAGGCGGCAAACGAGTCCTTCCGGGCGCCAGTCGAATTCCGCCCGGCCGCCAAGCTGCGACTCGATGCTGGCGATGACGCTTCTGGTTCCGAACCCTCGCGACACCGGCTTCTCGACGTGTGGACCGCCGGTCTCCGCCCATAGGATCTTGAGAAGGCCCGCCTGGTCTTCCCAACTCACCGACAGCCGGCCCGACAGCGCAGACAGCGCGCCGTACTTCGCCGAATTGGTGACGAGTTCGTGCAGTGCCAGTGCAACCGTCTGAGCCGTCGCAGGCTCGAGATGGATCTCCGGGCCTGACAAGTCGATCTGGTCGCCGGTGGAGTAGGGCGCCAGCTCCTCATCGATCAGTTTGCGTATTTCGGCACCTTGCCAGCTCGAGAGCGAGAGCACGGTGTGCACGCGCGCAAGCGCATTGATCCGTCCTTCGACGGAACGGACGTAGCTCTTCACATTATCGCCGCGCGTCAATCGGACAATGGATTGCGCGAGCGCCAGCGCGTTCTTGGCGCGGTGATCGACCTCCCGCGCCAGCAGGCTTTGCCGCTCCTCGGCCTGCTTGCGTTCGGTGATGTCGACGGTGACGCCGCTGACGCGGATGACGCGACCACCCTTGTCGGTGCTTGCCGCCGCCGTTCCCGCGCACCAGCGCACCTCGCCATTCGGCCGGATGATGCGGAATTCCGCTTCATATGATTTCGCGCCCCGGGCGAAGCTGGCCCACGCCTCGTGCAATTCATGAACGTCGTCAGGGTGAATCAGCGCCTGGATATTGGCTGGCGTCAGTTCGAACGTGGCGGGATCGACACCGAGGATCTGATACTGGCCTTCGTCCCACATGAAGTCGCCATTGACCCAGTCCCAGTCCCATGAGCCCATCTTTCCGGCCGCGATCGCCAGGCTGCGGCGCTGCTCGCTTTCCAGAAGCCTGGCGTGCGACTCCTCGAGTTCGGCGGTGCGCGCGCGAACCCGGTCCTCGAGTTCGACATTGAGCCGTTCGAGCTGGCGCGTTTTGCGATAGAGCTCCGCGAACACCTTGATCTTGGCGCGCAGCACTTCCGGCACCACCGGCACTGGAACGTAGTCGACCGCGCCCATCTCATAGCCGCGCAGCCGGTCGATATCGCTGACCTGGATCGCGGAGATAAAGATCATCGCCGTCTTCTGGAAACGGGGATGTTCGCGGATCATGGCGGCGAGCTCGAACCCGTCGAGTTCCGGCATGCAGACGTCGACCAGGATGATGGCAACATCGTTCTTGAGCAGGAACTCGAGCGCTTCACGCCCGGACGAAGCCTTGACCAGGTTCTCGCCGAGTTCCTTCAGGATGACCTCATAGGCGAGCAGCTTCGCCGGCTGATCGTCAACCAGAAGAATGTTTACCTTCTCTTGATCCATCATCTGCTTACGCCGATCAGCGGTGTAACCACATTCGGATGGCGAGCAGCAACTGCTCGGTATTGACGGGTTTGGCGAGATAGTCCGAAGCGCCGGCTTCGAGGCATTTCTCGCGGTCGCCCTTCATCGCCTTGGCGGTCAACGCAATGATCGGCAGGCGGCTGAAGGACGGATTTTCGCGGATCACGCCGATGGTTTGATATCCATCCATCTGCGGCATCATGATATCCATCAGCACGATTGCGATGTTTGGGGTAGACCCGACCAGCGCAATGGCCTCGTGGCCGGTGGTCGCGGTCAGCACCTTCATCCCGCGTCGTTCTAGAACGCTTGATAGTGCGAAAATGTTGCGGGCGTCGTCGTCAACCAGAAGCGCGGTCTTGCCAACAAGATCCTCATCGGAGCTATTGAGCTTTTCGAGCATTCTCTGCTTTTCGACGGGCAATTCCGTGATCACACGGTGCAAAAACAGCGACGTTTCGTCGAGCAGGCGTTCCGGCGACTCGACGCCTTTCACCACGATGCTTCTCGCCATGGTGTGAAGTTCCGCGTCTTCCTCGGCCGAAAGTTCCCGCCCCGTGAACACCACGACCGGCACGTTCGACAGCACTTCGTCGTTGCGAAGCCGGTCGAGCACCTCGAAGCCGCTCATGTCAGGCAATCGCAGATCGAGCACGACGCAGTCGCAGGGTTGATTCCGCAGCGTCGACAATGCATCGGCGCCAGTGTCGGCGGTGAGGATCTCGATGTCGTCGTGTCCAAGCAATTCGGTGATGCTCATCTGCTCGGCGGCATTGTCCTCCACGATCAGCAGGCGCTTGCGGCGAGGTTTGGCATATTCCTTGATTTGCGAAAGCGCCGCGCTGACGCCCTCGGTCGTCGTCGGCTTGTTGACGAAGGAAAACGCGCCGCGCGCCAGCGCATGCTGGCGGTCCTCGTCGAGCGTGATGATCTGCACCGGAATGTGCCGCGTCAGCGGATTGTGCTTTAGCTGGCTCAATACTGTCCAGCCCAGCATGTCAGGTAGAAACACGTCGAGCGAAACCGCGGTCGGCTGGAACTGCTTGGCGAGCTCGAGCGCTTCGGCGCCGCGGCTCGCGACCAGCACCTTGAAGCCCTTGTCGCGGGCCAGATCGATCAGCACCCGCGCATAATGCGGATCGTCCTCGACGATCAGGAGGATGGTGTCTCCCGGTGCGAGGTTGAGGCGGTCGTCCGGCAATTGCTCGACGACCCGCTCTTGCGTCGAAGGGGCCTGCAACGCCGGCGCGGGCGTGAATGGCGACGGGGCAGCGATGCGCGGCGCGATCGTGGGGCCGGAATATTTCAGCGGCAAATAGAGCACGAAGGTGCTGCCCTTGCCGGGTGCGCTGCGCAGATGGATTTCGCCGCCGAGCAGGCTCGCGAGCTCGCGGCTGATGGCAAGGCCGAGACCGGTGCCGCCGTATTTCCGGCTGGTGCCGGCGTCCGCCTGCTGGAATGCCTCGAAGATCAGCTTCTGCTTCTCCAGAGGAATGCCGATGCCGGTATCCGTCACCTCGAAGGCGACGACGGCGGGCGCGTGATTGAGAATCGGGTGTTCGGCGCTCCAGCCGCCGACGGCGGCCGACACGCTCAGCTTCACGCCGCCTTCCGCGGTGAACTTGAACGCGTTCGACAAGAGATTCTTCAGCACCTGCTGCAGCCGCTTCGAGTCGGTCACCATGCTGCGGGGAAGGTTCTCGTCGACATTGATGTTGAACGAGAGGTGGCGGTTTTCGGCTTCATGCTTGAACGGGCGGCCGACGGTCTCCAGCAGGCTCGACGTCAGGATTTCCTCGGCATCGACCGTCACCGTGCCGGATTCGATCTTCGACAGGTCGAGAATGTCGCTGATCAGGTTGAGAAGGTCGGTGCCGGCGCCGTGAATGGTGCGGGCGAACTCGACCTGCTTGGCCGACAGATTGCCGTCGGGATTTTCGGTGAGCTGCTGGCCGAGGATCAGGATGCTGTTGAGCGGCGTGCGCAGCTCGTGCGACATGTTGGCGAGGAATTCGGACTTGTACTTCGATGTCAGCGCAAGTTCCGTTGCCTTTTCCTCAAGCGCGCGCCGCGCCTGTTCGATTTCCTGGTTCTTTCGTTCCACCTCGACGTTGCGTTCGGCGAGCTGCTGGGCCTTCTGTTCGAGCTGTTCGTTGGTCTGCTGCAATTCCTTCTGCTGCGTCTGCAGTTCGCCGGCGAGCTGCTGGGATTGCTTCAACAGGCCCTCGGTCTGCATCGTGGCCTCGATCGAGTTGAGCACGATGCCGATACTGTCGGTGAGTTGCTCCAGGAAGGTCATCTGTGACGTCGTGAACGACGAGATCGAGGAAAGCTCGATCACGGCCTTCACCTGGTTCTCGAACAGCACCGGAAGCACGACGATGTTCTTCGGAATCACGCGCAGCAACGCCGAATTCACCGGCGCCGTATCGCTGGGAATGTCCGATACCAGCCGCTGGCGCTTGTCCATGGCGCATTGGCCGATCAATCCTTCGCCGAACTGAACGACCTGCGGATGCGGGCGGGCGCCATCGCCGGCGTAGGACGAGAGCAGGTGCAATTGCGGGCTGTCGGCGTTCTCGACCTGGTAAATCACGCCCATATGCGCGTTGACGAGCGGCGCCAGTTCGGTCAGCAGCAGCCGGCCGACGGTGGAGAGTTCGCGCTGGCCCTGCAACATGTTGGTGAATCTTGCGAGGTTTGTCTTCAGCCAGTCCTGCTCGGTGTTCACCTGGGTGGTGAGCCGCAGGTTGCCGATCATCGTGTTGATGTTGTCTTTGAGTTCGGCGACTTCGCCGCGGGCGTCGACCTGGATCGAGCGGGTCAGATCGCCCTTGGTCACGGCGGTCGCCACTTCGGCGATCGCGCGCACCTGCGAGGTCAGGTTGGCGGCGAGCAGGTTGACATTGCCGGTGAGGTCCTTCCAGGTGCCGGCCGCGCCGGGCACGTTGGCCTGGCCGCCGAGGCGTCCCTCGACGCCGACTTCGCGCGCCACGCTGGTGACCTGATCGGCAAAGGTCGCGAGCGTCTCGGTCATGTTGTTGATGGTGTCGGCAAGGGCTGCGACTTCGCCCTTCGATTTCACCGTCAGGTTCTGCTTCAGGTCACCGTTGGCGACCGCGGTCACGACCTTGACGATGCCGCGGACCTGTTCGGTCAAATTGGCCGCCATGAAGTTGACGGTGTCGGTCAGGTCCTTCCAGGTGCCGGCGACGCCCGGGACCTGCGCCTGACCGCCCAGCTTGCCCTCGGTGCCGACCTCGCGCGCCACGCGCGTCACTTCGCCGGCAAAGGCGTTGAGCTGGTCGACCATCGTGTTGATGGTGTTCTTCAGTTCGAGAATTTCGCCCTTCACGTCGACGGTGATCTTGCGCGACAGGTCGCCGCGGGCGACCGCCGTGGTGACTTCGGCAATGTTGCGGACCTGCGTGGTGAGGTTGGCCGCCAAGAGGTTGACGTTGTCGGTCAGATCCTTCCAGGTGCCGCCGACGCCGGGCACCACGGCCTGACCACCGAGCCGTCCCTCGGTGCCGACCTCGCGCGCCACGCGCGTCACTTCGGCAGCGAAGGAGCGTAGCTGCTCGACCATCGTATTGAGGGTGTCCTTCAGCAGCAGGATCTCGCCGCGGACGTCCACCGTGATCTTCTTGGAGAGGTCGCCGCCGGCGATCGCGGTTGCGACCTCGGCGATGTTGCGGACCTGTGCCGTCAGGTTCGAGGCCATGAAGTTGACGTTGTCGGTCAGGTCCTTCCAGGTGCCGGCGACTTCAGGCACCTGGGCCTGGCCGCCGAGCTTGCCTTCGGTGCCGACCTCGCGCGCCACGCGCGTCACTTCGGACGCGAAGGCGTTGAGCTGGTCCACCATCGTGTTGACGGTGTTCTTCAGTTCGAGAATCTCGCCCTTGACGTCGACGGTGATCTTCTTCGACAGGTCGCCCTTCGCCACCGCCGTGGTCACCTCGGCGATGTTGCGGACCTGGCCGGTCAGGTTGCCGGCCATTGAGTTGACGTTGTCGGTGAGATCCTTCCAGGTGCCGGCGACGCCGGGCACGTTGGCCTGGCCGCCGAGCCGGCCCTCGGTGCCGACCTCGCGCGCCACGCGGGTCACTTCGCCCGCGAAGCGGTTGAGCTGGTCGACCATCGTGTTGAGCGTTTCCTTGAGCTGTAGGATTTCGCCGCGCACGTCGACCGTAATTTTTCGCGAGAGGTCGCCGCCGGCAATCGCGGTCGCCACTTCCGCGATGTTGCGCACCTGGGCGGTGAGGTTGCCCGCCATCGAGTTCACGGAGTCGGTCAAATCCTTCCAGGTGCCGGCGACGCCGGTCACCTGGGCCTGACCGCCGAGCTTGCCGTCGGTGCCGACTTCGCGCGCCACGCGCGTCACTTCGCTCGCAAAGGCGTTGAGCTGGTCGACCATCGTGTTCAGCGTTTCCTTCAACTGAAGGATCTCGCCTGAGACGTTGACCGTGATCTTCTTCGACAGGTCGCCCTTGGCGACGGCGGTCGCAACCTCGGCGATGTTGCGGACCTGGCCGGTCAGGTTTGAAGCCATCGAGTTGACGCTGTCGGTGAGATCCTTCCAGGTGCCGGCGACGCCGCGCACCAGCGCCTGGCCGCCGAGCTTGCCTTCGGTGCCGACTTCGCGCGCCACGCGCGTCACTTCACCGGCGAAGGCGTTGAGCTGGTCCACCATCGTATTGATGGTGTCCTTCAGCTCCAAAATTTCGCCGCGCACGTCCACCGTGATCTTCTTCGACAGGTCGCCATTGGCGACCGCCGTTGTCACCTCGGCGATGTTGCGGACCTGCGCCGTCAGGTTGGAGGCCATCGAGTTGACGCTTTCGGTGAGGTCCTTCCAGGTGCCGGCGACGCCGAGCACGTTGGCCTGACCGCCGAGCCGTCCTTCGGTGCCGACCTCGCGCGCCACGCGCGTCACTTCGCCGGCAAAGGCATTGAGCTGGTCGACCATCGTATTAAGCGTTTCCTTCAACTGAAGGATTTCGCCCGAGACGTTCACGGTAATCTTCTTGGAGAGGTCGCCGCCGGCAATGGCGGTCGCGACATCGGCGATGTTGCGGACCTGCGCCGTCAGGTTGGAGGCCATGAAGTTGACGTTGTCGGTGAGGTCCTTCCAGGTGCCGGCCACACCGGGCACCTGGGCCTGGCCGCCGAGCTTGCCTTCGGTGCCGACTTCACGCGCGACGCGTGTCACTTCCGAGGCGAACGAGTTGAGCTGGTCGACCATCGTGTTGATGGTGTCCTTCAGCTCGAGGATTTCGCCGCGGACGTCGACCGTGATCTTGCGTGAGAGGTCGCCGCGGGCGACCGCGGTAGTGACGTTGGCGATGTTGCGGACCTGTGCGGTGAGGTTGCCGCACATCGCGTTGACGGAGTCGGTCAGATCCTTCCAGGTGCCGGCGACGCCGGGAACGATCGCCTGGCCGCCGAGCTTGCCGTCGGTGCCGACTTCGCGCGCCACGCGCGTCACTTCGGAAGCGAAGGAGCGGAGCTGGTCCACCATCGTGTTGATGGCTTCCTTGAGCTGCAGTATCTCGCCGCGGACGTCGACAGTGATCTTCTTCGACAGGTCGCCGTTGGCGACCGCAATGGTAACTTCGGCGATGTTGCGAACCTGGCCGGTAAGGTTGTTGGCCATCGAGTTGACGCTCTCGGTCAGGTCTTTCCAGACGCCGGTCACTTCCGGCACCTGGGCCTGGCCGCCGAGCTTGCCCTCGGTGCCGACCTCGCGCGCCACGCGCGTCACTTCCGAGGTGAACACGCCGAGCTGCTTGATCATCGTGTTGACGATGGTGGCAGACTGCAGAAATTCGCCGCCCAGCGGGCGGCCGTCGACGTCGAGTTGCACGGTCTGCAGCAGGTCGCCCTGTGCTACCGCGGCGACCGCGCGCGTGACTTCGCGGGTCGGCCACAGCAGGTCGTCGATCAGCGTGTTGACGGATCCCTCCATGTCCGCCCACGAACCGCTGGAGAGGTCGAACTTGACGCGCTGGCGCGTCTTGCCTTCGCGGCCGACGACCTGGCCGACGTGCTCCAGTTGCTGCGCCATGCGCTGGTTGGCGGCGACGATTTCGTTGAAGGTATCGGCAATCTTGCCCTCGATGCCGAGGTGATCGCCGGTCATGCGTACCGAGAAATCGCCCGCGCGCATCGCCTGCAAAGCGTGCAAAAGATCCTGCATCGGATCGGACGTGCCGTTGGTGGGAGGTGGTTTGGATTTGGCGACCCGGCGAGCGGAGGGTGATGCTCCAGGGGAAAGATCACTCATAGTGTCTCCTCGGCCAGTTCGCGCAAATCATTTCGGCTGAAATGCGATTTCACAAATAGACCGCTGCCCCCGCGGCAGATCAAGCTGGAATAACGGTTAAGGTCGTGAAATCAATGAGATGGAACTCAGCCCGGCTTCCTCAATGCGCCGGGAAACCAATTGTTCCAACAGGTTAAAAATTATTTGGAACCCGAGATGAAAACGCCCCGGCGAGCCGGGGCGTTCGATGTTCTGATCGGCGCTGATGATCGAACTGATCAGGAGCCCTTCGGGTTGATTTCGGTGTAGTTGCCCTTGGCGTCCCACTTGTAGACGACGTAGTCGATCACTTTGATGTCGCCCTTGGCATCGAAGCCCAGCTTGCCGAGCACGGTGTCCCATTCGCCGCCCTTGATGGTTTCCATGACCTTCTTCGGCTCGGTGGTTTTCGCTTTCGCCACCGCCTGCGTCCACACCTGCATCGCCGCGTAGGTGTAGAGGGTGTAGCCTTCGGGATCGATGTTCTTGGCCTTGAACTTCTCGACGATCGCCTTGGCGGTCGGCTTGTTGCGCGGATCGGGACCGAAGGTGAACAGCGTGCCTTCCGCCGCCGGACCGGCGATCGAGGCGAACTCCTTGTCGTTCAACGCGTCGCCCGCCATCAATATCGTCTTCAGGCCCTGGTCGCGCATCTGGCGCAGGATGAGGCCGGATTCCTGGTGGTAACCGCCGACAAAGACCAGATCGATATTGTCGCGCTTCAGGCGCGACACGATCGCGTTAAAGTCCTTGTCGCCCTTGTTGTAGGATTCGAACATCTTCTCGGTGACGCCGGCCTTGTTGAGCGCCTTCTTGGTTTCGTCGGCGAGACCCTTGCCGTAAGTGGTCTTGTCGTTGAGGATGGCGACGTTCTTGCCCTTGTAGTTCTTGACGATGTAGTCGGCGGCAACCAGGCCCTGCTGGTCGTCGCGGCCGCAGACGCGCGCCACGTTCCACAGCTTGCGCTCGGTGAACAGCGGGTTGGTCGAGGCCGGCGTAATCTGCAGCACGTTGCCGTCGGCATAGGCTTCCGACGCCGGGATCGACGACGACGAGCAGAAGTGACCGGCAACAAACGGGATCTTGGCGCTGGCGAACTTTTCCGCGATCGAGCGCGCCTGCTTGGGATCGCAGGCATCGTCGCCGATCTGCAGCGCCAGCTTCTTGCCGAGCACGCCGCCGGCGGCGTTGATGTCGGCCACGAATTGCTCGGCGCCGTTCTTCATCTGCCGGCCGAATGCGGATTCGCCGCCCGTCATCGGGCCCGCCACTGCGATGGAGATGTCCTGCGCCAGTGCCGTCGTCGATAGCGCCAGCGATGCGCCCAATGCCAGGCCGATGAGTTTCAGTGATTTCATGAGATATCCTCGCAGTCAGTCGATTTCGGGAAACACCCGGTAGGCCGGGTACGAAAATCCCGACCATTGTCGGCTGATTTTACGGCGAAGTCATCGGCAATTTTCGGGCAAATCCACGGTCCGTTCGCCGCATCTTGCCGCAGCGCGCGCCCGGGAGCCTATCCGCCGCTACGGCCGCCTTCCAGATAGGCGGCCCGGATTTCGGGGCGCTGCAGCAATTCGCTGCCGGTTCCGGACAGCGTGATCAGGCCGTTGACCATGACATAGCCGCGATGGGCCAGCTTCAGCGCGTGGTTGGCGTTCTGCTCGACGATCAGCACGGTCAGGCCATCCTGCCGGTTCAGGGTCCGGATCGCATCGAAAATCTGCCGCGCAATCAAGGGGGCCAGCCCCAGCGACGGCTCATCCAACATCAACAGACGCGGCCGGCTCATCAGGGCCCGGCCGATCGCCAGCATCTGCTGCTCGCCGCCGGACAGCGTGCCGCCGCGCTGGGTCATGCGTTCCTTCAGCCGCGGGAACAGCGCGAAGACGCGTTCCAGGCTGATCGCCCGGTCGGCCTCGCTTGAGTCGGTGGCGTCGGCGCCCATCTGCAGGTTTTCCGCCACGCTCATGCGCGGGAAAATCCGGCGACCCTCGGGCGATTGGGCAATCCGCAGCCGCGCAATCTCATGCGTGGGCACGCCGGTAATATCCCGGCCGTCGAATTCGATTCGGCCCGCGCGGGCACGGGGCCTGCCGAAGATTGTCATCATCAGCGTCGACTTGCCGGCACCGTTGGCACCGATCAGGGCGACGATCTCGCCTGCGTTGATGTCGAGGTCGACGCCTTTCAGCGCCTCGATCTTACCATAGGCCGCCCGCAGCGAGCGGATCGCGAGCAGGGGGTGAGTCATGACTCGCCCTCATTCTCATGTGGCGCGAGCGTATCCGTTCTCCCTCCCCCTGAAAGGGGGAGGGTTGGGGTGGGGGTTGCCACCGCTTGCGCAAGCCTCTCAATGTGCCCGAGCAGGTCGCTGAGCACGCCCTCCAAATTCGACAGCACATCATTGTTCCAGTAGCGAACGACGGTAATGCCTTTCTCGGCAAGCCACTGTGTTCGACGATCGTTGGCTTGCTTACGCTGTTCTGCGTGTTGTCCGCCGTCCACTTCGACAGCGAGACGGAGCCGGGAGCAATAGAAGTCGACTGTGTACGGCCCGATCGGATGCTGCTTTCTGAATGAAAGGCCATTTAGTTGGTCACGGCGCAGCGCACGCCACAGCCGCAATTCAGCATCCGTCATGTTTGCGCGGAGAGATCGCGCCCTAGCGGTCATATCTTTCGTGCGGGAAAAGCGTGACCCCCACCCGCCTGCTTCGCGGTCGACCTCCCCCTTCCAGGGGGAGGTGTGGGACTTGTCGCGCGCCCCGCTCACGTCCCGCTCTCCATCACCGCGATGGCTTCCTCCTCGTCGGCGCCGAGGTAGGCGGCGATCACCTTGGGATCGTCGCGGATCTCGCGCGGCGTGCCTTCGGCGATCTTGACGCCATGGTCCATCACCACGACGTGGTCGGAGATTTCCATCACCACGCTCATGTCGTGCTCGATCAACAGGATCGAGGTGCCCTGGTCGGCGCGGATCGAGAGCAGCAATTCGCTCAACGCAGCGCTCTCGCGCGTATTCAATCCCGCCGCCGGCTCGTCGAGGCAGAGCAGGGCGGGCCGGGTGCACATCGCGCGCGCGATCTCCAGACGCCGCTGGTCGCCATAAGGCAGGTTGCCGGCGGCATCGTCGGCTCGGTCGAGCAATCCGATGCGGTCGAGCCAGATCCGCGCCAGATCGATCGCGGCCTGTTCGGCGTGGCGCCAGGACGGCGCCCCGATCAGGCCAAGGAACGTCAACCCGGAGGCGCGCATCAGCGCGTTGTGCTGTGCGACCATCAGGTTTTCCAGCGCCGTCATGCCGGGAAACAGGCGGATGTTCTGAAAGGTACGCGCGACCTTGCCCAGTTTGGCGATCCGGAAATCGTTCAGCCGCTCGAGCCGGATGGCGTGGCCATCATCATGGGTGAGGCCGATGGCGCCCGAGGTCGGCTTGTAGAAGCCGGTGATGCAGTTGAACACGGTGGTCTTGCCGGCGCCGTTGGGGCCGATCAGCGCGGTGATCTTGCGCCGCTCGGCGTCGAAGGAGAGGTCGTTGACGGCGACGATGCCGCCGAAGCGCATCGACAGGCGGTCGACGGAGAGAATCGGATCGCCGCTCATCCGTGTCCCTCCTTGACGAGGTCGGACGAGATTGCCTGGCTATGCTTGAGGAATACGGTCGGCGCGCGATGGCCGACCAGGCCGCGCGGCCGCCAGATCATCAAGAGCACCATCGCCATGCCGAACACCAGCATGCGGTACTGGTCAAGCCCGCGAAACAGCTCGAAGCCGCCGATCATGGCGAGCGCGGCCAGCGCCACGCCGAGTTGCGAGCCCATGCCGCCGAGCACCACGATCGCCAGCACCAGCGCCGATTCATGGAAGGTGAAAGATTCCGGGCTGATGAAGCCTTGTCGGGTCGCGAAGAACGCGCCGGCGAGACCGCCGAACAACGCGCCCGTTGCAAATGCCGTCAGCTTGGTCGTGGTGGTGTTGATGCCGAGCGCGCGGCAGGCGACTTCGTCTTCGCGCAACGCTTCCCAGGCGCGGCCGAGGGGCAGGCGGCGCAGGCGGATCGTCACCCAGTTGGTGAGCAGCGCCAGCGCCAGGATAATGTAGAACAGAAACACGATGCGGTGCGTCGGCGAGAACTCGATGCCGAGCAGGGCCGCAAGCCCGTCATCGGCCGGCGTCAGCGGAATGCCGAACAGGGTCGGGCGGGGAATGCCGGTGACGCCGTTCGGCCCGCCGGTTAGGGTCTGCCAGTTGATCAGGACGAGGCGGATGATCTCGCCGAAGGCCAGCGTAACGATGGCGAGATAGTCGCCGCGCAGCCGCAGCACAGGAAAGCCGAGTAGCACGCCCCAGAACGCCGCCAGGATGCCGGCGAGCGGCAGGCAGATCCAGAACGACAGCCCGAAATTGGTGGCGAGCAACGCATAGGAATAGGCGCCCACCGCATAGAACGCGACATAGCCGAGATCGAGCAGGCCCGCGAGCCCGACCACCACGTTCAGCCCCCAGCCGAGCATGACGTAAGTCAGCACCAGGATCGCGAGGTCGAGAATGTAGCGCTCATCGTAGAAGAGGACCGGCACCAGGAACGTGAACACCAGCAGCGCCGGCGCAACCAGGCGTCCGGCGAGCGACAGCGCGCTTTGCACCGAAGGCGGCACCACCCTGACGGTGTCGACCGGTCCCCACCAACGCCGCAGCAGCTCGACGAGGATGCTGCCGCCGAATACGGCTGCGACCATGACGGCGAGGTCGTCGAAGCGCGTCCAGTAGACCAATTGCCCTTGCGGACCGGCCTCGGTGCGCACGCCGATCATCAGCGAAAACAGCACCAGCGCCACGAACGCGCTGATCAGCGCTTTCTTCAGAATGAAGGCGGCGCCCGGAGCGCGCGAGGTTTGGGCGGCGGGGGGTGCGCTCACGCTGCGGCCCGTCAGACTTTTTCGACTTCGGGCCGGCCGAGCAGGCCGGTCGGAAGGAAGATCAGGACCACGATCAGGATCGAGAACGCGGCGACGTCCTTGTATTCGACCGAGAAATAGGCCGACCACAGCGTCTCGATCAGGCCGATCAGGAGACCGCCGAGCATCGCCCCGGGCAGCGAGCCGATGCCGCCGAGCACGGCCGCGGTGAACGCCTTGATGCCGGCGACGAAGCCCATGAAGAAATCGACCAGCCCATAATAGAGCAGGTACATCATGCCGGCGACGGCGGCGAGAGCTGCGCCAATCACGAAGGTCATGGAAATGGTGCGGTCGACGTCGACGCCGAGCAAGGAGGCCATGGTCTGGTCCTGTTCGCAGGCCCGCATGTCGCGGCCGAGCCGCGTGCTCGACACCAGCCAGGTGAACAGCGCCAGCAGCACGATCGTGGTGATGACGACGATGATCTGGATGTTGGAAAGCTGCACGATAAAGCCTTCAGAACCCTCATGCAGCGTATAGCCGCCGGTGATGATCGGCGGCACCGGCTTGACCCGGGCGCCCTGGGCGACCTGCGAATAATTGGTCAGCACGAATGACATGCCGATGGCGGAAAGCATCGGCGCCAGGCGGAACGAGTGCCGCAGCGGCCGGTAGGCGATACGCTCGACCGTCCACCCATAGAGCGCAGTGATCGCCATCGACACCAGCAGCACGACCAGCAGGATCAGTGGGATAGCGGTCAGCCCGAACGAGACCAGGATCAGGAAGGTGATCAGGGCGATGAAGCCGCCGATCATGAAAATATCGCCATGGGCGAAATTGATCATGCCGACGATGCCGTAGACCATGGTGTAGCCGATCGCGATCAGACCGTAGATCGAGCCGAGCACGAGGCCGTTGATCAGTTGCTGGGCGAAATAATCCATGCGCTGCCGTTTGTTGCACCAGGACGCGGCGAGAGCTCCGGCAGCCCATGACGACGCGTCGTGTCATTTTCTAACAGTGGGAACTGGGGGCGGCAACAGCGCCGGCTGCGGCTTATTTGGCTTGTACAGAGCTAGTTTTTGCGCAGCGGTTCCGGCGCCACAGTCCGGACACGGCATTGCCTTCCGAATGATCCCACCGGAACCGCTGTTCCGCTGCAACCGACGCCGTGGCTCTCCGTTACTTCTGGCTACGTCTCAGCAACGGAGATCCCTCGATGAACAAGATGAACCAGAACCCGGGCCAACAGAACCAGAACCCGGGCCAGAAGCCAAGTCAGAAGCCAGGCCAGCAGCAGCAGGGCGGCGGTCAGAAGCCGGGCCAGCAGCAGCAGGATCCGGGCCGTCAGGGTCAGAGACCCAGCCAGGATCCACGGCAGATGCCAGAGTAGAAAAAGATCCCGCCGAAAGGCGGGATTTTCTTGTGCGCGTTCCGCCCACTGCCGTCGTGGCCGACCGGACCAGGGTCCCATTCGTGTCCCGGACGCGACGCCGCGCCTCTTAGCGGTGCGCCGCAGAGCCGGGACCCCAGATGCAGCCTGGGTCCCGGCTCTGCGTCGCGTCATTTCGTGCCGCGCCGCGTCCGGGACACGAGTGCGATCGAGGCCGCCAGCCGCTACAACCCCGCCCAGCTAACTCTTCAGCAAACCCAATTCCGCGATGATCGCGTTCGCCTCCTTGACGGCGTGGTTGGCTGCCGGCACGCCGCAATAGATCGCCTGCTGCAGCAGGATTTCCTTGATGTCATCGGGCGTGAAGCCGCCTTCGGCAAGCGCCGCGCGCACATGCAGGCGGAATTCATCCCACTGTCCCAGTGCCACCATGGTGCCGATCACGAGCACGCGGCGGGTGCGGTGGTCGAAATGCGGCCGCGTCCAGATGTCGCCCCAGGCATAGCGGGTGATCAGGTCCTGGAAGTCGGTATTGAACGCGTTGCGGTTCTTGATCGACTTGTCGACCCATTCATCGCCGAGCACCTTGCGGCGCTGGGCCATGCCCTCATCGCGGCGTTGGTTGTCGTCCATGGTAAGATCTCTCCCCGTCATTGCGAGGAGCGAAGCGACGAAGCAATCCATGTATCCGCAAGCGGTGATATGGTTGCTTCGCTTCGCTCGCAACGACGTCTCTGGTTAGCTACCGTTGCGTCAGAAAACCGATCACCGCGTCGGTGAAGGCGTGCGGCTGCTCGACGTTGGAAATATGCGCGGTATCGAGCAGCGTCATGCTCGCACCGGGGATCCGGCTGCGCATGAATTCGGCGTCCGCGACCGTCGTCGACATGTCGTGACGGCCCGCGATCACCAGCGTCGGGCTCGTGATCTTGGGCAGCAGCTCGCGCTGGTCGAGCGTCGACAGCGCTTCGCAGCAGGCGATGTAGCCGTCGACCGGCGTGGTCAGCATCATCGCCTTCATATTGGCGGTGATCTGCGGCTCGCGCTCACGAAAGTCCGCGGTCAGCCAGCCGGCAATCACGGTATCGGCCACCGCGGCGATGCCGCCTTCCTTCACCGCCTTGATGCGCTCGTGCCAGCGCGTCGGGTCCGGGTAATGGCAGGTGGTATTGGACAGGATGATCTTGCCGAATCTGTCGGGCGCGTTGGCGCCCAGCCATTGCCCGACCATGCCGCCCATCGACAGGCCGCACCAATGCGTCCGCGCGATGTTGAGATCGTCGAGGATCGCCAGCACGTCACGGCCGAAGCGTTCCAGCGAATAGGGTCCGGGCGGCACGCTCGACTTGCCGTGGCCGCGCCGGTCGTAGCGGATGACACGGAACACCTGGGAGAGCGCCTTCATCTGCGGCTCCCACATCTGCATGGTCGAGCCCAGCGAATTCGACAGCATCAGCGTCGGTCCGCCGTCGCGGCCTTCGACGGATACGTTGAGCAGGCAACCGTCGGCGTCGATCATCGGCATGGGTCTAACCTCCGCTGTCATGCGCGGACTTGATCCGCGCATCCATCTAAACAAAAAACTCTACTCAAGGTGATGGATTGCCGGGTCAAGCCCGGCAATGACATCATCCTTTATCGATTGAAGCGAGCAGGCGGTCGATCAGGGCTTGCGAGGCGCCCTGGTAGGCCATCGGCTCGAAAAGTTCGGTGATCTTGTCGGCGGCGAGTTGTGCAGTGATTCTCGAATCTTGCGTCAGCACATCGCGCAGATGTTTCTTGTCCTTGACCGCCTTCTTGCTCGCAGCCTCGACCAGATGGTGCGCTTCGCTCTTGCCGATCTTTTCGGCCAGTGCCATCGCCACCGCTTCGGCCATGATCAGCCCATCGGTCGTGTCGAGATTGGCGCGCATGCGCGCGGCGTCGACTTCGAGCCCTTCCGCGATATCCACAATGGCCGCAAGCGCACCTGATGTGACCAGCAATAGCGTCGGCAGTGTCGGCCATTCCGCGTGCCACGGGCCGGCGCTGCGCTCGTGATCCTGCACTTGCGCGGCAAATATCGTCGCGGCGAGATTGGGCGCCATGGTGGCAGCGGCCAGCGCGCTGGCTGCCGCCACCGGATTTCGCTTGTGCGGCATGGTGGAAGAGCCGCCGCGGCCTTCGCCCGAGGGCTCGAAGGCTTCGCCGACATCGGTCTGCATCATCAAGGAGACATCACGCGCGATCTTGCCGCAAGTGCCGGTGACGATAGTCAGCACGGAGGCCGCTTCGGCGATGCGGTCGCGGTGGGTGTGCCAGGGCGCGTCCGGCAATGGCAGCTTCAGTTCCTCGGCCAGTTTTTCCGCGACCGCCAATCCCTTGTCACCGAGGGCCGCGAGCGTACCGGCGGCGCCGCCAAATTGCAGCGCCAGCGCCTCGCCGCGCACGCGCTGCAGCCGCAGCTTCGAGCGCTGCAATGCAGCGGCATATTCGGCGAGCTTCAGGGCGAACGGCATCGGCAGCGCATGCTGCAGCCAGGTGCGGGCGACCACCGGCGTGTGGCGGTGCTGTCGGGCCAGCCCGGCAAAGCCTGCGATCGCACGATTAATGTCGGCTAGCAGCGCATCGATGCCGGCACGAAGGCCGAGCATGGCGGCGGTATCTATGACGTCCTGGCTGGTCGCGCCCCAATGCACATAGCGTGCAGCCGCGGCATCCGATTTGGCGACATTTGCGGTCAGCGCCTTGACCAGGGGGATGGCGAGGTTGCCGGCTTTGGTCGCGGCATCAGCCAACGCGGCGATGTCGAATGATTCGGCCCGGCACGCGCTGGTAATCGGGCCGGCCGCGCTTGCCGGAATCACCCCGGCTGCCGCCTCGGCGCGCGCCAGCGCCGCCTCGAAATCCAGCATGTTCTGCAGGCTCGCCATGTCGTCGCAGACGGCACGCATCGCGGCGCTCGACAGCATCGGGGCAAGCAAGGGGGAGAGGGACGTGCTCATCGGCGCGACCTAACCATTCCGGCCTGTCAATGCCAATGCCCTTATCGCCTTGTACTTGTTGCACTTGCGAATATGCATCGCTCATCGCCCTTCCTTTTGGCCCGGGCGTGCTTTACTTGGGGCTATCAGGTTGACGCGATCCAGGAGGGCACCCCTATGGCCATGACGATGAACGGCGAAGTCCAGCTTGCGGCGTCGCGCGAGGCCGTGTGGGCCAAACTGAACGATCCGGAGGTGCTGAAGGCCTGCATTCCAGGCTGCGAGGAGCTGGAAAAGACCGAGGATAACGGCTTCCGCGCCACCGCCAAAATGAAGGTCGGGCCGGTCTCGGCCCGCTTCAAGGGCAAGGTCATGCTGAGCGATCTCGACCCGCCCAACGGCTACAAGATCTCCGGCGAAGGTGAGGGCGGCGTCGCCGGCTTCGCCAAGGGGGGCGCCACGGTTGCGCTGACCGAGAAGGATGGCGGCACGCTCTTGAGTTATAATGTCGAGGCGCAGATCGGTGGCAAGCTGGCCCAGCTCGGACAGCGCCTGATCAACGGCGCGGCCAAGAAGCTGGCCGACGAATTCTTCACCAATTTCGGCAAGGCCGTGCAGGGCTGATCTTCAGGTTGATTCCTGCGCACCGGCCCTGGTCGAACAGGCCCGTCAAGTCACTCAGGCCATGCCCCAGGCGAGGGGCTCCTGAGGTTGCTCATTAGGGGGATGGCCCATATTATGGGCTTTGGAATGACTATAAACGCCTGCGCTGCCGGCATATCCGGAAGGTGCAGCTCAAGAGAGTGGTGATGGCCAAGATTTCCCTGATCGTGAACGGTAATCCCGTAAACGCCAACGTCGATCCCCGTACCCTTCTGGTCCAGTTTCTGCGGGAAAATCTCCGGCTGACGGGCACCCATGTCGGCTGCGACACCTCGCAGTGCGGCGCCTGCGTCGTGCATCTCGACGGCAAGGCGGTGAAGTCCTGCACCACGCTCGCGGTGATGGCTGACGGCCACGAGGTCAAGACCATCGAGGGCCTGGCGCCCGACGGCGCACCGCTGCACCCGATGCAGGAAGCCTTTCGCGAGCATCACGGATTGCAGTGCGGCTTTTGCACGCCCGGCATGATCATGACCGCGGTCGATCTGGTCAACCGCAAGGGCCACGACCTTTCGGACCATGTCATCCGCGAGGAGCTCGAAGGCAATCTGTGCCGCTGCACTGGCTATCAGAATATCGTGACCTCGATCGCCGCCGGCGCTAAGGCAATGGCCAAATCCGCTTAACCGACATGCCCGCTTAATCGACAAGTTCGCCTAATCGATTTCATCGCGAGTAGCGATCAGGAAGTTCTCATGTACGAATTCAAATATCATCGGCCGGCGACCGTGCGGCAGGCCGCCAATCTCCTGGTGAAGAACGAAGACGCCAAGGTGATCGCCGGCGGCCACACGCTGGTGCCGGTCATGAAGCAGCGGCTTGCCAGCCCGCCACATCTGATCGATCTCTCGCACATCGAAGGGCTCGACGCGATCGAGATGAAGGGCCGTTCGCTGGTGATCGGCGCGACCGCCACGCATGCCGATGTCGCGACGTCGCCGATCGTCGGCGAAGCCATCCCGGCGCTCGCCGAACTCGCGGGCGGAATCGGCGATCCCGCGGTGCGCCACAAGGGTACGATCGGCGGTTCGCTCGCCAACAACGACCCGACCGCGGATTATCCCGCCGCCGTTCTCGCGCTCGGCGCCACCATCGTCACCAATAAGCGCCGGCTGAAGGCGGAGGAATTCTTCCAGGGCCTGTTCACCACCGCGCTCGAAAGCGACGAGATCATCACCAAGGTGATGTTTCCGCTGCCGAAGAAGGCGGCCTACGTCAAATTCCGCAACCAGGCCTCGCGCTACGCGCTGGTCGGCGTGTTCGTCGCCAGGCGCCCGTCGGACGTGCGCGTCGCGGTCACCGGCGCCGGCTCGGAGGGCGTGTTCCGCGCAACCCGGTTTGAGGAAGCGCTGAAGAAGCGTTTTTCGCACAAGGTGCTCGACGGCATTTCGGCATCGCCGGAAGGGCTGAACAGCGATCTACACGGCAGCGCCGAATATCGCGCGCATCTGATCGGCGTGCTGACCCGCCGCGCCGTCGAAGCGGCAACGGCGAAGTAAATTTGCCGCTTTCTGGCTCATCAAGATTGGCTGTCTCATGAGTGCATCGACGCTGCCCAAATCCGTCGATGGGATGCTCGAACTCCTGACCTCCCGCGGCTACCTTGCCGAGCGGTCGCTGGCGACGGTCACCTATCTGTCGCTGCGCATGGGCCGGCCCTTGTTTCTCGAAGGCGAGGCCGGCGTCGGCAAGACCGAAATCGCAAAGGTTCTGTCGGCCGCGCTCGGACGAAAGCTGATCCGCCTGCAATGCTACGAAGGCCTCGACGTCGCCTCCGCCGTCTATGAATGGAGCAGCGCGGCGCAGATGATCGCGATCCGGCTCGCGGAAGCCGCCGGCGATACCGACCGCGAGCAATTATCGTCGGATATTTTCGCTGAACGTTTCCTGATCAAGCGCCCGCTGCTGCAGGCGCTGGAGCCTGATGTCGCCGGCGCGCCGGTGCTGCTCATCGACGAACTCGACCGCGCCGACGAGGCGTTCGAGGCGTATCTGCTGGAAATCCTCAGCGACTTCCAGGTGACGATCCCCGAATTCGGCACCATCAAGGCGCCGCATCCGCCGATCGTCATCATCACCTCGAACCGCACCCGCGAGATCCACGACGCGCTGAAGCGCCGCTGCCTCTATCACTGGGTGGATTACCCAGAAGCCGAGCGCGAGCTGGCGATCGTCAAGTCGCGCGTGCCAGGCATTTCCGCAAAGCTGTCGCAGCAGGTCGTCAGTTTCGTGCAGGCGCTGCGCGACCAGGATTTCTACAAGTCGCCGGGCGTCGCCGAGACCATCGACTGGGCGACCGCGCTGACCGAACTCGACGCCCGCTCGCTGACGCCGCAACTGGTTGGCGATACGCTTGGCGCGTTGTTGAAATACCAGGACGACATCGCGCGCATGCAGGGCGATGCGCTGCAGAAGGTTTTGAAGGACGCGACGAGCGAGAATTGACCCGCGCGTCGTGACAAACGCACCGTCATTCCGGGGCGTGCGAAGCACGAACTATGGTGCGCAATTGCGCACCTGAGAATCTCGAGATTCCGGGTTCGACGCTGTCGCGTCGCCCCGGAATGACGAGAGTGGAAACCGGGTTCACCATGACCACCATCGATCACCTCAACCCCCCAACTGGCCAAATGGCCGACAATGTCGTCGGCTTCGCCCGCGCGTTGCGCGCGGCCGGAATTCCGGTCGGCCCGGGCGCCGTGATCGACGCACTCAACGCGCTGCAGGCGATCGAGATCGGCAACCGTGCCGACGTCTACGCCACGCTGGAGGCGATCTTCGTCAAGCGCCACGAGCATATGCTGATCTTCGCCCAGGCCTTCGACCTGTTCTTCCGCGCCGCCGAAGACTGGAAGCACATGCTGGATTCGGTGCCGTTGCCCGATCCCGCCAAAAAGAAGCCGCCGCCGGCCTCGCGCCGCGTGCAGGAGGCGTTGGCACAGCCCTCGGCGCGAGATGAAGTACCGCAGGTCCAGGAGCAGGAATTGCGGCTGTCGGTCTCCGACAAGGAGATCCTGCAGAAAAAGGATTTTGCGCAGATGAGCGCGGCCGAGATCGCCGAAGTGACTCGTGCCATCGCCAACATGAAGCTGCCGCAGGCGGAGCTGCGCACCCGCAGATACCAGCCCGACGCGAAAGGCCTGCGGCTCGACATGCGGCGCACCTTGCGCAGTTCCTTACGCACCGGTGGCGAGATCATCGATATCAAAAAACTCGGCCGGATCGAAAAACCGGCGCCGATCGTGGCGCTGCTCGATATCTCCGGCTCCATGAGCGAATATACCCGCCTGTTTCTGCATTTCCTCCATGCCATTACCGACGCGCGCAAGCGCGTCTCGGTGTTCCTGTTCGGCACGCGGCTCACCAACGTGACGCGAGCGCTGCGGGCGCGCGATCCCGACGAGGCCCTGGCGAGCTGTTCGTCCTCGGTGGAGGACTGGGCCGGCGGCACCCGCATCGCCACCTCGCTGCACTCTTTCAACAAATTGTGGGGGCGCCGTGTGCTCGGGCAGGGTGCTATCGTGCTCTTGATCTCCGACGGGCTGGAGCGCGAGGCGGATGCCAAGCTCGCCTTCGAGATGGACCGGCTGCATCGCTCCTGCCGCCGCCTGATTTGGCTCAATCCATTGCTGCGCTACAGCGCCTTCGAGGCCAAGGCGCAGGGCATCAAAATGATGCTGCCGCACGTTGACGAATTCCGCCCGGTGCATAACTTGACCTCGATGGAAGGGCTGATCGAGGCGCTTTCGGCGCCGCCCCCGCCGCACCATATGAGTCGCATCCGCTCAGCAGCTTGAAAGGGCATCCCATGCTCAACCGCGACGAAGACATTCTGCAGGCCGCCGAGAACTGGCAGAAGGCTGGTCACGGCGTGGCGCTGGCGACCGTGGTCGAGACCTGGGGCTCGGCCCCGAGGCCGGCCGGCTCCAGCCTCGTCATCAACGACGATGGCACGTTCTTGGGCTCGGTTTCCGGCGGCTGCGTCGAGGGCGCAGTTGTCACCGAGGCGCTCGACGTGATCGCCAGCGGCAAGCCCAAAATGCTCGAATTCGGCGTTGCCGACGAGACCGCCTGGAACGTCGGCCTGTCCTGCGGCGGTACCATCCGCGTCTTCGTCGAGAAGGTGGGCCAATCGTGAAGCTGGAAACCCTCACACAAGTCAATGCCGAGCGCGCCGCGCGCCGGCCGGTCATCGTGGTCACCGACGTCGCCAATGGCGATCAGCGTCTGGTAAAGGCGAAGGATATCGCCACCGATCCGCTGAGCGCCGAACTTTCAAAACAGCTCCGCATGGGCAAGAGCGGCATGGTCGAGAGCGGCGGCAAGAAACTGTTTCTCAATGTCTATGCGCCGACCGCGCGGCTTGTCATCGTCGGCGCCGTCCATATCAGCCAGGCGCTGGCGCCGCTTGCCCGCTCGCTCGATTACGACGTAACGGTAGTGGATCCGCGCACCGCGTTTGCCAGCCCGGAGCGGTTTCCCGACGTGCCGCTGATCGCGGAATGGCCTGACGTCGCGCTGCCGCCGCTCAACATCGATCACTACACGGCATTCGTCGCGCTGACGCATGATCCGAAGATCGACGACCCCGCGCTGCTGCACGCGTTCGAGCGCGACTGCTTCTACATCGGCGCGCTCGGATCGCGAAAGACCCACGCCAAGCGGGCGGAGCGGTTGAAGGCGCAAGGCGCTGCGGATGCCGACATTGCGCGCATCCATGCGCCGATCGGGCTTTCGATCGGCGCTGTGTCGCCGTCGGAGATCGCGATCGCGATCATGGCCGAGATCACCGCCGAGCTGCGGCTGCCCAAGGAAGGCGAGAAGCAAGCCGCGAAGGTGCAGGCGGCATGAAGTTCGGTCCCGCCAGTCCGGCCGATGCGATTGGCGGCGTCACCGTGCATACGCTGCGGCAGGGTTCGCTGGTGCTCAAGAAGGGCACCACGATCGGGCTTGCCGAAGTCGACGCGCTCAACAAGGCGGGTGTGAAAGAAATCGTCGTCGTGCGGCTGGAGGAGGGCGACGTCTCCGAAGACGAAGCCGCCGCCAGCATCGCGCAGGCCGTCGCGGGCGAGGGCGTCACCGTCGAGCGCGCCTTTACCGGCCGCGCCAATCTGTTTGCGGCGCAAGCCGGCGTGCTGGTAGTGGACCGCGCCGCGGTCGACCGTATCAACGGCGTCGACGAAGCCATCACCTTTGCGACGCTTTCGGCCTTCAAGCCGGTGGTCGAAGGCGAGATGATCGCAACCGTAAAGCTCATCCCGTTTGGCGTCGAGGCGAAGCTGCGCGACGCCGCCGTGGCCGCCGCAGGCCGCGACGTGCTGCGGATTGCGCCCTACGTCATCAAGCGCGTCGGCGTGGTCTCGACGCTACTGCCGGGGCTCTCGCCAAAAGTGATCGACAAGACCTTGCGGGTGACGGCGGAGCGGCTGGCCCCGGCCGGCGCCAGCATCATCGCCGAACGGCGCGTGCCGCACGACGAGGCGGCGCTGGCGTCCTCAATCAAGGAATTGCTCGGCCTCGGCGCTGAGCTCGTCGTCGTGTTCGGCGCGTCCGCGATCGCCGACCGCCGCGATGTGATCCCGGCCGCGATCACCGAAATCGGCGGCGCCATCGAGCATTTCGGCATGCCGGTCGATCCCGGCAATCTCTTGCTGATCGGCAGCGCCGCCGGCGTGCCGGTACTGGGCGCGCCGGGCTGCGCCCGCTCGCCGGTCGAGAACGGCTTTGACTGGGTGCTGATGCGGCTGATGGCGGGGCTGAAAGTCACGCGCGCCGAAATCACCGGCATGGGCGTCGGCGGCTTGTTGATGGAAATCGTGACAAGGCCGCAGCCGCGCACGGTTGCCGACACCGAAGCCAGTCGCAACGTCGCCGCCATCGTGCTTGCCGCCGGCCGCTCGACCCGCATGGGGGGTCCCAACAAGCTCCTGGCCGAAATCGACGGCAAGAAACTGGTGCGGATCGTGGCCGAGCAGGCGCTGGCCTCGAAGGCAACCGAAGTGATCGTCGTTACCGGCCACCAGGCCGAGCTGGTCGAGCAGGCCTTGGCAGGCCTCAATGTAAGGTTCGTTCGCAACCCGGATTTCGCCGGCGGACTAGCCTCATCGGTGAAGGCCGGCATCGCCGCGGTGCCCGACAGCGCCGACGGTGCTGTCGTTTGCCTCGGCGACATGCCGCTGATTGATGCGCAGTTGATCGACCGGCTGATCGAAACCTTCGCGCCGGACCGCGGCCACCTGATCGCGGTCCCCGTCAGCGACGGCCGCCGCGGCAATCCCGTGCTGTGGTCGCGCCGCTTCTTTAAAGAGCTGATGACGCTGGAAGGCGACGTCGGCGCCCGCCACCTGATCGCCAAGCACACCGAGGCGGTCGCCGAAGTGCCGGTCGAGGGCAACAGCGCATTTCTCGATATCGATACGCCGCAGGCGCTGGAAGCGGCGCGGCGATCGTAAAGCAACCACCGCTGTCGTCCCGGCCTTGAGCCGGGACACATAACCACCGCTGCCGATTGTTGCGACGAGCTGGGGCCACAGCCTGACCCCAATACGTCATCCTGTGGTTATGGGTCCCTGCGTTCGCCGGGACGACGACGTGGATAGACTGACGCTTCCGTTCTCAATCAACCGTTCACCAACTGGAAACTCCCCCGGCTTAAATTCTACCCGTTACCTCGGGGGAGGGGATTTTGATCGTTTCGACTGTCGCGGCACAGCGCCCCGCGCTGTTCGTCGTTGCATTGACACTGATACTGGCCGTCTCGAGCTACATCACCAAGGCATGGGCGGCCGGCGCGGTCGCGATCGGCAAGTGCGGCGCGTACGGCCAGGCCTATGATTATGCCGCCGAGGCCGACGCGCGTAGCGCGGCGCTGAAGCAGTGCAAGGGCACCTGCACCGCGATCACCATGAAGCGCGCCTGTGCCGCGTTCGCGGTCGACATGACCAACCCCTGCGGTCCCCACGGCTATGCCGTGAAGCCCAAGATTTCGAGCTCGCTCAACGCCGCAACAAAGAAGTGCTACGAATTCGGCGGCAAGGAATGCGTGATCCGCGCCTGGGCCTGCGACGCCAAGGGGTGATACGTTGAACCTCATCCTGAGGAGCGCGCTTCGCGCGTCTCGAAGGATGAAGGCCCGGCTCGGGCCTCATGGTTCGAGACGGCGCTGGCGCGCCTCCTCACCATGAGGAGCTGAGCTCATCCGAACGCTCAAACATGCGGTAATTCATCATGCAATTCGACACCAAGATCGCGATCGTGATCCGGACCGATCTCGAAACCTGGCAGAAGCTCAACGTCGCCTCCTTTCTTGCGGGCGGCATTGCCGCAGCGTTTCCCGAATGTATCGGCGAGCCCTATGGCGACGCATCGGGCACGAAATATCTATCGCTGATCGGCCAGCCGATCCTGGTCTACGGCGCCGACCGCCCGGCGCTGTCCCGCGCGCTGGAACGCTCGCTTGCGCGCAACGTCACGCCTGCGGTCTATACCGAGGACATGTTCAAGACCACGCATGACGCCGCCAACCGTGAGGTGGTCAAGGGCGTAATCCGCGCCGAGCTCAATCTCGTCGGGATCGCTGTCCGTGCCGAGCGCAAGGTGATCGACAAGATTGTGGATGGGTTGAAGTTTCACAGCTAGGCGTTTCGAGCAAGCCTGAGCTGTTGGCCGGGCATTGTGCCATGGCGGCCTCGTTGAAGGGTGACCTCAAAGCAGCCGCCGCGCTAACCGCTGAGTTGACTTGGTAAGTCAATCGTCGGACCAGACATCGTTGGTGCAGTGCTCGCCGCGCCAACAGTCGAGCTCATCGCAAGACGCTGATCTGCCCGTCTAACCCGGCGCTGCAATTTAAGAGAAAAGCCGAGGAACACTTGCCGTGACAGGCTTGTTCGTTCGTCGGGGCAGCACGAGGAGGCTACCATGAGGACACCTCAGCTCTCCGCATTAATGTTAGCTGTTCTTACCTTCAGCGCCGGCGCCGCGGAACCTCAGAAGCTGTGGGAGGCGAGTGGCTTCAAGAACCCCGAATCGGCGGTATTCGACCGAGCTGCGGGGGCCGTCTATGTGTCGAACGTCAACGGCGATGCGATGAAGAAGGATGGCAACGGCTTCGTTTCAAAACTCGGGCCGGATGGAAAGGTCGTAACAATCGAGTGGATCAAGGGACTAGACAGTCCGACCGGGCTCGCGCTTGCCGGTGGCAAGCTGTACGTCGCAGATGTGGACCGGATTGCGGAAATCGACCCCGCCAAGGGCGAAGTCCTGAACCGGTTCGAGGCACCCGGATCCAAGTTCTTGAATGACCTCGCGGCTGACAAGAGTGGACGGATTTACGCTTCCGATATGGTATCCAACAGCATTTGGGTGCTCGACCGGGGCAAGCTGTCTCTCCTGATGCAGGATGACGCGCTCGAAAATCCGAACGGGCTCCTCGTCGAGGACGGCCGGCTTGTGGTTGCGTCGTGGGGCAAGATGGCCCCGGACTTCTCAACGAAGGTGCCCGGCCGCATGAAGGCGGTCGACCTCGCGACGAAGAAAGTGTCCGATCTAGGTAGCACGACACCAGTCGGGAATCTCGACGGCGTCGAACCCGATGGCAAGGGCGGCTATCTTGCGACCGATTGGATGACCGGCGGGCTATTCCGCATCGCGCACGATGGCACAGCGACGCGCCTTCTTCCACTCGCCAAGGGGAGCGCCGACCTCGGGATGGGACCGGATGGGATCGTCATCATCCCGATGATGATGGAGGGCACTGTTGTGGCTTACAGGGTCGACGCACGCTGAGAATAGGAATGCGTCTGGCCTGCGCCGGGCGCGGCTTCTGATGAACTGCGCCCCGGCCCACGATAGTCAAGATCACGCATGATGCCACCAACCGCGGCGTTCCGAACGATGCGTGAGCAATCGGTTGCGCTGAACTCAATGCCAATCGGCGTGCACATCGGAGCCGGTGGTGCGAATTGCACGCGGCAGCGACGCCCACTTGAGTACCAGTTACCAGCGTGCCGTGCGAGCCGATTATTTTACTGGCTACCACCCCTCTCTTGGGCGCGTCGAATGCAAGGACTTGAACCTTTCTCGCCACGCACAAGACAAAGTGAGCGGCTGGGAGCGGTGCTCTGCGCCCGACCGCCGCGCCAAGAGCGAGCATGGTTTGCTTGTGGCGCCGCGTGTCTTTGGCGCCAGTTGGAGGATCAGCTATGGCGGACGTCATTGAAATCGCAAAAGCCACCGTTACCGCATACAACAACAAGAACTGGAACGAGATGAGAGGCTTGTTGGCTGCCGACGCCGTGTATGACGAAAAGGCAACGAGCCGTCGCTTGGAGGGCTCGGGTCAGATCATCGAAGCGCTCGAGGGTTGGGCCCAGGCATTCCCCGACTCGAAGGGGACATTCATCCGCGAGTTTGTCAGCAACGATAGCGTCGTCTTGGAACTCATATGGAAGTGGAAGGGCGTTCACACCGGGCCGCTGCAGACGCCGACCGGTGCCATTGCGGCATCGAACAAGCCGATCGAAGTGCCAGCTTGCGAAATCTTCCAGGTAGAAGGTGGAAAGGTCAGGAGCGCGACGCACTATTTCGACATGCTCACATTGCTGAACCAGATCGGCGTGACCGGAGCTGCGGCGCCTGCAAAGAGCGCAGCATAGGCTGAAATATATCAACCCGAACACAGCAGAGCCCGCCGGTTCATCCCGGCGGGCTTGATGCCTGACAACGCGGACTACACCAATCTCGTCGGGCTTGCGATGCGCGCCGAGCGCAAGGTGATCGACAAGATCGTCGACGGGCTAAGGTTCCACAGCTAGCGCAGTGCGATATGTCCGGGAGCGCCATGTCCATTTGATCGTTGCTCAGGTGGCTGGCTTCATAGGTTCGAATGCCTCATACGTGGTTGCCGCGCCCGAAGGATACCGAAGGGGTCTTCGCGGCGGGCCAGCTTCCGATAGGTGGCCAGATCATCTTCCTGGAGCGCCGGTCCCTCGCCACGGCGCCCAACAGAACCCGTGCCTGGCGCCAACGGCAGCGAGGTGCCAACACCCGCATAAAGGTATCGATCGCCGTAGGCCTGCTTCAACGCTGCAAATGTCGGCTCACCGGTGCAATGGCCCGGAGCGATGTTCTCGACCTTGAACGTTTCCTTGAGCGCTGCCACGGCCTTGGCAATGATCTCGTCCGATGCGACGACGAGGTGGAAACCGCCGGCGATCAAGCGAATTCTGGGATTGATCGCTGTCGCCGCCTCGACGATCTTTTCGATCCCAGGGTGCGCGCAGCCGACCACGAGCACAATGCCGTCCGAGGTGTTGATGGCCAGGGACAACTCCTTGAGTTCCTTCGTGCCGGGCGTGTCGGACACAAGTGCGAGCAACGTAATGCCCGGGGCGATTTCCGTTGTTTTGTCGATAAGCTCGATGTTGGCTCCCTGCCACGCGGTACCGAACTTCATGACTTCCGGCGGCCTGCCATCGTAGTAACGCATCGCGGGCGGCAAGGATTCGTCCTTTCGGTAGAAACTCGATGGCAGCGACGAGCCATAGATTCCGAATCCTTCCCTAGGTGCGTAGATCTTCACCGTTGGATTCACGCTCAGAACATGGTTCAAGCCGGCCATGTGATCGGAGTGGCGGTGTGACAGAACCACGAAATCGATGCTCGTGAGGTCAATACCCTTTGCCTTGATGTTGGTCGCGAAGATGTCTGGATCGTTGCCTGTGTCGAACAGGATCCGTTTGCCGGAGATTTCCACGAGCGCGGAGAAACCCCAATCCTTCTTCATCGCGGCATCGCTGCCGAAAGCGTCGTAGAGGATGGTGATCTGGCTGTCAGGCTCAGCCGCAGCAATTCTGGCAGGGGTAACTACGGCAGCAACGCCGCCAAGTGCGACTGCAAAAAGCAATGTTGCGCGACGTTTCATGGCGATCCTCCTCTTTGAGAGCGCCCCCTTGAGTTTGTTTATCGCAGCCCTGCGCGTTTTCGCGATTGGAATCCTGCGCCTTGCTCGGCGCTGATCAGACGATATTTGGTCTATGCCAAAACACCGCTTCTAGTTGTTCGACGAACCGGTCGTCGTTCCCGGTGTCATTCGAGGGCTATGCCCACGACGCTGAGGCCGTGATCAGTGCAATGCTTGACTACGCCCTATTTCCGGAGGTGTCACTACGAAGGTCACGAGGCGCGGCGTAGACGTTTGGAGCAGCATCTCGTGTCAGCACCGCTGACATGCCCCAGCAATAAAAGAGCGGGCCACAGCACGCATCGCTCACCCGGAGCTTTGAGGTGGTAAAGGCGTGATCCGTGCCGACTCAATCTGGACGGGCTCGCGATGCGCGCTGAGCGCAAGGTGGTCGACAAGATCGACGGGCTGAAGTTTCACATCTAGAGCAGTCGACCGATCAGTTCAGAGCGGTCGGCGGGCGTTCGCTGCGCACTCCAGTGGGCCAGCGCGCCGACTGGTTCCGAAATCCAGGCTGTCTAAAACATCTCGCTTAGTCTTCGTCCGGCTCGCGTACGACCGGCGCTTCGTTTGCGCCCTCTTCTTCGTCCTCTTCCTCTTCGTCTTCTTCGTCTTCATCGTCTTCATCAGGATCTCGAGGCGGCATCGTGTTGGCCACGATTACGAAGGGATTCCTGTCGATCAACCTGGTAGAATCTTCCTCGGGTATGTGTGGGGTCATGGTGTTGCTCCTTGGATGTGACCGTGTAACGTTTTACCCCTTCTCGCCCCTTTGCGTGAGGGGTAGGGCACATCAAGTCCGCACAAGAGCGGATACCGAGCAGTGGCCGTCCTGCGCCTCAACTCTGCAGTCCGACAAATCCACGCAGCTTCTTGACCGTCTCGGCAGCGTCCTTGGCTTCCTCGGTGGTCAGGACGGTGATCTCGCCATTGCGCCTGTGCGTGACGCTGTGGTGGATTTCCGCGCCTGAAAGGCCGTCCACGTCCGACTTCACCGCGATGTCGTCGATTTCGGAGAGCGGGAACTCGACTGGCTTCTTGTTCCACAGCAATATTTTTTTCTGCAGTATCGCCTTGCCGGAATCCTTGTCGAACGTAAGCGTGGTCGAGCCTGCTTTCAGAACGAGCTTGCTCGGAGCTTCTTCGATACTAGTCATGGCAGGTCTCCGCTGTTTCCAACTTTGACATGGCAGCTATCGGGCGATGCCTCGATAGACGGGCGATACCTGCCCTCAGCGACCGGTGATGATGATTGCTGCCAGTACATCGCCGGCACTTCGAAGGCGCGAATTACGCCCGACTGTCTGCCTGGCAGACAAAGTCACAACTCCGCAATCGAGTTGCGAGCAATGCAAGTCTGACGACAAGCATGTCCCGCCTTCCGTGTGCGGCGGTCGCATCTCGGAATCTCGCAAGGTTTGTGGGCCGTGTCGAGCGACAAATTGACGCCAATGCCGGACGGATTTTCCTGGCGGCGCTCCGAAGATGGGGCATTTGCAAATCGTGCGCGGCGGCTCCTCCAGGCCGTCTTGCGGCAAGGCCGCAAAACGCGAATACTCCCGCCAGCCGGGTTTCTCGAAGGGAACTGCGGCCAAAAAGCCCGGCATAGGGCAATGAGGGAGGATATCATGGCGCGGGAGTCCGGGCGCGACGCGCCCAATGGCAACAATTTCAATACCAGCCGGCGCAGATTTTTGGGCAGTTCGGGGCTGGCTGCGATCGGCGCCGTCATCGGAGGCGCGATGCCGCTCTCACGCAACGACGGCGGAATCCCTCAGGCCCATGCGCAGGCCGCTCCGGCCGCCGCGCCCCCGTCGGCCGCCGCACCGGCCAAGGGACCGCAATACCTGAAATATCCCGGCAAGCACGAAGGCCTGGTCGTGCTCGGCGAGCGGCCCTTGGTCGCCGAGACGCCCGAAAGCCTGCTCGACGACGACACCACGCCGATCGAGAAATTCTACATCCGCAACAATGGGCAGGTCCCCGAGGAGACGAAGGATCCCGACGCCTGGAAGATTACCATTGATGGCGAGGTCAATAACAGACTCGAGATCACGCTCGGCGAGTTGAAATCGAAACACAAGGCCGCGACGCGGCGCATGGTGCTGGAATGCGGCGGCAACGGCCGCTCACAGTTCTCACCGCCGGCGCGCGGCAACCAGTGGACCAA
Organism: Bradyrhizobium sp. 157; assembly: GCF_023073815.1. Lineage (NCBI taxonomy): Bacteria > Pseudomonadati > Pseudomonadota > Alphaproteobacteria > Hyphomicrobiales > Nitrobacteraceae > Bradyrhizobium > Bradyrhizobium sp. 157. The sequence continues at coordinate 166,460 of NZ_JADPKF010000090.1, read as the reverse complement.
TGGCGGGGCAGGTTGCGCCGAATGGACCGGCGTGCCGCTCGCCGACTTGCTCAAGAAGGCGGGCCTGAAGCCATCCGCAAAATACACCGCGCATTATGCGGCCGATTTTCATCTGTCGGGCGATGCCAGCAAACCGACCATCTCGCGCGGCGTGCGCATCGAGAAGGCCATGGACCCGAACACGATGATCGTGTGGGGCATGAATGGCCAGCCGCTGCCGAACATCCATGGCGGGCCGGTGCGCCTGATCGTGCCGGGTTGGACGGGCTCGGCCTCGCAAAAGTGGCTGACGCGCATCACCATCCGCGACCGCGAGCATGACGGCCCCGGCATGACGGAATTTTCCTACCGCCTCCCCATTAAGCCGATGGTGCCCGGCGGCAAGGCCGATCCGGCAAACTTCCGCATTCTGGAATCGATGCCGGTGCGCTCGATCATCACCAATCCTGCGAACGGGGCGAAGTTCGCGGCCGGCACCAAAGAGCTGAAGCTGCGCGGCGCCTCCTGGGCCGGCGATCTCACCGTCAAGCAGGTTGATATCTCCACCGATTTCGGCGCGAGTTGGCAGCGGGCGACGCTCGAAAAACCGAAGAACAAATATGACTGGCAGCGCTGGACCGCGACCTTGAAACTGCCGAGTGACGGCTATTTCGAGATCTGGGCGCGTGCGACCGACTCCAAGGGCGCGATGCAGCCGCATCAGGCCGGCTTCTGGAATCCGCAAGGCTATGGCGGCAACGCCATGCACCGCATCGCCGTGCTGGTCGGATGATGCAGCGCTTGGTGTGGTTCGCGATGGCCGGCGCGCTCTGGATCGCGCCGGCCATGGCGCAGACAACGTTTGCGCCACGCGAGGAAAGTCCGGAGCAGTTTCCCGCAGGTCCCGGTCGGGACGAGACCTTCTACGCCTGCACCGCCTGCCACGGTTTCCGCCTGGTGGCGCAGCAGGGCATGACGCGCGCGCAGTGGGAGGATTCGATCAACCTGATGATCCGCCGCCATAACATGCCGCCGCTCGACGACAAGGATCGCGACGTGGTGCTGAACTATCTCGAGATGGCCTATCCGCCGCGCGCGCCGGCCGGCCGAGGAGGCTGGGTGAACCCGTTCGCGAAGTGAGCTGCTCGCGACTCACACTCCGCCCAGTGATCTCGCAGCATCGATGATTCGCTTTGGAATCGGCGGACATGCGTATTTGATATTACAGCCATGTGATTGCGCCGGGCATTTTGCGCGGCGAGGTGCAAAATTGATGCATCGTTGCGAGGTATTTGGTCTCGCATTTGTTGGTACCAATATCTATCTCTGAACCAGGGAAGGAGATTCGCCCAAGGACAACTCCGATAAAGGAGCCATCCATGGCGAACATACTCACCGCTGGGGGCTGGTTTTCTGCCCCGACCAGAAAAGCCTCGTTTTTAACCCGATTGTTGCGCGTTCAAATCGAAGCCCGTCAGCGACGGGCCGACCGTGTCGTCGAGCGGTACCTTGCCGCCCGCGGACTTAAACTGCCTGACGACGCCGAGCGTCAGACCGGGCGTCTGCTTGTTAAGGCGGGCCGGCAGCCATGATCACACTCATCCTCGTGCACTCCGCAACCAGGCTCGCTCGCTTTGGCAAGGCAGTTCTTGCGACATGGCAAGAAGCTCAGCGCCTGCGTCGTCTCCTTCCGGGACCGACCGAGGAGTAGCCCGGTTCGCTCGGACAGGCGCGCCAAAACAAAAATCTCGAGCTTCGGTTCGATCAGAACCGAAGCTCGAGCGACCCTCTTGACGCAAATACGCTTCAGGCCAGAATGGTGGCCAGCTTGCCGCGGGGAGCCGGTCATATGAGGTTTTTGATTACAGGGCAGGATACGGCGGGGAACGTAACTCTTAACCGGGAGTCGGTTCCAGCCGCGTTGAAAAAGGCCGAGGAGCTGATGTCGGACGGTTGCTGGAACGTCGAGATTGTGACGCCCGATGGGGCCATCTATCATCCCGGCGAGTTCGATCAGTTGAGAGAGGCGGGACACGATATGCGCCCTTCGTGATGTCCGCTGCTTCCAGAGCGGACATCACGCTGAGGCCCGGGGCGTGATCGTGGGTTGCGATCTCCGAAGCACCGGGTTTCGCGGAGATCGGAGAGCCCGTACTACCTTACCGCGATCGGTGACACCGTGGAGCCCGAGCCGCCCTGAATCTTGAGCGGCTGCATCACAAAGGCGAATTCGCCGACGCCCTTTTGCGCGAGCTCGTCGAGCTTGAGGTTCTCCAGCAGATGGATGCCGTTCACCACGAGCGCAATCTGGTGCACCGGAAGCGACAATTGCTTGTCGGGGTTGGGTGCGACCTCGACCGGCCAGTTGTCGGCGCCGAGCAGCATCGGGTCCTTTGCGGCTAACCAGAGCGCGGCCGGCACGCCGATACCCGGGCAGGATTTCACGTAGCGCGGGTTGTCCTTGCCGTAGAGCTTGCCCCAGCCGGTATGAATGATCACCGCATCGCCGGGCTGCAGCGTCAGGTTTTGCTTCTTCAGGGCGCCCTCAAGATCTTCCACCGTGATTTCGTAATTGTCGCCCAGAATGTCGACGCCCTTGAAGCCTGCGACGTCGATCAGGACGCCGCGCGTGAACAGCGTTCCCACATTATGGATGCCGAACTTCTTGAAGCCAGAGCGATCGGCGTTCTCGTCGACCTTCTGGCAATTGTACCAGCTATTGAGATGGGTCTGGTGCGCAAAGCCGTCGAACTGCGTGCCGACCTGGCCAAGCTCGGTGATGATGATCTCCTCATTCGAGCCGCGCATGTTGGAGAACTGGTTCATGAACGTGCGCTTGGTATGCATGTCGAAGCGCCGCGTTCCGAAGAACGCCATGCTCGGACCGAGCACGTGAGCCAGCTCGATCACCTCGCCGGTCTTGATCAATTTCGCGGCGTTCAACACGGCCGCCGGCTTCTGGTGATTGGCCGAACCGCGCTCGTCGGCCGCGCCCCATTTCGACGGACAGCGCTGGCTTTCGGACGGAACGGTCCATGTTGGTGCTTGCGCGTAGGCGGCGGTGGAAAACGCAAGCGCGATCGCCGCACCCAATGTGAATGCTTTCATCTGTACCTCCCAAGAGAGGGCGCTCAGAAGACGGCGCCCCTGGGACAAATAATGCTGGTCCGATTGAGGCGGTTCAAGCGACAATCCGCCTGATGACGGTGAGGTTGTGCTTCCACGCATGCCTCCATGTCCGTTATGATGAGCTCAAACGGGCGGAAGGCCGCTTTGCCCCGACGCCAATCGACTTTCATTTTAGGGAGCAAGCACATCATGAAACGCCGTACGTTCCTCAAAGGCAGCGCCGTGGTCGGCGCGACGACGCTGGTTGCAGCACCTGCGATCGCGCAAGCAGCGCCCGAGATCAAGTGGCGTTTGACCTCGAGCTTTCCGAAGTCGCTCGAAACCATCTTCGGCACCGCGCAGACCTTTGCGAAGTACGTGGCTGATGCCACCGACAACAAGTTTCAGATTCAAACCTTTGCGGCAGGCGAGATCGTGCCCGGCCTGCAGGCGCTTGATGCGGTGACCTCCGCGACCGTCGAGATCGCGCAGACGCCGCTCTATTTCTACATCGGCAAGGAGCCGGCGCTGACCTATGCGACCGGCGCGCCGTTTGGCATGAACCATCGCCATCAGCATTCCTGGTGGACGTTCGGCGGCGGCGCTGATCTCTGCAACGAGGCGCTGAAGCCTTTCAAGGCGCATGCGATTCTGTGCGGCAATTCCGGCACGCAGATGGGCGGCTGGTTCCGCAAGGAGATCAAGACCGTCGACGATCTCAAAGGCCTGAAATTCCGCATCGCAGGCATGGGTGGCCATGTGCTGGCAAAGCTCGGCGTCGTGCCGCAGCAGATCGCGGGCGGTGACGTATATCCGGCGCTCGAGCGAGGGACGATCGATGCCGCGGAGTTCGTCGGTCCCTACGATGATGAGAAGCTCGGCTTCTACAAGGTGGCGAAGTACTACTATTTCCCCGGCTGGTGGGAAGGCGGGGCCATGCTGCACATGGCCGTGAACGAGGAGAAATGGAATGCGCTTCCCAAGCCATACCAGGCGATCCTCAACCAGGCCGCTTCGGCAGCCGGCGCGTGGATGATCGAAAAATACGACAGCGTCAATCCTGCGTCGCTGAAGCGGCTTGTTGCCAACGGAGCGGAGCTGCGCGCGTTTCCGCAGCCGGTCCTGGAAGCCTGCTACAAGGCCACGCAGGACCATCTGAACGAGATCGCCGAGAAGAGCGCGCTGTTCAAGAAGACCAAGGAGAGCCACGACGCGTACATGAAGGAAGTGCTCTTCTATACGCAGATCGCGGAGAACTATTACGACAACTACCTGCTCAGCAAAATGCGCAAGGGGTGAGTGGGCCGATCGAAAAGTCGGAGTTGCTGGTTGGTTAAGGGCGGATTAGCGAAGCGTAATCCGCCATTTTACGTGAGGTGCGCCGGCGGATGACGCCTTCGGCTAAACGTATTGTGTCATAAGCCCCTGATGGTGAGGAGCGCCAACGGGTGCGCGCGTAGCGCGGCCCGATGACAGGCTCCGCGCGTCTCCGGACGATGCTTCGCATCGCCGGGAGAACCATGAGGCCCCGTCTGTGGCCTACGTCCTTCGAGACGCCCGCTCCGCGGGCTCCTCAGGATGAAGGGCACCCGGCATTCCCTGCACCCTCGTTCTCGAGGAGGGGACACCAAGATGAAAAGCTCGGAGCAGTGCGCCGCGAGAACGCTGACGCACATTCACCGTCATCGTCCGCCAACGGGTCGCGCGAACGCGCACCCGATGACAGGCTCCGGCGAACGATCCAGTATTCCAGAGACGTCAATGATCAAACCCATAGGCCGCGGCGTACTGGATGCCCCGCGTTCGCGGAGCATGACGACCTGTTGTGGCGCTTGCAATGACCGTGGAAGGACCACAGCGACATCCCGCATGTATGGGATGTGACGCTGCTTTGGCGAGGCGCAACATCATCCGAAGGGCAGCGCGATCGAGGGGATCTCCAGCCCGGGTCACGCCCATGTGAAGAGCCGCCCTCTGGTTCGAATTGACAGTGACTGACCAGTCAGTCATAACTGGCACATGACAAAAGAAGCTACCAAAACCGCCAGGAAATCAGCTTCGAAGCCGGTCAATCGCCGGACCGGGGCGAAGTCGTCGGCGTCCTCGAAGCCGCTGCCGGCCTCCAGCCGCGCCGAACGCGCTGCCGAGCGGCGCGGGGCCATCATCGAGGCGGCGATGGAGGAGTTCATTGCGCGCGGATTTGCGGCGACGAGGCTCGACGACATCGCCAAACGCGCGGGCGTGGCCAAGGGCACCATCTATCTGCACTTCAAGGACAAGGAATCGATGTTCGAGGAATTGATCCGGACCGCGATCGTGCCGCTGGTGACCCGCCTGTGGGCGACGCCGCCGCAGCCCGGAGCATCGGTGCGCGACATGATTGAGGGTTTCGCCAAAACCTTCATCGAGGAGGTAGCGACCACGCGGCGCGGCGACCTCGTGCGGCTGATCGTTGCCGAAGGCCCGCGATTTCCTGAGGTCGCCGACTTCTACTACCGCGAAGTGGTGTCGCGAGGCCTCGCTGGCATGCGTGCGCTGATCGAACTCGGCATCGCGCGCGGCGAGATTCAACATAAGGACCTGGCGCGGTTTCCACAAATCATGGTGGCGCCGGCGCTCATCGCCGTGATCTGGCAGAGCCTTTTCAGCAGACATGCGCCACTGGATGCCCTCGAAATGTTTCGGGTGCACCTCGATCTGATCTTTGGCGAACGGAGAACAGCATGACTTCGTCGCGAACGATAACGATCCTGGCCGCGCTGGCGCTGGCCACCGTACTCGCCGGTTGCAAGGAGCGCAGGGATCCGGGCTTTCAGGGCTGGGTGGAGGCGGACATGATCTTCGTCAGCCCCGATGAAAGCGGCCGCGTCATCAAGCTCAACGTGCGGGAGGGGGACGAGGTCAAGCCCGGCGATCTCCTCTATTCCGTCGACGACGATTTGCAACAGGCCGACCTCAATCAGAACAAGGCCACGCTTGCCAACGCGCAGCAGACCTATGATCGCGCGGCGTCGCTGAGCAAGACCGGCTCCGGCACGCAGGCCAACCTCGATTCGGCGACCTCGGCGTTGCGCGTCGCGGAAGCCCGCGTCAACACCTCGCAGACCCGGCTGGCGCGGCGCAGCGGCTTTGCGCCGGTCGGTGGCACCATCCAGCAGATCTATTTCCGCGAAGGCGAAATGGTGCCGGCGCAGCGGCCCGTGCTGTCGATCATGCCGCCCGGCAACATGAAGATTCGCTTCTTTGTGCCGGAGACGGAGCTGCCGAAGCTTGCGATCGGCGACGAGGTGAAGGTGACCTGCGACAATTGCGCGGCCGATCTCACCGCAAAAATCTACTTCATCGCGACGACGGCGGAATACACCCCGCCGGTCATCTACAGCCTCGATGAGCGCAACAAGCTGGTCTACCTGATCCAGGCACGGCCGAGCCGGCCAGACGCGCTGCGTGTCGGTCAGCCGATCAGCGTATTCCTCAACGCCCGGACGCCGGTAGCGGAGAAGAGATGAATTCGGTTTTGACGACATCTGGCGCGGATATTGCCATCAACGTCGAGGGCCTTTCAAAATCGTTCGGCGGCCGCGAGGTCGTGCATGATCTCTCGATGCAGGTGAGGCGCGGCTCGATCTACGGTTTCCTGGGCCCGAACGGCTCCGGCAAGACCACCACGATCCGCATGCTGTGCGGGCTGTTGACGCCGGATGCCGGCGAGGGCACCTGCCTCGGCTACGACATTCGCCGCGACGCCGACAAGATCAAGCGCCAGGTCGGCTACATGACGCAGCGCTTCAGCCTGTATCAGGATCTGTCGGTGCGCGAGAACCTCGAATTCGTCGCGCGGCTTTACGGCCTGCGCGACGCGCGCGGCGCCGCACGTGACATGATCCGGCGGATCGGCCTGAACGGCCGCGAGGAGCAGCTTGCCGGCGAGCTGTCCGGCGGCTGGAAGCAGCGGCTGGCGCTCGGCGCCTGCACGCTGCCCAATCCGCAATTGCTGCTATTGGACGAGCCGACCGCCGGCGTCGATCCCAAGGCGCGGCGCGATTTCTGGAACGAGATCCATGCGCTCGCCGCCGAAGGGCTGACGGTGCTGGTCTCCACTCACTACATGGACGAGGCCGAGCGCTGTCACGAGATCGCTTACATCGCCTACGGTCACCTGCTGGCGCACGGCACGGTGGACGAGGTAATCGCGAAATCGGCGTTGTCGACCTACACGGTTTCCGGCGACGACCTCAACGGGCTTGCGGCCGAGCTTGCCGGAAAGCCGGGCGTCGACATGGTGGCGCCCTTCGGTACCAGTCTGCACGTCTCCGGGCGCGACAAATCCGCGCTTGAGGCAACCATCGCGCCTTATCGCTATAAGAGGGGATGGCGCTGGGAGGACAGCGAGCCTTCGCTGGAAGACGTGTTCATCGATCTCATGAACCGCTCAAAGGACAATTTCCAATGAGTGCAACCGATGCTGCCAGCCAAAATCGGAGCGTGCCGGAGCCTGCTTTCGGCTTCTGGCGGCGCAGCTATGCGATGTTGGTCAAGGAATTCATCCAGCTCCGCCGCGACCGCGTCTCGTTCGCGATGATCGTGATGATCCCGGTGATGCAGCTGCTGCTATTCGGCTATGCCATCAACACCACGCCGCGCCACCTGCCGACGGCGGTGCTGATCCAGGAGGACAGCGATCTGGCGCGCTCGGTGCTGAAGGCGCTGGAGAATACCAAATATTTCCGCTTCACCCGCGAAGTACACAGCGTCGCCGAGTTCGACGATCTCCTGCAGTCGGGCAAGGTGCTGTTCGGGGTCGAGATCCCACGCGGCTTTGAGCGCGCGGTGCGGCGCGGCGACCGTCCGGCGCTGCTGGTCGCGGCCGACGCGACCGATCCGGTCGCGGCAGGCTCCGCGCTGGGCACGCTCGGTGCGGTGGTGCAGACCGCACTCGCGCACGACCTTCACATCGGCGATCCGCCCGCGATGCCGTTCGAGATCAGGGCACATGCTCGTTACAACCCGGCCGCGGAATCGCGGCTCAACATCGTGCCGGGCCTTGTCGGCACCATCCTGACCATGACCATGCTGATCTTCACCGCGCTGTCGGTGACGCGCGAAATCGAACGCGGCACCATGGAGAGCCTGTTGTCGATGCCGATCAGGCCGGTGGAGGTGATGTTCGGAAAGATCATTCCTTACGTGATCGTCGGCTTCATCCAGGCCTCGCTGATCGTCGGCATCGGGACCTTGCTGTTTGGGGTGCCGATTCTCGGCAGCGTGGCGCTGCTGGCGGCGCTGACGACGCTGTTCATCACCACCAACCTGTCGATCGGCTATACCTTCTCCACCATCGTGCAGAACCAGTTGCAGGCGATGCAGATGTCGATGATGTTTTTCCTGCCGAGCATTCTGTTGTCCGGCTTCATGTTTCCGTTCGCAGGCATGCCGGTGTGGGCGCAGTATCTCGGCGAGGCGCTGCCGCTGACTCACTACATCCGCATCGTCCGCGCCATCATGCTAAAGGGTGCGGCTCCTTCCAACCTGCAATACGACACGATTGCACTCATTGTACTGATGCTGGTGGCGATGACGATCGCCGTGACGCGCTTCCGTCGCACGCTCGATTGAGGCTATATCTTGCAGTCATTTCGGGGCGGCGCGAAGCGCCGAACTATTATGTGCTATCGCACATCTGAGAATCTCGAGATTCCGGGTTCACGCTGACGCGTGCCCCAGAATGACAAGGGGCTTCGATGGCAGGGTTCTGGGGCATGGGGAAGAGCGATCTAGACACAGGCGTGTCGGCTGACTTCCAGCGCGCGTTGATGCATGAGGTCATGATGACCGAGCTGTTGCGAATCAAGGCGCTGATCGCAACCACCGCACTGCTCGCCATCATTCTTGGGACGGTGTACCTGGTTGCGCCCGAAGCAGTCAGCCGCGTCTGGCACGGCAATCTGAAGCCGGAATACCTCTATGCGATCCTCGTGCCGTTCGTCCTGTTCGAACTGTGGGTGCATGGCCAGATCACCCGCCACATGCAGAAGGGTCGCGACCTACCCATAGTCCGCCGCTACCTCGGTGCGCTGATCGAGACCTCGATGCCGACGATCGCGTTGGCGCTGCACATCAACAGCATGGGATCAGTCGCGGCGCTCGGCTTTGTGACGCCGATGGTCTATTTCATCTTCATCATTCTCTCCACGCTGAGGCTGGATTTCTGGCTCTCCACCTTCACCGGCGCGGTCGCCGCCGTTCAGTTGTTTTGCATGGCGATGTTCTATCATCCGGCGACAGGCGACGCCGAGCCCAGCATTTACTACCACGCCGCGCGCAGTCTGATCATTCTGATCTGCGGCATGCTCGCTGGCGCTGTCGGCCATCAGTTGCGGCGACAGTTCGAGGCGAGCATCAAGGCCGCTACCGCGCGCGACCGCATCACCAATTTGTTCGGCCAGCACGTCTCGCCGCAGGTGGTCGAACGCCTGATGGCGGAGGGCGCCAAGACCGACAGCGACATCCGCCGGGTCGCCGTCATGTTCGTCGATTTCCGCAGCTTCACCGCCGGCGCGCGCACCCGCACGCCGCAGGAAGTGGTGGAGCGGCTCGACGGCGCCTTTGCGGTGCTGGTCGACATTCTCGACCGCCACGGCGGCATCGTGAACAAGTTTCTGGGTGACGGATTTTTGGCGTTGTTCGGAGCGCCCCTCCATGCGTCGGACCCGGCGCACCGGGCGGTTGCCGCGGCGCGCGAGATGCTGGAGGCCAATGCGCGGGCCAATGAAGCGACGAGCTGGCCGCTGCGCATCGGCATCGGCATTCACCTCGGCGAAGTCGTCGCCGGCAATATCGGCTCGCCACGGCGCAAGGAATACACGGTGATCGGCGACACCGTGAACTTCGCCTCGCGGCTCGAAGCGCTTAACAAGGACTTCAACTCGCAATTCCTGATCTCGGAGGCGGTTCGCGACGCGCTCGGCGAAGCGTGCCGCGATGCCGTCTCGCTCGGCGAGGTGGAGGTCAGGGGTTATGAGCGGCCGATGGCCGTGTGGCGGCTGGGATAAAGGGATAGCGACATGCAACGACGATACATCACCGTTGACGTTTTCACCGATCGCGCCTTCGGCGGCAATCCGCTGGCCGTCGTACTCGATGCCGGCGGGCTGTCGACCGGACAGATGCAGGCGATTGCCACTGAGTTCAACTATTCGGAGACAACCTTCGTGCTGCCGCCGCGCGAGAGCGCGAACGACGCGCAGGTTCGCATTTTCACGGTGAACCGGGAGATACCGTTCGCCGGCCATCCCAATGTCGGCACCGCCTTTGTGCTGGCGACGCTCGCCGAAAAGCCGCCGGCGCGGCTGTTGTTCGAGGAAGAGGCTGGTCTCGTGCCGGTCGAGGTCGTGACCGAGCAGGGCAGGGTCGTCAGCACCGAATTCACGGCGCCGCAGCCGTTGAAACGGATGTCGCATGTCAGTGTCGAACAAGCGGCGGCCTGTCTCTCGTTGTCGGCGAGTGACGTCAAGACCGAACGTCATCCGCCGCAGGTCATCTCGGTCGGGCTGGCCTTCCTCGCGGTGGAAGTGGCCTCCCGCGAGGCGCTGCGGCGGGCGAGGCCCGATGCTCCAGCGTTCGCAAGAACCTTTCCGTGCGACGGCAGCGACGCCGTCTACTTCTATACGCGCGACGTGCCGGCCGACGAAAAACCCTGCGACTTGCAGGCGCGGATGTTTCATCCCGGCGCCAGCGGCCTATCCGAGGACCCGGCCACCGGCAGCGCGACGGCCGCCTGCGCGGCGCTGCTTGCCGATCTCGATCCTACCAAGGATGGTGAAGTGAAATTGCGGATCGGGCAGGGCGTCGACATGGGCCGGCCGAGCCTGCTGCTGACCCGCGTCCGCAAGCAGAACGACGCAATTGCGTCCATTCACGTCGGTGGCAGCAGCGTGAAGATGATGGAAGGAACGTTCCGGCTGGATGGCAAGGCGTAAGCGTCTCGTAGCCCGGATGAGCGAAGCGATATCCGGGACCGGTGTTCGTGTCGACCCGGATGTCGCTGCGCTCATCCCGGGGCTACGGTTCTACACCTGCGGCGCGACCAGATTCTCCACCTTCACGCCGTCGCGGTCCTCGATGATTTCGGCGATCCATTGCCGATGACATTGGGTGTGGTCGCGCTCGTAGCAGAGAATGCACACGGGCCCCGACTTCCGCACCAGCGCCGACAGCTCGTCAAGCTGCTCCTTCGCCTGTACCGTCTTGAGGTGCGACGAGTAGATCCGGTGCAGCAGATCGAACTTGCCGCTGCGCGCCGCCTCGCGGCCGTCCTTCGGCGTCCCGAGCCCCTTCAGGTGCAGGTAGGAAATGCCGCGCTCATCGAGGCCAGCCGCGAGTTGATTCTTCGAAAAGCCGGGCCGACGCGACGCCGCCACCGCGCGCACGTCAACCAAAAGCTTGACGCCGGCGGCTTCCAGCTCGTCGAGCACCGCCTTCGCCGGCGTCTGCTCATAGCCGATGGTGAAGAGGCGTTTGGTCCTGCGGGCCATACCAATCCAGACATTATGTCGCTGCCGCAAGGCTACGGTAATGATCGACCGATTGCTACATCTGCATTGCCGATAGAGGCGTCATATCCCATAGTTCGGGGAAAGAGCCAGTCGATGGCCGTTGTCACGGGGGGAAAGCGATGAACCGAATTTGCAGCTCGCTAGCATGGATGTTCGCGTTCGTCGTGTTAAGCGTTGCCGCAACGCACGCACAGTCGGGTTATCCCGACCGTCCAGTGAAGATCATCGTGCCGATCGGGCCGGGCGGCAGCTACGATCTGATTGGGCGGCATCTGGCGGATGCGCTGTCGAAGCGGATGGGGCAGGCCTTTGTGGTCGAGAACAAGCCGGGCGCCGGCACCGTCGTCGGCACACAGGCCGCAAGCCAGAGCGAGCCGGACGGCTACACGCTAGTGGTCGGCGGGCTCTCCAACATGGCATTCAACTCGGCGCTCTATTCCAAGCTCGGCTACGATCCGCGCAAGGACTTCGTGCCGGTCGCGCTGGTCTACAAGTTCGGCTACGTCATGGTCGGCCGCAAGGATTTGCCGCACGGCAAGCTGGCGGACATCGTCGCCGCTGCAAAGGCCAATCCCGGCTCGATCTCGGTCGCGACGGCAGGCGTCGGCACCGGTCAGCAACTGGTAGCGGCTGCCTTCATGAAGGCTGCGGGCGTCAAATTCCTGGAGGTGCCCTACAAGGGCTCGCCGCCGGCCTTTACCGACCTGCTGGCGGGCCGCATCGACCTGTTCTTCGATTCGATTGCCGCCGGGCTGCCTTACGTGCAGTCCGGGCAGGCGAGGGGCATTGCGGTGCTGTCGTCGAAGCGAAGCCCGTTGGCGCCTGATGTACCGACGATGTCGGAAGCCGGTGTGCCCGGCCTCGACGTCGATTCCTGGCTCGGGATATTTGCACCTGCCAAGACGCCACCAGAGGCCATCGCCAAACTGCGCCGGGAAATCCGTGCCTCGCTGCCAGAGCTGAAGGAGCGCTTTGAGAAGAGCGGCGGGGAGCCGTGGGATCTGCCGGACGACAAGCTCGATGCTTTCGTCGCGTCCGAATACGACAACTGGACGAAACTGATCCGCGAGGCAGGCATCAAGCTCGACTGAGGATCACTTCACCCGCTCGATCAACTCCATCGCGCCGGCCGGCGCGCGCACCTTGCCCTCGTGGATCACGTAGGCGAACACGTCGCGCGGCATCTTCTTCGGCTTGGTCTTGTCGACGCGCGGCAGGTCGTCAGGCTCGCCGCCAGCGGCCCAGGCTTGAAACCGCTTGGCCCAGGCATCGAGCTGTTTTGGCGGATAGCAGGTCTTGATCTCGTCATTGCCCTTCTGTAGCCGCGCATAGACGAAATCGCTGACGACGTCGGCAATCGCGGGATATTTGCCGTGCTCGGCGAACACGACCGGCGTCTCGAATTGCCGCAGCAAGGTGATGAATTCCGGCACGCAGAAACTGTCATGCCGCACCTCAACGACATGACGCAGCGCGCGGCCGTCGAGTTTGCGCGGCAGCAGTTCGAGGAACTTGCCGAAATCGGCCGCGTCGAATTTTTTGGTCGGCGCGAATTGCCAGAGCACCGGGCCTAGTCGGTCACCAAGCTCCATCACGCCGGAATCGTAGAAGCGCTTTATGGAGTCTCCGGCCTCCGCCAGCACGCGACGGTTGGTCGCGAAGCGCGGTCCCTTCAACGAAAACACGAAGCCGTCGGGCACTTCACGCGCCCATTTGCGAAAACTTTCCGGCTTCTGCGAACCGTAATAGGTGCCGTTGATCTCGATCGAGGTCAGCTTCGAGGCGGCGTAGGACAGCTCCTTCGCCTGCGCGAGCTTCTCGGGATAAAAAACGCCGCGCCACGGCTCGAAGGTCCAGCCGCCGATGCCGATATAGATGCTGCCGCTGCTGGTTGCGGTCGACTTCGAGGGCTTGCTCACTGGGAAGACTCTTCGAAAAAGAGGAGGGCTCCGAGCGATGTTAACCAACTCGGCCCTGATTGGCCACGGTTCTAACCCGCAAGATCATGCGGAAGTGGGCCGGCCGCTACCGCCCGGAGCGACACTATATGCGCGGGACTGGACCGGCATCGAAGCGAGGCCAGAGCCAAGGCGCTGGCTCATAGGCGTAGCGCTTCGCAAGGAAAGGGCTCCGGAAGACCGGAGTCCTTTGCTTTCACGCATTTGCGCCGAAACGCGCGAACCTCAGGACTTGCCGTGCGTCGCCCGCGTAGTGCCCGTCAGTCCCTTGAAGGGTTCGAGGGTTTGCTTGGCAAGCCGGTTGTGAAGTTCGCAGATCTTCTGCGACTCGGCCACTGACGTCTCATAAGCCCGCTTCACAAATTCGCTTTGAACCATCATCGCCTTGTCGAGCGATCGAGCGCCGCTGAGCTGCTCGACAAAGGATCCGAAGTCCTCGAGCGATTTCCTTGTGTAGTCACGATAGGCGTTCGCAATAGTCTGCAGACTGACCGGCGCTGACTCCGCCGCGGGTTCGACTGGCGCGGACTGGATCGACGCGGCTTCGGCTGGCGCGGGCTCGGCCGGCGCGGGCTCGGCCGGCGAGGGCGCGGCGGCCGGGTGCGGCTCGGGCGACGTGGCGACAGCATCGACCGGCTCGTCGACGGCAGGCTGATCGACCTTCGGGCTTTCCGCGTGCGCCGGCTCCGGTTGCAGCGATGCTTCCTGATCCGGGCTTTGCAACTCAACCGGCGCCGGGCTCGCTGTCGCACTTACCGTCGGATTCTCTTGGGGAGCGGCTTTTTTTCCCCGCTCTCCCTTCCGGTTGCGCCGTCCGGATTTCCCGGCCGGTTTGCCCTGATCTGTATTCGACATCTGCTTCCCCTATTCCCTGCAAATCAAAGGTCGAGACTCCGCCATGTTTGCGATCTAATCGCGGTTCTTGCTTGTCGGTTGCGCGGCGCTCGCGTGGTCAGATTTTGAAGGGCGGAGTCGATGGCCGGTTTTCTCGATGGTCGACGCAGGGACTATTCCTCCACCCGCTTTTTCCATGATATCAGTTCCCGGTCAGGCGTAGGGGAACGTTGAGTATGAATTCGCAGTCAGTCGCCGGTCTTTTGGGAGCCATCGTCGCTTCGATCGTGCTGGTGGCCGCCGTCGCCTATGGGCCGATCGGCCAATATGGAAAACCCGCCAAACCGGCCAGCAGCCAGCAACCGGCGCCGGCGCAGCCGGCTCCTGCGGCGCCAGCGCCGCGCGGGCCGGTGATTCGGGAAGTGCCGAATTAGGAGGCGGACCGCCCCTTGCGGAACGCGGGCGGTGTTCCCATATCTAATTTAACGGCGATGTTGACGCTTCAAAGCTCCGACGCTGGGACGACCATGAATATTGGCTGCGCCGGATGTACGCGCGCCCTCTGTTCGTGGTCGTTGGCATTTTAGACGCTTTTTTAAGGCCGTTTTCCCCCATTGAGTGGCTGTTCCGGAACCCCCGCCTTGGCATGTGGGGCGGCGGCGGATATACGCTGGCGGCCATGAATGACGCCATCAAACCGGGCCCCGAAACCCCGTCGCAGGCCGGTTTGCCTGAGCTTTCGGTCGTCGTCCCGACTTTCAATGAACGCGACAACGTCACCGTGCTGTACCGGCGGCTGGAGGCGACGCTGGCCGGCATCGCCTGGGAAGTCGTCTTTGTCGACGACAATTCCCCTGACGGAACCTGGGAAGTGGTGCGGGGGCTGGCGCGAAAGGATCCCCGCGTCCGCTGCATCCGCCGAATCGGGCGACGCGGACTGTCGGGTGCCTGCATCGAGGGCATTCTGGCATCGAGCGCACCCTATGCGGCGGTGATCGATGCCGACCTGCAGCACGACGAAGCACAACTGCCGAAGATGGTGGCGCTGCTGCGCAGCGGCGAGGCGGAACTGGTCGTCGGCAGCCGCTATATCGAGGGCGGCAGCGCCGACAGTTTCAACAAAAAGCGGGCAGGGGCCAGTCAGCTTGCGACTGAGGTCGCCAAGCGCGCGCTGAAGATCGAGATTGCCGATCCCATGAGCGGCTTCTTCATGATTCGCCGCGACCGTTTCGAGCAGCTGGCGCCGCAACTTTCGACCCAGGGTTTCAAGATCCTGCTTGATATCGTCGCCTCCGCGCAGGGCAAATTGCGCACCATCGAAATTCCCTACACCTTCGGTTCGCGCCAGCACGGCGAGAGCAAGCTCGATTCCATGGTGGCGCTGGATTTCCTCGGCCTGGTGCTGGCGAAACTGACCCAGGACGTGGTGTCGCTGCGTTTCCTGTTGTTCGCGATGGTCGGAGGCACCGGCCTTGTCGTCCATCTCGTGGCGCTGTTCATCGCGCACGAAATCTTCAATGCCCCGTTTGCTGAGGCGCAGGCCATTGGCGCGCTGGTCGCCATGACCAGCAATTTCATCCTGAACAATTTCCTCACCTATCGGGACCAGCGGCTGAAGGGATTTGCGATCCTGCGCGGTCTGTTGCTGTTCTATCTGGTGTGCGGCGTCGGCCTGCTCGCTAATGTCGGCGTCGCGTTCGCCGTCTTCGACCAGGAACCGATCTGGTGGCTCGCGGGGCTTGCCGGCGCGCTGATGGGCGTGGTCTGGAACTACGCCATGTCCGGACTGTTCGTCTGGCGCAAGCGATGACCGATAGCGTTTTCGAGCGAAGTGGATACCAGTTCGCGAGAGGGATGATGGGATGACGCGCGCGCCTCACGTTCCGCTGTCATTGCCCGGCTTGACCGGGCGATCCGGTACGCCGCCGCCTTTCGATCTGGTTACTGGCTTCCCGGCGTACTGGATCCCCGCTTTCGCGGGGATGACGGGTGGCGGGCGGGACGACGAGTGGTGGGAAGGTCAAAACAACGAGTTGGAGCCCGGTCCTGATACAATTAGGACCGGTAGCGCTCCAAAATGAACTCGAACGAGGCGCGCGTTGCTCTCAACACGGGTCTTGCGATCCTGGCGCTGGTGGCGCTGCGGCTCGTAGCCGCGGCTTTCACGCCGATCACCTTCGACGAAGCCTATTACTGGATGTGGTCGAAGCATCTTGCCGGCGGCTATTACGATCATCCGCCGATGGTTGCCGCGGTGATCCGGCTCGGCACCCTGATCGCAGGCGATACCGAGTTCGGCGTGCGGCTGGTCTCGATCCTGCTGGCGCTGCCGATGAGCTGGGCGATCTACCAGGCCGCCGCCATCCTGTTCGGCAGCCGGCGCGTCGCCGCCTCGTCGGCGATCCTCCTAAACATTACGCTGATGGCCGCGGTCGGCACCATGATCGTGACGCCGGACGCGCCGCTCCTGGTGGCGTCCAGTCTCCTGCTGTTTGCGCTCGCCAAGGTGTTGCAGACCGGCCGAGGCGTGTGGTGGCTAGCGGTCGGCGCAGCGGCCGGCTGCGCGCTCTTGTCGAAATACACTGCACTGTTCTTCGGACCCGCCATCCTGATCTGGCTGATCGCGGTTCCCAAGCTGCGGCACTGGCTGGTCTCGCCCTGGCTTTATCTCGCTGGCCTCGTTGCCCTAGCGTTGTTTGCACCGGTCATTCTGTGGAACGCCGAGCACCACTGGGTGTCTTTCATCAAGCAGATGGGGCGGGCGCGGATCGAGGATTTTCGGCCCGTCTTCATCGCCGAACTGATCCCGACGCAGATCGCGTTCGCGACGCCGCTGGTGTGGATGCTCGGCGCGATGGGGCTCTACGCGCTTCTTCGCCGCCGGGCCGGCGCGCTGCCGGCGCGCGCGCTGGTCAATGTGATGTTCTGGATCATCGTCGCCTATTTCGTCTGGCATTCGCTACATGCGCGCGTCGAGGCCAACTGGTTTGCGCCGGTTTATCCTGCGTTTGCCATCGCCGCCGCCGTCGCCGCGCATCTGGTCGACTGGGAGCCGCGCTGGCAGCGCCTGGTCGATTTCTGCCGGCGCTGGGCAGTGCCGGGCGGCGTTCTGATGTTCGTGCTGCTGGTCGTGCAGGCCGACACCGGCGTGCTCTCGGGCTATCGCCGCGATGCCACGGTGCGCAGCGTCGGCATCGGCTGGCGCGAAACGGCCGCAGAGATCGAAGCGGCGAGGGCGCGAACGGGAGCCACATGCGTGCTGGCCTCGGATTACGGCACCACCGGCTGGCTCGCCTTCTATCTGCCGAAGGGCACCTGCGTCGCGCAGCAGAGCCAGCGCATCCGTTGGGTCAACATGCCCGAGCCCGACGCGGCGCAGCTCGCCGGACCGCTGCTTTATGTCCGCGAGGTCTGGCCGGGGGATCCTCCGTTAAGGGACAGGTTCGCCAGCGTGGAGAAGGTCGGCGAGGTCGAGCGCAGACGCGGTCCGCTCGTGGTCGAGACCTATGCGCTCCATCTCCTGCGCGGATCGAAGGGCGAGGTGTTCGACCGGACACCGCCGCCGGAACTGCAATAGGACGCACGGCTCCGGTCACTCGGCGGCGTCGGGATGCGTGCGTTGGTCCAACGCCGGATGTTCGCTCCGCCATAGCCAGACCGCGAGCGAGCCCGACCTGCCGCGAATCTGCGCCTCGACCGGGCCGGCAAGGCTGCCGGGCTTCAGCCGCGCGCCGGTGCGTTCGGCTGCGATGCGCAGCGTATCGCTCACCGCCAGCCGGACATCGTGGCGTGCCGCCACTTCCATCAGACGGCTTGCCACATTCACGGTGTCGCCGGTCGCGGTGATGTGCTGATGGTTGCGGCCGCCGAGCCGGGAGGCGACGATCGGCCCGAAATGCGCGCCGATCTTGAATCCGATTCGATGCGCGATTGCCGGCGGCAACGCTTCGATCCAGCGTTCGGTCTTGACGCAGAGCGCGATCGAACATTCTGCCGCGCGTGTAGCGTCATCCTCCGCCGGCTCCGGCAGGCCGAACAGGATCATAGCGCCGTCGCCGAGAAAACTCGTGATCATGCCACCGCATCCCGTCGCTTCCTTGTCGACCAGCGCGTGAAATTCCTTCAATAGCCCCCGTGTGGCATCCGGATCGAGCGTTTCGCTGAGCGAGGTAAATCCAGAGAGATCGATGAACACGACCGCGGCATTCTGCCGGACCGGCGCCAGCAGGAAGTCAGGATCGCGTGTCAGCCATTGCTGCAGGCCCGGCGTCTGGAATTGTTCGAGCAACCTGTTTTGTACGGCGAGGTGCTGGGCACTGCGTCGGCCCGACCATAGCTGGACCGCCCCGAACAGCATGAGCGGCGGCGCTGTTGCGGCAATGGTGGTCGCGGCGTCGAGCCAGATGCCGTGCGCGAAAGCAACCGTATTTGCGGTCGCCCATGCCAGCACGACCGCGCTGACCGCCACGAGACCGATTGGGTTTCGCCGCCACACCAGCAAGCCGACCAGCAACATCGGGAGCAGGATCGCCGTGATCGCCCCGGCGATACGAACCGTTTGGTTGCGCACGAGGCCGTCTCCCGCGACCAGATGCGTAATCGCAGTGGAAATGATTTCCACCCCAGGCATCAGTGAATCGAACGGCGTCGGAAAGAAGTCGCCGGCGCCGGTTGCGGTCGCGCCGAGCACGATGATGCGGCCCTGGATGGCTTGCTTGTCGACATGGCCGTCGACCAGACTGGCGGCGCTGATCGTGCGAATGGTCTGGCGTGGGCCGTAATAGGAAATCGGCAGCGCATAGTGGGAGGCGGTTGGGATCGGCCGATCGCCGAACCTGAGGCGGTCGGGCTCGATCGTCAGCGGTTGGTCGATCGCGATCGATGCGACCCGGAGCGGAAGCGACAATTCGATCTTGTCGCCCGTCCGGAACAGCATCGGGACCGAGAGCGGCGTGCCGGTCTGGCCGGTCGCCACATTGGCGATACCGACTTCCGCGCGGTCGGCGAATGCCGGCAGCGGCAGTAGGAAGCGGCTGGCCTTCGGCAGACGGGCCAGGGGCCCGTCGTTGTCAGCGGAAGGCTGAACGGTGTTCGAAAATACCGCAGCCGCTGCAAGCACTGTCGGACTCGCCGCGAGCGATTTCGCGAGCGCCGCATCGCCGTCGGCGGGTCCCTTGTCGATCAGCAAGAGATCAATCGCGATGACTTTCGGCTCCAGCCGCGCGATCGCCTCGACGATTTTGGCTATCTCCGCGCGCGGCAGCGGATAGGTGCCGACGAGTTTGACGATAGTGTCGTCGATCGCAACGATCGTGACGAGGTCCGGCGGCGCCTTCACGCCGCGCACCAGCGTGCGCACGTCGGTCAATGCCGACTCGAGCCGGTCGAGGAACCGCAGATGGCCGGCCGAATGGCCGAGCCACATCGCGCCTGCCCACAATCCCGTGCAAAGCAACACAACCAGAATATGAAGGCGTCGACGGCTCATCCGCTCGGCTTCTATTGTCCCAATCTTGCCATCAAGGCCGCAACGCGCGCGGGCGGCCAGCGTTTGACGATCAACTCGCCGGACGGCTCGACATCGACGCCATCACCGGCGCCGAGTACGACGCTGCCGCGGCCGACGGGGCGCGCCACGCGCACGCGGCCATCGACGACGAAGACCGATGTCTTCGCCCCTTCGGCGTCCACCGTCCATTTGGTACCGCGCACCGCGGCAATCGCCTGCGGTGTCATAACCTCGAACCTGACGCGGCCCGGCTTCTTCGGCACTTCGAGCAGCAGGGCCTTGTTGCTGAGTTCAACGGAATCGACCTGGCCATCACGGTTGCGATCCCTGAGTTCGAACTTCGCGCCGCTTTCGGCCACGATCGTGATCGCGTTCTGGCAACGCAGCGTTTGCGTTCCCTGGGCCGTCGATGCGGACATGCAGCCTGATTTTGCCGGCTGCGCCGCCGCAGGTCCGGCGAACAGCAGCATGCCTGCCAAGGCGATCGATCCGGCGCGTGCCAGCATTATCATAGCGGCCCCCTTTGGGGTACGGCGAAACAGAAGGAGTAAGGTGATACGGTACCGTATCAAGCGCCGCGATCCAGCGCAAAGCCAATAATAGATGATATTATGTCTGCCTTCGGCGGGTAAGGTTCGGCGAAATCTTCCGGTCCGGCAGTTCAGCAAAAAGATCCGGTAAATCAGCACGGAAACGGCTCGAAAGTGGACCCAAACGGCGGCTGGAACATCGAAATTTCCGTTGCGCAGGTGTCGGACCGACGAGGCGCGAAACGTCTTGTAACCAGAAACGTCTTGTAACCACTCGACCACAACCGAGGTGTTGCCATGTCCAGTTCCGCACTGAAACCTGCCGCCGAACTCGCAAGCACAAGCCGCGTGCGCCTTCCTAACGAGAGCACCGAATATCGCCGCGCCCGCGAACAATTGCTGGCCGAGGAGATCGAACTGCGCCGTCACATCGAGCGGGTCGCCGAGTTGCGCCGCGCGTTGCCGCCGGGCGGCGCGGTGACGAAGAACTATGAATTCGAAGGCGAGGGCAGCAAGGTCACCTTGTCGGACCTGTTCGGCGACAAGCAGACGCTCGTGATCTACAGTTACATGTTTGGTCCGCAGCGCGAGCAGCCGTGCCCGATGTGCACCTCGTTCATGAGCACGTGGGAGGGCAAGCTGCCCGACGTCGAACAGCGCATCGCCTTCGTGTTCGTGGCGCGCTCGCCGATCGCACGATTGATCGAAGCGAAGAAGGCGCGCGGCTGGACACGGCATAAAATCTATTCGGACGCGTCGGGCGATTACACGCGCGATTATGTCAGCGCGGCAGATGCCGATGTGCCCGGCTACACCGTGTTCACGCGCCGCGACGGCAGCATCCGCCATTTCTGGTCCGGCGAGATGGGACCATCGACCGCCGACCCCGGACAGGACCCGCGCGGCGCGCCCGATATCGATCCGCTGTGGACCATTCTCGACACCACGCCGGAAGGGCGCGGCAAGGACTGGTATCCGCGGTTCAGCTATTAGCGAGGTGCTCGCGGCTGACGCCGACCCATTTACAAATCCGGAAATTGATGTAAGTGATCGCGCGCTTCCGCCGATCATGGAAAGACGATGCCTCGTATAGAAACCAATCCGTCACGTTGTGCAGGCCAGCCGGTCGTCCGGCATGGTCGTGCCTTGGCGTGCGCAATTGGCGTGTATTCGATTGGGGCATCGTATCCGCAAGGCAAACTACCAGCGTAACGCGGCAGCGGTCTCCCTCTGCCGCCGAGGCAGGGAATGATCCGCGGTGTGCCATTCGTGGCAAGCTCGACTTCGTAATTCCTCCCTGCCTGCAAAACCAACCCGACCTGTGTCGCGATTGACGCAGGTCCTTCCGAAGTCCTGAGCGGCCTGCGGAACGAAGTATGCAGTGAAGGAGAGTGAGATGCGATCCGATCCCTACCAGGAGCGCGCCAGGGCCTTGGCCGTTGAAGCCGGGCTCGACCCCGATGCGAAGATCGACAGGCCCGGCCAGCGGCCGATGCCGACCTGGTGCCTGTTCCGTGATGCCGCGCGCAAAGAGAAGCTTGCACGCGATGCGGAGGCTATTGCTTCCGATATCGCGCTCAGGCCGCAGGCGGCGCAATACCAGAACAGCCCGCTCAAGATCTTCGGCAAGCACGAGGACGCCACGATTGCGCAGATGCGCAATTGCATGTCGGTTGGCAACGCAGTCGCCGGCGTCATTTGCGCGGACGGCCATCTCGGCTATGCCCAGCCGGTCGGCGGCGTGATCGCCTATGAGAGGCAGATCAGCATCTCCGGTGTCGGCTTCGACATCGGCTGCGGCAACATGGCTGTGCGCCTCGACACGCCGTTCAGCCAGATCGAGAGCAACGTCGGAACGATCATCAAGGACGTGCACAGCGTGATTTCGTTCGGCGTCGGACGTACCAACGACGAGCGCGTCGAGCATGACCTGTTCGACGATGATGACGCGTGGCGTGAATCCGACATGGGCGCCTACCGGCAGAAGGCAGCGTCGCAACTCGGCACCGTCGGTTCGGGCAACCACTATGTCGACCTGCTGCGCGACGAGGAAGGCTTTGTCTGGATCGGTGTGCACTTCGGCAGCCGTGGCCTCGGCCACACCAGCGCGACCCGCTACCTCAAGGCCGCGGGCGGTAAGGACGGCATGAACGTGCCGCCCGCCGTCATCGATGAGGACAGCGAGATCGGGCGGCGCTACACCGCGGCGATGCAACTCGCCGGGCGCTACTCCTATGCCGGCCGCGAATGGGTGGTCGAGCGCGTGCGTCGGATCATCGGCGGCGTGATCACCGACATGGTTCACAACCACCACAATTACGCGTGGCGGGAGAACCATGGCGGCAAGGATTTGTGGGTAGTTCGCAAGGGCGCGACCCCGGCATTTCCGGGACAGCGTGGCTTCATCGGCGGATCGATGGGCGACGAGGCTGTCATCGTCGAAGGTGTCGACAGCGAGGAGGCGAAGGCTTCGCTCTACTCGACAGTGCACGGCGCGGGCCGCTTGTTTGGCCGCAGGGAGGCCAAGCGCCGGTTCACTCGTGCCGAGATGGACGCATGGTTGCAATCGCGTGGCGTGACGTTGATCGGCGCGGACCTCGATGAAAGCCCGATGGCCTATCGCCGCCTGCCGGAGGTGATCGCGGAGCACGCCGGCTCGATCAAGGTGCAGCATACGCTGCGTCCGTTCGCAGTGGCGATGGCCGGCGAGAACGAGTTCGACCCGTTCAAGGATTGAGGCCGAACTTGGCCCGTTATGGGACATCCGGTGTTGCGTCACGCCGGGTGTCCCTGATTGGCACCAATTCCCGCATCACTACGGGGGTGATTTCCCCAATTATTCCATGGATTTGAGCCCGCCTTACATCTGCCCGCGTTTAAGCCCGATTTAACTAAAAGTCGCCTTAATGACGCTCTGTGCCTCTGCGAGATGCTGCAGGGAACGTCTCCGGACGCAGCATCAATAGGGGACTTGGTGGAATTGTTCTGGGCGTTGTGTGAATGAGTAAGCGTACGCGTGCGTTCGGTCCTGCGGCCCGCAGCCGCGGGAAATCCTCCCGCAAAGGCATTCTCCAATATTTTCTCGGCGGTGTCGCGGTCGCAGGCCTCGTGCTGGGCTGCGCCTGGACCGTTTACAGCAACGTGCTCGGCGCCAGCATCTATCCATCCGTGAACAACGCCGGCTTCGAGGCGCCCGCCGTCAACAACCCGAGCACCGTCACTGCGCATGCCGTGCGGCCGGCCTTCAATGAGATTTTCGCGTCGCTGCCGCAGCAGTCGCTGGTAATTCCCGCGCCGGAGAACGTCGCGATGTCGCTGATGTTCAACGAAAGGTTCGCAGCCGCCGCCGCGCAAGGCGAGCCCTCGAGAGCGGCCGAATCCAAGCCCGTCGAACCGACGAGACTGGCGGAAGCTTCGCCGCCGGCCGAAGCGCCGAAAGCCGTTCAAGCTTCGAAGCCCGTGGAAGCGACGAAGCCGAAGATTTCCGCTCCTGCCACCAAGCTCGCGTTGAACGCACCCGCGCCGGTCCCGGCGGAGACCGAGGCCAAGACCGCGAAGGCATCCGGCTCCACCGTTCGCGACATGGCACAGCGCGCCAAGGCCGCCGTGATGTCGATTGCTTCCAACGACAGGCAGACCATGGTTGAAAAACTGTGGGGCAAGCAGCCTTCGCAGAACTCGTTGCTCGCTTTTGCATCCGCCGACGCCAACGTCACCGGCAGCATCATCGATACGCGAAGCCAGAACCCGATGATGGGCGGCTCGCCGCCCTATGATCGCCAGACCGCGGTCTACGACATTTCCGCGAAGACAGTCTATCTGCCTGACGGCACCAGGCTGGAGGCGCATTCGGGCCTCGGCTCCAAGATGGATGACGTACGCTATTCGCATGTACGGATGCAGGGCGTGACGCCGCCGCACATTTACGAACTGAAGCCGCGCGAGGCGCTGTTTCACGGCGTGCCGGCGCTGCGGCTGACGCCGATCGGCGGCGAAGAAAAAATCTTCGGCCGCGACGGGCTGCTCGCGCACACCTACATGCTCGGGCCGAGCGGCCAGTCCAATGGCTGCGTGTCGTTCAAGGACTACTATGCGTTCCTCGACGCCTATCGCAACAAGGGCATCCGCCGCCTCGCAGTGCTGGCGAAGATCCAGTAAGCGCGGAGCGTAGCGCTGCTGCGCTCGACGGTCAGATCCAATTTTCCAACAACTGCATAACGCTGTCATGCCCCGCCACCGGGTCTCGCCTTCGGCGAGCCCGATGACAAGCTCCGGTGGGGCATCCAGTAGGCTGCGGCTTCTCGGCTCAATCGTTGACGTCTCTGGAATACTGGGCCACCCGCTCATGACGGTTCCGTAGAATGGGTGGAGCGAAGCGATACCCATCAATGCCGTTGCAAGGCGATGGGTATCGCTGCGCTCCACCCATCCTACAATTCGGAGTATGACTTCGCGATCTCGCGGCGCTTTGCGCCCGAGGTTTGCTCTTCATTTCCCGCCCTCTTATTCAGAGGGCGCAGGGAAGACCGGGTGCTTGCTGCACCCGCGGTCTCGCGTGCGATTTGCGCAAACAAAAGTGCACACGAGCATACAGGTACAGCGGGAGCATCCCGGCCTTCCCTGCGCAATGGTTTTACGGCTTACTTCGTGCTCTCCCCGGTGAACGGCTTTCTTGCCACCGTCGCCCCTGAGAAGCTTCGCTTCCAAAGGACTTAACGCCAGCACCGCGGCGCCAGAACCACACGACTTCGCCGTACGCGTCGGGCGCGTACGTCTAGCGCGCCATCAGCGTCCATCGCATCTCACCGCACGTTCGTGACGATCGCGAGCCGCCCCTCCATCGGGTGAGACGGGCGGAGTTATGCGGCTGATTTGCCCCTCGCGTGAAGCGAAATATTTTTGATTCCCGGCCTTGACACGATTTCTGAAAATCAGAAGTGATTTGCCCGACAGGTGATTTGTCGCGTCTTGCCAACCGTCACTCTCCGATGTGCAATTGAACATCGTAGGCTCGCGACATCGTTGCGTCCGGAACGACGGAGAGAGTCCTTAGCCTGGGCAAAGCGACGACCTCGACCTCCGTCAACCCTGAGAAGGGCAGAAGCATGCCCACCATCTGGAGGCAGGCTCGACGTTAGGTTTCCTCGCACCTTTAGCGACCGCAACCGTGCTCGTCGGCATTCCGCATTCTCGCGTTGGCATGTCAATGCAGCCTCTGATAAAGCGATCTGCGTGGCCGCTACCTTGGGGGCCGGTCAAACGTGTGATTGCAATGTCTGATATGCCGTTCGATGCCGATGTGCGACAGACGTCGCCGTTCATTTCCATCTGGTTGAGTCCGCGGCAAACCATCGAACGCATAGCGGCCAGTCGGCCCGATTATCTGGTTCTGCCATTGGCCGCGCTTGGTGGAACGGCCTCGGCTGCCGGCATGTTGACGACATATGGGGCAGCTAGCGAACTCATTGGCTGGCGGGCATTGCTGGCGTGCGGCGTCGGCGGCGGCATTCTTGGGGTCATCAATCTTTATCTGTTCGCAGCCGTCACCGGCTGGCTGGGGCGAAAGATGGGAGGCGAGGCCTCGGCTGCTGCGGTGCGCGCCGTATTCGCCTGGGGCACCTTGCCGAACGTTCTGGGGCTCGCGATCGTCCTGTCGATTTCCGTCGGTTGGCGAATCGCGGGTGGGGGAGGCGCTGAACCGCGGTCGCTTGCGACGTTGGGCGACTACGCGATCGGTGCATGTGGGCTATGGTCGATCGTCTTGACCCTGCTGATGCTGTCGCGCGTCGAACGGTTCGGCTTCTGGCGTACGATTGCGGCTTATGCCGCCGGGGCGTTGCTGCCGTCGTCGGTTCTCGCACTCATTGTAAGGACGTTCTTGTTTCACCCGTTCAATCTTCCGGCCGCCTCCATGAGCCCGACCTTGCTTTCGGGCGATTACGTTTTCGCCTCTAAGTACCCCTACGGCTACACACGGTATTCGTTTCCGTTCTCGCCGCCGCTGTTTTCGGGACGCATCTTCGGCTCCGTTCCTGGCCGCGGCGATGTGATCGTCTTCCGCCTGCCAAAGGACACGTCGACCGACTATGTCAAGCGGGTGGTAGGTCTTCCCGGCGATCGCATCCAGATGAAGGAGGGAGAGCTTTATATCAATGGCACGGCCGTCAGGCGCGAGCGCATGGAGGATTTCGACGGGAGCGATGCGTGCGGAGGCGGATCGATCAAGGTGAAACGCTGGCGCGAGACATTGCCGGATGGAGCGAGCTACACGACGCTTGATTGCGTCGACAGAGGATTTTACGACGGCACCAATGTTCTCACTGTGCCAGCCGGCCACCTGTTCGTGCTAGGCGACAACCGCGATAATTCTACTGACAGCCGCGTCCTTTCGGCCGTCGGATACATTCCGCTGGAGAATGTCATCGGCCGCGTGGGCATGATTTTCTTCTCTCTGGAACGCGGCGGCAACGGCACGCAGCCCGCCATTCGTTACGGGCGGATCGGCACGGTGGTGCAATAGCCACTCCTCGATCGCGAGCCGCCCTGCCGTGCGCCGAAATTGGAACCGTGCATCCCCGTACGCTTACGGTGTTACCCATGCGCATTTTGCAGTTGCGTCCGGCGGCCCATTTGCATCTAACTTCTTAGAAGGCTGCGAGCAGTCCGCCTCGCGGCCGCGTATTTGGGCTTTGTTGTGTGAGAGTATGTTTGAGTGAGTGCGCGTACAGAAAGCAGATTTGAACTTGCGTTGAGGCTCCCGTTACCGGACGCGCCAGATGGCGATCGTCGCGGAAGGCGTGCCTCGGGTTCCCCATGGTGACACCTCGCCGCGGAATGGGAAATCGCCTTCTTGCAGCATTGCCGGCATCGGACTTCGATCTGCTGGAGCCCGAGCTTGAGACGATTGCGCTCGATCAGGACGCGGTCCTTTCGCGGGCGGGTGACGCAATCGAGTACGTCTACTTCCCTCATAGCGGCGCCATCTCGCTAATGATCGACATGGCGGACGGGCATACAGTTGCCACCGCCGCAGTCGGGCGCGAGGGGGCGGTAGGTATTCTTTCAGTGCTCGGGCCTTCTCCTTCAGACAATAGCGCGGTCGTTCGTGCGGCGGGCACCGCCGCCAGGATTTCCGCATCGCGATTTCACACTGCTTTCAACCGCAGTCCAGCGATACGGCACGCGGTCCAGATTCACGTGAGGGCGATGCTGATGCAGCTTCAGCTTGGTTCGGCATGCAATGCGCTTCACCCGGTCGAAGCCAGAATGGCTCGCTGGTTGCTGCAGCTTCGCGACCGCATCGACCATGACGTGCTTCCGCTGACTCAGCAGGCACTCTCGCAAATACTCGGGGTACGACGCACGACCGTAACACTGCTGATGCGCAAGCTGCGCGCGCGTGGCGCGATAAGGTCCGATCGGCGAGGCCTGATCGAGATCGATCAGGCGCGGCTCGCGACGGTAGCATGCGAATGCCACAGCGTCATGCGCCTCGAAGTCGAGGAGATGTTCGCGCTCCATTCGGCCCGATCTCGCGCCGCGGTTCTGTCCGAAGATCGGCGCGTTCGCGGAAATTGAATCGGGCAGTACCAGGTGAAGCGCCTTTCGCGCGGTCGCTCGTCGTTCCGCATCGTGACTTGCTGCTATGGCGTTCTGGAACGCCCATCGACGGGCGGATCCTTCGCCCGATCAGGTTCTCTGCCGCCAGCCGCGGTCGAGTGCCGACCCGGATCCCGCCTCGAGCTTCGCAATCTCTCGCAGCACCTTCGCCGTCTGCCGCAATTCGTTGCGCTCGGGGCCCGGCTTCAACCGCCGAGCTTCTTCAAGAAAGTCCTTGGCCTGCAGCAGCCAGGCGGACGTTCCAATTGAAATTTGCTCTCGCGCCATGGTGTCCCTCCATCGCGACTATCGCGTGATCTGTATCGACGCGGATTCTTTGATTTGAAGTATTGTGTTTGCGAAATGGTCGCCGCCCTCGGATCAAGTCCGAGGGCACGCTTCGCTTGAAAACGCTAGACCGAGCCGGCGCTGCGTCGCCGCACACGGATGCTTGGCTCGTCGACCCAGGCTTCCCGGGCAAACCAGGCGTGATCGGCGTGGCAGATCACGCAACGGGTCCGCGCGAAGAACACTGCGCTGCGGCTAAAGCTCTCGCGATCAGTCTTGATGCCGGTGGGAATCGCATGTCCGGTTCGCGGACATTTGACCATGACCATTCCCATATCGCCCTCCCTTGAGATTGGCTTTCATTGTCGATTGAAAAAGTACCGGCCGGTTGGAAATGCGCCTCTTGTCGGTGCGGGTTACTTGGGGGGCATCGCGCACCTGATTTGGTCGAGCATCGGCC
Source organism: Bradyrhizobium sp. 157 (assembly GCF_023073815.1). Lineage (NCBI taxonomy): Bacteria > Pseudomonadati > Pseudomonadota > Alphaproteobacteria > Hyphomicrobiales > Nitrobacteraceae > Bradyrhizobium > Bradyrhizobium sp. 157. The sequence goes on along the minus strand of NZ_JADPKF010000090.1, from coordinate 137,640 downwards.
AGTGGGGGCTGCGTGCTCGCTACTGGGCTTATTCCAACCGGCCGGATCCCTCCTCAAACGAACCTTGGACGTGAACTAGACGCGGCTTTTAGCCGGCCGGGTGGAGACTCTTGGTGAAGTGCTTCCTGATCGGCTCGCCCGATTCCGTTGCAAGCTTCTGGGCAAGCGTCCACAATTCCTTGTTCTGGTCGGATGCGGTCTCAAACGCCTTGCGCGCTTGCGTCGCGGACAAGGTCAAGACATCGCTGGGCGACTTGCTGCCGACGAGATGGGCGAAGAAGTCGAGCGCCGCGGCGGCATTGGCGTTGGAGATTTCGAACACCTTCAGCCCGTAATCGGTCGCGCCTCTGGCGTTGCTCGAATAGGTCTCGCGCACCGCTTCCGTCATCTCCGCCGACGCGGCCTTGATCTTCTCGTAGTTTTCCCGGGCGCGGGCGAAACCCTGCTCGGCAAGCTCGCCGCTTACGCCGGGCCAGGCGATCTTCGAGAAGTCCGGCAACGGCATGCCGAAGACATTGGTTCCATTCAGTGTGACTTTCATTTCGCTTTCACTCACAGAGCATTACTCCTTCGCGAGCGAAAGCATTCCCCGCGACGCACGCTCGCGTCACGAGAGCTCACGCTCCGTGTTGGACCTGATTTGGATGAGCTTTGATTTAGCCCCGAACCGATACAACTTTGCTTGAGGAGAGCGGCACTGTCGGTTCGGTTTGCGACTCTCGCGAGAAGTTTTTTGAAAATTGTCAACGCATACGCTGGTATAATTTACACCGCGCTGTGTATAACCGGGATATCTCAAACAGCGGGAAGGTTTTGCTTCAGCGTCACGTTGCAGTGACATCAGCGCTCTGGCCGTCGGCGTCGCCGTCAAAGCAAAAACCCCGGCATCGCTGCCGGGGTTCTGCATTCGTATCGCCTGAGAGGCTGGCTCAGAAATCCATGCCGCCCATGCCGCCGCCCGGAGGCATTGCGGGGCCGCCGGCGTTCTTCTTCGGCAGTTCGGCGATCATGGCTTCGGTGGTGATCAGGAGAGCCGCGACGGAGGCCGCGTTCTGGATCGCCGCACGAACGACCTTGGTCGGGTCGATGATGCCCTTGGAGACCAAATTGCCGTATTCGCCGGTCTGCGAGTCGAAACCATAATTGTACTGCTCCTTCTCGAGGATCTTGCCGACGATGACGGAGCCGTCTTCACCGGCGTTGATCGCGATCTGGCGGGCCGGTGCGGACAGCGCCTTGCGCACGATCTCGACACCGGTCTTCTGGTCGTCGTTGGCGGTCTTGATGCGCTTGAGCTGCTCGGACGCGCGGAGCAGGGCGACGCCGCCACCCGGCACGATGCCTTCTTCAACCGCCGCACGGGTCGCATGCATCGCGTCATCCACGCGATCCTTGCGCTCCTTGACTTCGACTTCGGTCGCGCCGCCGACGCGGATCACCGCGACGCCGCCCGCGAGCTTGGCCAGACGCTCCTGCAGCTTCTCGCGGTCGTAGTCCGAGGTGGTTTCCTCGATCTGCGCCTTGATCTGCTGCACGCGCGCCTCGATGTCGGCCTTCTTGCCGGCGCCGTTGACGATGGTGGTGTTTTCCTTGTCGATCATCACCTTCTTGGCGCGGCCGAGCATCTGCAGCGTGACGTTCTCAAGCTTGATGCCGAGGTCTTCCGAGATCGCCTGACCACCGGTCAGGATCGCGATGTCCTGCAGCATGGCCTTGCGGCGATCGCCGAAGCCCGGAGCCTTGACGGCAGCGACTTTCAGACCACCGCGCAGACGGTTGACGACGAGGGTGGCGAGGGCTTCGCCTTCGACGTCTTCGGCGACGATCACCAGCGGCTTGCCGGTCTGCACCACGGCTTCCAGCAGCGGCAGCAGCTCGTTCAGCGAGGACAGCTTCTTCTCGTTGATCAAGATGTAGGCATCGTCCATCTCGACGCGCATCTTGTCGGCGTTGGTAACGAAGTAGGGGGAGATGTAGCCGCGGTCAAACTGCATGCCTTCGACGACGTCGAGTTCGGTCTCGAGCGACTTGGCTTCCTCAACCGTGATGACACCCTCGTTGCCGACCTTCTTCATGGCGTCGGCGAGGAACTTGCCGATTTCGGCGTCGCCGTTGGCGGAGATGGTGCCGACCTGGGCGATTTCCTCGTTCGAGGTGACCTTCTTGGAGTTCTTGACGAGGTCGGCGACCACGGCTTCCACCGCCAGGTCGATACCGCGCTTCAGGTCCATCGGGTTCATGCCGGCGGCAACGGACTTGGCGCCTTCACGGACGATCGCAGCCGCGAGAACGGTCGCGGTGGTGGTGCCGTCGCCGGCAGCGTCAGCGGACTTGGAGGCGACTTCGCGCACCATCTGCGCGCCCATGTTCTCGAACTTGTCGTCGAGCTCGATCTCCTTGGCGACGGTGACGCCGTCCTTGGTGATGCGGGGAGCGCCGAACGACTTGTCGAGCACCACGTTGCGGCCCTTCGGGCCGAGCGTGACCTTCACGGCGTTGTTGAGGATGTCGACGCCGCGCAGCATGCGGTCGCGGGCATCGACGCCGAATTTGACTTCTTTGGCTGACATATTTGTTTCCCTGAGTTGATCTTTGTTTCTCACCCTGTCGGGGAGGCGCCTTGCGGGCGCTCCTCAGGGTGAGCGTGGCAGGCGGTGTCTTAGGCGGCCTTCTTCTTGGCGGCGGAGGCGTCGAGCACGCCCATGATGTCGGACTCCTTCATGATCAGGAGCTCCTGGCCGTCGATCTTGACTTCGGTGCCCGACCACTTGCCGAACAGGACGCGGTCGCCGACCTTGAGGTCAATCGGGATCAGCTTGCCGGTTTCGTCACGGCCGCCGGGGCCGACGGCGACGACTTCGCCCTGGGAGGGCTTTTCCTTGGCAGTGTCCGGAATGATGATGCCGCCAGCGGTCTTCTCTTCGGCGTCGATGCGTTTGACCACGACGCGGTCGTGAAGCGGACGGAAGTTCATGCAGTCCTCCTAAACGTCTGGGAATGTTGTAGAATTCTGGAATTTTGGCAGTCCGGACTAGCGAGTGCCAACCCGGCTGGGGCTGATTTAGGCCAGTATTCTTCGGGGGACAAGGGCTTCTAGCAGAAAAATTAGCACTCAAGTATGTCGTCTGCCAATTTTGTTCGGCATGATTAACGCGGCGACGGAAGCCTCCGGACCCCGTATTAGCACGTGCGGTAAGCTGCTGCTAACGCGGGAATTTTCAATAATTCGTTAAACATTTAGGCTTGTGATAGGTTGGTATCGTGCGTCACATTTCTCTCATGTGAGCGCATCTCCGCCGGGGCGGCTCGGTGTGTGGCCACCACGTGAAATGCGCTTCCAGCAATGGAGGTTTGGCATGGTCTCGCGGGTTGGAGTTGCTTCCGACGACTTCCGGAAGCAGGTGCTGGGTTACGGGCTGACGACGGCGCAAATTCTGTATCGGATGCCGGATCATCCTTCGTTGCTGCAGACCTATGTCTGGCAGAATTACGATCTGTTTCCGAAATTCCCGGCGCTGAAGGACTTCCTCGCGTTCTGGCAGGAAAAGCTCGATGGCCCGCTATATTCCGTGACGGTGGCGCATTCCAGGCTGATCAAGCCGACGGAGCTGCGCGCCGTCGACGGGGTGTTCAGGCTGCATTGACCGAGCTGCTGTAGAGCTGCCGTAGGGTGGGCAAAGCGAAGCGTGCCCACCATCTGACACTCCGCTCGCGGTGGTGGGCACGCCGCGCTTTGCCCACCCTACGAAAATATTCTGTGTTAGCCTCCTGCGACAAACAAAAAGGGAGGCACCCATGGCCAAGAAGAAAGCGGCATCACGTCCCGCGGCGCAGCTCGCCGTGAAGAAGAAGTGGTCGGGTCACAAGGCGGCAGCCAAATCCGCAGCCCGCAAGGCCGTCAAGTCGAAGGCGAGGGGCGCGCCGGCGGTCAAGGCCAAACCGGCCAGGAAGGCCCGGCCGAAGCAGCGCATCGCCATCAGCCATCACCGCGAAGAGGATTTCAAGGCCGATGGTCTGCGAACTTACGCCAAATACCGCGACCTCGGCATCGCGGACGCGACGCATGGCCTGGCGCAGGCGCATGTCATCCGCCTGATCGGCCCGTGCAACCCGGCAGAAGTTTCCAAGCTGCACTACCACGACGTCGAATTCCAGATGGTCTATGTGCTCAAGGGCTGGGTGAAGACCTACATGGAAGGGCAGGGCGAGACACTGATGAAAGAAGGCAGCGCCTGGACCCAGCCGCCGCGCATCAAGCATCTGATCATGGATTATTCCGATGACGTCGAGTTGCTGGAGGTGATCATGCCGGCGGAGTTCAAGACGGTGGAATTGGCGGGTTGATCTCGTAGCCCGGATGGAGCCAACGGGTCGCGAATGCGCGCCGATGACAGGCTCCGCGAAATCCGGGGCCGACCTCGCAGGCTGATGAACTGATCCCGGATTGCGCTTCGCTCCATCCGGGCTACGGACTTACGTCAACACCCCCACCACCGCCCCCATCAAACACGTCGCCAGCGTGCCTGACACGATCGACTTCAATCCCAACGCATTGATCTCCTCGCGCCGATCTGGTGCCATGGTGCCGAGGCCGCCGATCATGATGCCGAGGCTGGCGAAGTTGGCAAAGCCGCACATCGCGTAGAGCATGATCAGCCGCGAGCGCGGATCGAGCGTTTCAGTGCCGAGTTTCGAGAGCTCAAGATAGGCGATCAGCTCGTTGAGCACCGTCTTGGTGCCCATCAGGCTTCCGGCCGTGACGGCTTGCGGCCAGGGCAGGCCCATCAGCCAGCACACCGGCGCCATCACAAGCCCCAGCAGCCGCTGTAGCGAAATTTTGGCGCCGCCGATCTCGGGCAACAGCCCGAGGATCGCATTGACGAGATAAACCAGCGCCACCAGCACCAAGAGCATCGCGACGATGTTGAGCAGCAGTTCGAGCCCGGCCGCCGTGCCCTTGGTGATTGCATCCATGGTCGAGGACGCATCCATGTCGGGATCTCTGAGCGAGCCGCCAGTGCGCTTATCGGAAGTCTCCGGCACCATGATCAGGCTGATCAGGATCGCGGCCGGTGCGCCCAGCACGGATGCGATGACGAAATGCGCGGCCGCATCGGGAATCAGCGGCGCCAGGAACGTGGCGTAAAGCACCAGCACGGTGCCTGCGATGCCGGCCATGCCGCCGGTCATCACCAGGAACAATTCGCTGCGCGTGAGCTGCGCCAAATAGGGGCGGATAAACAGCGGTGCCTCGACCATGCCGAGAAAGATATTGGCCGCGGCCGACAGCCCGACCGCGCCGCCGACGCCGAGCGTGCGCTCCAACAGCCACGCCATGCCGCGCACGATCGGGGGCAGCACGCGCCAGTAGAACAGGAGCGTGGTCAGAACGCTCATGACGAGCACGATCGGCAGCGCCTGGAAAGCCAGGATGAAATCCGCGCCCGGTGCTTTGAGGTCAAACGGCAGCGCGCCGCCGCCGACATAGCCGAACACGAAGGAAGTGCCGGCGCGCGTCGCCGCCGCGATCGTGCCGACGGCGTCGTTGATGGCGCCGAACGCCTTGGCCACCGGCGGCAGCTTGAGCAGCACCAGCGCGGTGACGATGGTGACGGCCAGCCCGATCGCCACCTGACGGAGCGACACGGCGCGGCGGTTCTCGCCGCACGCCCATGCGATCGCCAGCAACGCCAGCACGCCAAACGCCGATTGCAGTTGCAGCATGAATCCCCCGAAAACCTCGGGAGCGATTATGTCAACCTTGTCGATTTGTGAAAGCCCAACTCGTGTCCCGGACGCGGTGCGGCGCCACTTCATGCCGCGCTGCAGAGCCGCGACCTTGTCGTGACGCGAGGAAAGCTTGGCCCCGGTTCAGCAGCGCAGCACGTTGTACTGCGCTGCGCCCGGGGCACGAGATCAACCCCGGCCGACGAACGGCATTTTGGTCGCCATGACCGTCATGAACAGTACATTGGCATCGAGAGGCAGGCCGGCCATGTAGGCGACCGCATCGCCGACGGCCTTCGCGTCCATGCGCGGTTCGTGCTTCATCGTGCCATCGGGCTGCATCACACCGGGGCCGGCGACCATGCGGTCGGTCATTGGCGTTGCGGCATTGCCGATGTCGATTTGGCCGACCGCGATGTCGTACATGCGGCCGTCGAGGTTGGAAGCCTTGGTGAGACCCGTGATCGCGTGTTTGGTCGAGGTATAGGCCGCCGAGAACGGCCGCGGCGCGTGCGCCGAGATCGAGCCGTTATTGATGATACGGCCGCCGCGCGGGGTCTGGTCCTTCATGATGCGGAAAGCATGCTGGGTGCACAGAAACGGGCCGGTGAGGTTGGTGTTCACCACCGCCTGCCACTGCTCCAGGCTGAGATCCTCGAGATTGACCGGCGGCGCGCCCATACCGGCATTGTTGAAGAGCACGTCGAGCCGGCCATAGGTGTCCTTGACCTCCTGAAACAGGGTTGCGATCGAGGCCGGGCTGGTCATGTCGGCCGAGACGCACAGGCTCTTGCCGATGTTTTCACCGAGCTTTTTGGTTTCTTCCAGCATCTCCATGCGACGCCCGGCGAGCACCACGGTGAAGCCGGCATTCATCAGCGCCAGCGATGCCGCGCGTCCGACGCCGGTGCCGGCACCGGTCACGAGAGCGATCTTGTTGGTTGCGTCGGCCATTGTTTCCTCGCCTTCATTTCTTGGTTTCTGTTTCGGATTTGTAGGGTGGTCTCGGAATATTCTGATGCGCCGCACGCAACGCCGCCGACCAGCGCGAACGCAGGTCGTGGAAATAGGGCTCGCCGGCCTCGATGCGGTGGTTGAGATCGGCCTCGCAGGCATCTGTGCGCACCACCAGCACGTCGATCGGCAGGCCGACGCCGAGATTGGACCGCATGGTCGAGTCCATCGAGATCAGGCCGGTCTTCAGCGCCTCGTAGAGTTCGACATCGTAATGCATCGCGCGATCAAGCACCGGCTTGCCGTATTTGTGCTCGCCGATCTGCAAGTAAGGCGTGTCGGTGGTGCATTCGATGAAATTGCCGGCGGTGTAGACCATGAACAGCCGCATCCGCGAGCCCTTGATCTGGCCGCCGAACAGGAAGGAGACGTCGAAGGATACGTCTTCGGATCGCAGCGCCTCGCCTTCGGTGGCGTGCACGGCGCGGATGGCGCGGCCGATGCGCTGCGCGGCCTGGAACATCGTCGGCGCGTTCATCAGCGTTTCGAGCTCGCCAGTGTGCGGATCTTCCATGCCCTCGGTGAGCGTCGACAGCACCGACTGGCTGATCGCCAGATTGCCGGCGCTGGCGATCGCCATGATGCGCTCGCCGGGTTTTGAGAAAATATGGAGCTTGCGGAAGGTCGAGACGTTGTCGAGGCCGGCATTGGTACGGGTGTCCGCGATCATGACGAGACCGTCCCGCACCAGAATTCCGCAACAATAGGTCATTCCCGATCCCCAAACGCGCCTGATTTTTCGGCGCCAACTAGTAGCTAATTTCGAGGGGCCATCCAACCCCAATTCCCCCGTGGCGCGGCATGCGCCCGGCGGGTAAAACCTCCAACCGAAGGCGGGGGAACGCATGCGGAAATCAGCGCTGATTGGCTCGATTGCAGCCTTGTCACTGCTGGGCAGCGTGGGCGCCCAGGTAGGTCCCTGGGAAGCCGGCATGGTGGCCTACAACCGCGGCGACTATGTTCCAGCGATCCGGCTGTTCCGCGCGCTGGCGGAGGCCGGCAATGCCAAGGCGCAAACCCAGAGTAGCTGGATAAATGAGCAAGGGTAGGCAAAGTGAAGCGTGCTCACCATTGAACATTGATCGTGGACATGTGGTGGGCATCGGCGCGATGCGCCTTTGCCCACCCTTGTATTAGCGCGCCATGTTACGGCCGCCCCCGTCATTGCGAGCGAAGCGAAGCAATCCAGAAATCGTTCCGTGGGCGAGATCTCTGGATTGCTTCGTCGCGGAGCCTGTCATCGGGCGCGCATTCGCGCGACCCGTTGGCTCCTCGCAATGACGGCGTAAGTCCTATTGTGACTGCGACTGGCCTTGCCACTGTCCCGGCCGCCCGGCCTGTTCGACCTTGACCGCCACCGTCAGCGTCTCCGCACCGCCGCCATAGCGGGTGCCGCGCACCGGGGCCGCGCCGAGGTAATCGAGCCCGATCGCGACGCGGGCATGGGCATCGGTGGTGCAAATGCCGTTGGCGGCATCGAAGCCGACCCAGCCGAGGTCTGGCACGAAGGCTTCCGTCCAGGCGTGGCCGGCCCCCTGATGAGTCAAGCCGTCGGAGCGCAGGAAGTGCCCCGAGACGAAGCGCGCCGGCACGCCGCCGGAGCGGGCGCAGGCGATGAAGATGTGCGCATAGTCCTGGCAAACGCCGCGCTTGAGCGCAAACGCCTCCGCCGCCGAGGTGCCTGAGTTGGTAGGGTCTTCGTCGAACGTCATATGCTCGTTGATCTGCACCATCAGCGCATGCAGGAAACCGAGCACGTCGCCATCGGACTCCGACCGTAGCTCGCGGGCAAAAATCGCCATCGCCGGATTGACTTCGGTCAGCGCGGTTTGGCGCAGGAACAGGCTCGGCGGAAAGCGCTCGTCGGTGCCGCGCAGCACGCCGCCGGTGTCATGGGTCTCGATCAGGCCCTCGACACGGATGGTGAGGTCGGCGATCGACCCGTGCGTCAACACGTGCGTAATGTTGCCGAACGCGTCCTGGTGCATGTCGAGGCGCGAGTCCGTGGAGACGTCGATCTGCCATTCGGCGACATACTGCCCGTCATGGCTGCTGGGTGTCATGCGCAGGATCTGGATCACGCCGGTGGCCGGCGGCTCGTAGCGATAGCTGGTGGAGTGGGCAATTCGCAGGCGCATGGCGAGCCAGTTCAGGTTGGGATCGTCATGCCCGGCCTTGTGCCGGGCATCCACGTCTTCCTTACCCCTCAAAGCAAGACGTGGATGGCCGGGTCAAGCCCGGCCATGACGAAGAGTGCATCAAATCAAATACTGCTTGGTGATGATCTCACCGAGCCGCGAATTGTCCGCGATGAATTCCTGGATGAACTCATGCACACCGTGCTGGAAGATATCGTCCATATGGCTGTGTTCAAGCCGGTTGCGGACGCCGCGGGCGTGGCGCTGGGCGGCGCCCTGGCGGCCGTAGGCGACGCCGATCTGGTCGAGATTGCGCACCAGATTGCTGTAGCAACTTGCCAGCGAGCGCGGCAGCGTGTCGTTCAGGATCAGGAGATCGGCGATCAGCCACGGCTTCAGCGTTTCGCGGTAGACCCAGTGATAGGCGGTCAGCGCGGAGACCGAGCGCAGGATTGAGGTCCACTGGTAGTAGTCCAGGGGACCACCGACGTGCTCTTCCTCGGGCAGCAGCACGTGATATTTAACGTCGAGAATGCGGGCGGTGTTGTCGGCGCGCTCCAGATGCAGCCCAAGCCGCGAGAACCAGTAGGCATCGTTGCGCAGCATGGTCCGGTAGGCCGAGCCGTCGAACCGCAGCGAGGTCTCCTGCACGAAACGCAGGAACCGCGCCAGTTCCTCGCGGCTCGACGTGCCCTTGCCCCAGACTTCCTGTAATTCGATCCAGGCCGAGTTGATGGTGTCCCACATCTCCGAGGTCAGCGCGGTTCTCACCGAGCGCGAATTGAGCCGCGCCGCCTCGATGCAGTTCTTGATCGAGGAGGGATTGGAAGGCGAGAACGCCAGATATTCGACGACGTTCTGCTCGGTGGCTTCCGGATAGGCCTCGTAGAAGCTTGCGCTGACCCCGGCCGTCAGCAGCGCCGATTCCCACTCATTGGTCTTGCCGATATAGGCGGCGGGAAGCGCGGTGACTCGCAAGGTCGCATCGATGGTGCGTGCGATATATTCGGCGCGCTCGACATAGCGGGCCAGCCAGTACAGGTTTTCGGCAGTGCGCGACAGCATACGAAAATTTCGCTCTCTATTCGTCCAGTATCCAGGTGTCCTTGGTGCCACCGCCCTGGCTCGAATTCACCACGAGCGAGCCTTCCTTCAGCGCCACCCGCGTCAGCCCGCCTGGCACGATGGTGACGTGCTTGCTGCCGGTCAGTACGAACGGCCTGAGATCGACATGGCGCGGCGCGAGGCCGGAGGCTGTGCAGGTCGGGCAGGTCGACAGCGCCAGCGTCGGCTGGGCGATAAAACCCTCCGGCTCGCGCTTGAGCTTGTCCCGGAACGCCTCGATCGTCGCTTTGGTCGCGGCCGGGCCGATCAGCATGCCGTAGCCGCCGGAGCCGTGGACTTCCTTCACCACCAGCTCACTCAAATTGTCGAGCACATAGGACAGGTCCTTCGGCTCGCGGCAGCGCCAGGTCGGCACGTTCTTCAGGATCGGCTCTTCGCCGAGATAGAATTTCACGACCTCCGGCATGTAGGAATAGATCGCCTTGTCGTCGGCAATCCCGGTGCCGACCGCGTTCGCCAGCGTGATATTGCCGGCCGCATAGGCCGACATCAGCCCGGGCACGCCGAGCGCCGAATCCGGGCGGAAGGTGAGGGGATCGAGGAAATCGTCGTCGACGCGTCGGTAGATCACGTCAACGCGTTTCAGCCCCTCGGTGGTGCGCATGAACACCTCGTCGTTCTTGACGATGAGGTCGCGGCCCTCGACCAGCTCGATGCCGAGCTTGTCGGCAAGGAAAGAGTGTTCGTAATAGGCGGAATTGTAGACGCCCGGCGTCATCAGTGCGACCGTCGGCTCGGCCGAGGCAGAGAGCGGCGCCACCGAACGCAACGCCGAGAGCAACTCGTCCGGGTATCGCTCTACAGGTGCTACGCGATGGCGGGCAAACAGGTCCGGAAACAGCCGCATCATGATTTCGCGGTTTTCCAGCATGTAGGAGACGCCTGAGGGCGTGCGCGCGTTGTCCTCCAGCACGATGAAATTGTCGGCGTCGACGCGAACGATATCGATCCCGGCGATGTGGACATAGACGTCGTGCGGCACGCTCTGGCCGTTCATCTCGGGACGGAATACCGGGTTCTGGAAGATCAGGTCGTCGGGAATGATGTTGGCGCGCAGGATGTCGCGGCCGTGATAGATGTCGCGCAGGAACATGTTGAGCGCGCGGACCCGCTGCTTCAGGCCCTTTTCCAGCACGGACCATTCTTTCGCCGACATGATTCGCGGGATCACGTCGAAGGGGATCAGCCGCTCCTGGGCTTCGGCGTCGCCATAGACGGCGAAGGTGATGCCGATCCGGCGGAACAGCAGTTCCGCCTCCTGTCGGCGATACTCAAGGGCGTCCGGAGGCGTCTCCTTCAGCCAGCGGGAGAGCTCCCGATAGGCCGGGCGGAGATCGCCGCCGGGCCCGTTCATTTCATCGAAGGCAACTGCCATAAATCCTGACTATCTCTCGAAGCCATGCGGCACGGTGCATGAGTTCACAGGATGGTAGCAAGGCTCGGGCCAGCGCGATATGCATTGGCTTGCGGCATTTCGTGTGGGTAGCCGGCCGCGCTGCCCTAAAAAAAGGCTGCTGGGTGCTTATTTCGGCAGCAAACCCCCGTGACTTCAATGCGTTGCTTGCGCAAAGTACGGGGCAGGTGGGGAGAAGTCATGAGCGAGATCGTCACGGCGGGTATTCTGGTCATCGGCGACGAGATCCTGTCCGGCCGTACCAAGGACAAGAACATCGGCTTCATCGCCGAGTACCTGACCAATATCGGGATCGATCTCAAGGAGGTCCGCATCGTCGCCGACGACGAGACCGACATTGTCGACGCCCTTAATGCATTGCGAAATCGCTACACCTACGTCTTCACCACCGGCGGCATCGGCCCGACCCATGACGACATCACCGCCGACAGCGTCGCCAAGGCCTTCGGTGTCGGGATCGGTCATCATCCGGAGGTGGTCGCGCGCTTCCGCGAGCGCTGGAGCGAGCAGGATCTGAACGAGGCGCGGCTGCGCATGGCCCGCGTGCCTGACGGAGCCGAACTGATCCAGAGCGCCACCATCCTGGCGCCCGGCTTCAAGCTCGGCAATGTCATCGTCATGGCCGGCATCCCCTCGATCATGCAGGCGATGATGGACATCGTAGCGCCCAAACTGAAATCGGGCGTGCGGATGCTATCCGATTCCGTGAGGGCCAATGCCCGTGAAGGCGACATTGGTGGGCCGCTGCGGGAGATTGCCATTGCCCATCCGGACACCATCATCGGCAGTTATCCGTTCATGGATGAGGACAAGAAGCCGAACACCAATCTCGTCGTGCGCTCGCGCGATCCCGAAAAGCTCAACGCCGCGATGACCGCGGTGAAGGAGATGCTGACGAACCTGAACATCACCGCCCGGTAGCGGCGAAGCGGGTGCTCTAATTTCGAACTTCGCAATACGGAGAACAAAGTGACAGATCGTTCTGGAGCGCGCCCATGACGGCGCCACCGGAGAAGGCCTTTCCGGTCTCCTGGGACCAATTTCACCGCGATTGCCGGGCGCTGACCTGGCGGCTCAACGAGGTCGGGCCGTTTAAAGCCATCATCGCGATTACCCGGGGCGGGCTCGTGCCGGCGGCCATTGTCGCGCGTGAGCTTGGCATTCGCATCATTGATACCGTCTGCATTGCCAGCTACGACCACACCAGACAGGGCGACCTGCAGGCGCTCAAGGGTGTTTCGGCCGACGTGGCAAAGCTCGGTGGCGGCACAGGGAAGGGGCTGTTGATCGTCGACGACCTCGTCGACACCGGAAAGACCGGGCGGCTGGTGCGCTCGATGATGCCGGATGCGCATTTCGCAGCCGTCTATGCCAAGCCGCAGGGCAAGCCACTGGTCGATACGTTCATCACCGAAGTGTCGCAGGACACCTGGATTCATTTTCCGTGGGATACCGCGCTGTCGTTCCAGCCGCCGATCCGCGACGGGGCGTGACCCGCCGTCATTGCGAGGAGCGAAGCGACGAAGCAATCCATGCCTCCACTTGCGGCGCGATGGATTGCTTCGCTGAGCCTGTCATCGGGCGCATTCGCGCGACCAGTTGGCTCGCAATGACGAGGCGAAAGATCGAGCTAATCGCATGCCCCTGCAAAACCGCGTCACCCCGACTGGCGACATCATCGCCACCCCGCATCGCGGTATGTTCACCGGTAACCGCGGCATCATCCACGACCCCGCGACGAAGACGTTGCTGAAAAAGCGCTGGTCGAGCCCGGCCTGGATCACCTGCCTCTGCGAATTCAGAGGCTGGCGGCGGCCCGTGATGGGCCGGCGGAGCTGGACCGAGCTGTTCTTTCTCGACGAGGCGACCGCCTTCGCCGCCGGGCACCGCCCATGCTTCTTCTGCCGGCGTGGCGATGCCACCCGCTTTCGCGCTGCGTGGGAAGAGGGCAATGGCGTGAAGAACATTCGTGCGCGGGAGATCGATGCAGTGCTGCACGGTGAGCGGCTGGAGCGCGGCAAGAAGCGGCTGCATCCGCTGCCAGTGCCGGTGGCGCGGTTGCCTGACGGCGCGATGGTGCAGCAAGGCGAAGAGTCGTTTTTGATCGTGCAGGGCAGGGCGCTGCGATGGTCGATGGACGGGTATCGCAAGATGGAAGGCGCAGTCGTGGACGTAGTGCTGCTGACGCCGCCATCAACGCTGCGCGTGCTTGGCGCCGGATATCAGCCGGTACTTCATCCAACTGCCAGTTAGTTTAGTGAGGCGATGCCGCTTGCGCGGTCTGCCCTCTCTCCCGCTTGCGGGGGAGAGCGGGAGTGGGGCTCTCTCCGCGATTTGCGCTCGTGGAGAGAGCCCCCACCCTAACCCTCCCCCGCAAGCGGGAGAGGGGACATCATCCCAGCCGCTGCCGCGCCAGCTTTGCACCTGCGCCGAGCGCCGTGAGCTTGGCTTCCGCGATATCCCGCCGCATCGGTGCCATGCCGCAATTGGTGGTCGCGACGATATTGCTGAGCGGCACGAATTTCGACACCGCCTCGATCACCTTGACGACATCCTCGGCCGTCTCCACCGTATCGCTGGCGACGTCGATCACACCGGCTTGCACCACCTTGCCGGGGAGCAGCGCCAACAGATCCAGCGGCACTTTCGAATTGCGGCACTCGATCGCGACCTGCTGGATCGGGCTCTTGGCGATGGCCGGGAAAATATCCTCGTATTGGCGCCACTCGCTGCCCAGCGTCTCTTTCCAGTCGGTGTTGGCCTTGATGCCATAGCCGTAGCAGATGTGAACGGCGGTGGTGCAGGTCAGGCCTTCGGCGGCGCGCTCCAGTGCTCTTATGCCCCAGTCGGAGACCTCGTCCATGAAGACGTTGAAGGCGGGCTCGTCAAACTGGATCACGTCGACGCCATCCGCCTGCAACGCCTTGGCCTCGTTGTTGAGCAGTTCGGCAAAGGCGAAGGCCATCTTGACCTTGTCGCCGTAATACCGGTCGGCGACGGTGTCGGCGATAGTCATCGGACCGGGCAGGGTGAATTTCAGTTTGCGCGTGGTATGGGTGCGGGCGACGCGAGCTTCGTCCGCATGGACACGCCCCTTGAGCGTCAGCGGTGTTATCACCTGCGGCACCATCGCCTTGTAGCGGTCTTTGCGGATGCCCATTTCGACCTTGTGGGCGAAATCGATGCCCTCGACTTTCTCCAGGAAGCCGTGAACGAAATGCTGGCGGGCCTGCTCGCCCTCGGTAACGATATCGACGCCGGCGTCCTCCTGTAGCTTCACGGCAAGAATGGTAGCGTCGCGCTTGGCGCGGGCGAGTTCGTCGCCCTTTGATTTCCAGGGCGCCCACAGCGTGTTCGGCTCGGCCAGCCATTCCGGCTTCGGCAAGGAGCCTGCGATGGTGGTTGGAAACAGCATGGGTGCCTCCCGGTCGGTTCTGATTGAGCGTCTGTCTGCCATGTCTTATGGTCGAGGTACAGAACAACAAAAGTCGCCATGGCCTGAAAAATCTCGATCATACTGGAGGAACTGGGGCTTTCGTAGGCCGCGAGGCAGCCGCCGCGGAGCAAGCAGTATTAGTCCCTCATGGTGAGGAGGCGCTTGCGCCGTCTCCGGACCATGCTTTGCATCGCCGGGCGAACCATGAGGCCCCTCCTTCGCTTCGAGACGCGCCTTCCGCGCCCGTCAGGATGAGGCTCGAGAACTAACAAAAGGAAATTCCATGCTCGAATTCTTCTTCGATTGCTCCAGTCCCTGGACCTATCTCGCCTTTCACAACATCCAGCCGCTGGCAAAAGAACTCGGCGTCGAAATCAGCTGGCGGCCGATCCTGGTCGGCGGCATCTTCAACACCGTCAACCCTAGCGTCTATGCCGCGCGCGAGACGCCGGTGCCCTTGAAGGCGCGCTACATGAAGAAGGACCTCGCTGACTGGGCGCGCTCAGCGGGGCTTGCGATCAAGATGCCGCCGACGGTATTTCCGGTGAACAGCGTCAAGGCGATGCGCGGCTGCATCTGGGTTTCCCAGCAATATGGCGAACGCATGGTGCCGTTCGCGCGTGCCGTGTTCGAGGCCTATTGGGGCGACGACAAGGACATTTCAAAGGATTCGGTGCTGTCGGAGATTTGCCAGAAGGTCGGCGTCGCCCCCGAAAAGTTCTTCGAAGGCATCGGCCAGCAGGCGATCAAGGACCAGCTCAAGGCCAACACGGACGAGGTGATGGCGCGCGGCGGATTCGGTTCGCCGACGATCTTCGTCGGCAAGACCGACATGTATTTCGGCAACGACCGAATGCCGCTGATCCGCGAGGCGCTGGAGCGGCTGAAAGCGCGGGCCGCCTGATGCCGAAAGCCGTCGTCTGCCGCGAACTCGGCCCGCCCGAGAAGCTGCGCCTGGAAACATTTGGCTCAGTACCGCTGGCGCCGGGGCAGGTGCGCGTCGCCATTCGTGCTGCCGGGATCAATTTCCCTGATATTTTGATGGCGGCGGGCGAGTATCAGCTCAAGCCGCCACTGCCGTTCACGCCGGGCGTCGAAGCCGCGGGCGATATTGTCGAGATCAATCACGCCGAAGGCGTTGCGGTCGGCGACCGCGTGATCGTCAAGATGCGGCACGGCGCCTATGCCGACGAGGTCGTGGCTGTGCCCTCGCAACTCGTGCCCCTGCCGTCGACATTCGACTATGCCGAGGGCGCAACGTTTCTGGCCGGCCATGGCACCGCCTATCACGCGCTGATCGATCGCGGCCAGCTTCAACCGGGCGAGGTACTGCTGGTGCACGGCGCCGGCGGCGGCGTTGGCCTTGCCGCCGTCGAAATCGGCAAGATGCTTGGCGCCACCGTGATTGCGACCGCGTCGAGCGACGAGAAGCTTGCAATTGCGAAAGCGAGGGGCGCCGATCATCTGGTGCGCTACGATCAGGAGCCGTTTCGCGATGCCGTCAAACGCATCACCGACGGGCAGGGCGCGGACGTGGTGTTCGATCCCGTCGGCGGTGAAGTGTTCGAGAACTCGATGCGCTGCATCAACTGGGGCGCGCGGCTCTTGGTCATCGGCTTTACCGGCGGCATCGGGCTTGCCAAGACCAATCTGTTGATGATCAAGGGCGCCAGTGTGCTTGGCGTTCGTGCCGGCGAAGCGGTGCGGAGAAATCCCGCGCTCGGCGAGATCAGGATCAAGGCGCTGACGGAATGGGCGGAGGCCGGAAAAATCCGCCCCAACATCTCGCATCGGCTGCCGCTGGAGGATTATGCGAAAGCGATGCGGTTGTTGATCGACCGCAAAGCGATCGGCAGGGTGGCGTTGGTGATGGGGTAGTCTCCCGTCATGCCTCGCGAAGGCAGGGCATCCAGTACGCCGCGGCTCATCGGCTCAATTGCGCTCGTCTCGGATTACTGGGTCACCCGCCTTCGCGGGTGACGACAGCGTCAGGTAGGATAACCGCACTTATTTATACTCCCGTTCCGTCCACCACGGGAAATAGTCCGGCATATCGCTCGATACCTTGTTCTTGAACTCGGCCGGGCGCTTTTCCAGGAACGACACCACGCCCTCCTTGACGTCTTCCGAGCGGCCGCGGGCATAGATGCCGCGGCTGTCGACCTTGTGGGCTTCCATCGGATCGTCGGCACCCAGCATGCGCCACATCATCTGCCGGATCAGCGCCACCGAGACCGGCGCGGTCTTGGCGGTGAATTCCTTGGCGAGTGCGCGCGCGGTTGGCAACAGATCGTCCGGCGGCACCACCTTGCTGACGAGACGGCCGGCGAGCGCTTCCTGCGCCGGGAACACGCGGCCCGAGTAGCACCATTCCAGCGCCTGCGAGATGCCGACGATGCGCGGCAGGAACCAGCTCGAGGCCGCCTCCGGCACGATGCCGCGCTGGGAGAACACGAAGCCGAAGCGCGCGGCCTCACTCGCGATACGGATATCCATCGCGAGCTGCATGGTGACGCCGATGCCGACCGCTGGCCCGTTCACGGCCGCGATCACCGGTTTTAAGCACCTGAAGATGCGCAGCGTCACCTGGCCGCCACCATCGCGCACCTGAGGATCGCTGTAGTCGACCGAACCGTCGGCGAGCCGCTTCACCGGGCCGCGCCGCGCGTCGCGGTCAAACGTGTTGGCGCCAGAAGAAAGATCGGCGCCTGCGCAGAAGCCGCGGCCCGCGCCGGTCACGATGATGGCGCGGACATCGTCGTCCTTGTCGGCGGCGTCGAACGCGTCGATCAGTTCCTGCTGCATGGTGCCGTTGAAGGCGTTGAGCTTGTCGGGCCGGTTCAGCGTGATGGTGAGAATCTGATCGTCGACCTCGTATTTGATGGTCTCATACGCCATGGGGGTGCGGTTCCTTCCTGTGTGTTCTTTCGATTGCTCTCAACACATCGTCATGCCCGGCCTTGTGCCGGGCATCCACGACTTTACTGTCCATCGACAGCGTAAAGACGTGGATGGCCGGGACAAGCCCGGCCATGACGGAGGCTGTTAGCCGGTTACTTCGGCGGCGTCGGCCACGGCCGCTGCGCGCCGCGCAGGCCCTCGAATGCCTTGGCCATGCCGAGCACGCCGAGATCGTCGAAACGGCGGCCGATGATCTGCACGCCGATCGGAAAACCCTTGGCATCGTATCCGCCGTTGATCGAGAGCGCCGGGTTTTCCGCCATATTCCACGGCACGGTGTAGCAGATATGCTCGAATGGCCTGTCCGGGTCATTGATGGGGGCTGCGAACTCGGCCGGGAAGTTCACCACCGGCGAGACCGGGGAGATCACGTAGTCGAGTTCGTGGAATAGTTTTGCAGCCGCGGCACGGATCGCCATGGTGGCGTTAAAACCCCTGACGACGTCGACACCGGAAAGCTTTGCGCCGGCTTCTGCCCATCTGTGGATGTAAGGCAGCGTCTTGCCGCGCTCCTCGGGCGAAAGCTTCGAGAGATCGTCCCACAACCGAGCCCGCCAGAAGTTATCGAGCCCGTCGAGCATCTCGCGCGTCAGGATGCCGTTGACTTCGGTGACGATCGCGCCGGCAGATTCAAACGCCTTGGCGGCCATGACGGCTACATCACGCACTTCCTTCTCAAGCGGCTGGCCGGCGCCGGGATCGAGCATCAGGCCGATGCGCAGCTTGCGCGGCGACTTATCGAGTGTCTTCCAGTGGATGCTGCTGTCAGCCGGCAGACTCATGCCGTCGCGGCGATCCGGCTTCGACAACACGCACATCATCAGCGCGGCGTCATCGACGGTGCGGGTGATGGGACCTGCGACCCGGCCGAGATAGGGTGGATCGATCGGAACGCGCCCGAGGCTCGGCTTCAGCGCGACGAGACCGCACCAACAGGCCGGCAGCCGCACCGAACCGCCAATATCGGTGCCTAGATGCAGCGGGCCGTAGCCGGCCGCGCCCGCTGCGCCAGCGCCGGAAGATGAGCCGCCGGGGTTCTTGCTGAGATCCCAGGGGTTGCGGGTGAGGGGGTGGAAGCTGGAGAGGCCCGATGAAAGCATGCCGTAGTCTGGCATCGTGGTTTTGGAGAAGATGATCGCGCCGGCTTCGCGTAGCCGTGCGGCGGGCGGCGCGTCCTTCTCTGCCGGTACCAGCTTCACGCTGGCGGCGCCGAGCGGAATCGGCTGGCCTTTAGTGGCGATATTGTCCTTGATCGTAACCGGCACGCCGTCGAGCGTGCTCACAGGTTCGCCCTTCTGCCAGCGGTCGGTCGACGCCTTCGCGACCGCGCGCGCGCCGTCGGGATCGAACAGATAGAGCGCCTTGATGTGCGGCTCCCAGGCCGCGACATGCTCGATCACTTCCTCCAGCACTTCCGAGGGCGAGAACTGCTTGGCGCGATAGCCGGCGATCAGGTCGGTGGCGGAGAGGTCATGCAGCGAGGTGACCTCTTCCTCGGGGGCTGGTTTCTGCATGCTAACCTACCGGGAGCCGGGTTTCGATGATGCGGGCGAACATGCTGGCGCCGATCGGCAAGATCTTGTCGTCGAGCACATAGCCGGGATTGTGCACGGGCACCGAGCCGTCATGGCCGATCCAGAAATAGGCGCCGGGCACCACCTGCATCATGTCGGCGAAATCCTCGCTGCCCATCTTTGGCGTCGCGCGCGTGAAGACGTTGGCGGGATCGACGATCGTCTTCGCCACCGCTTCGACCACCCTGGACTGCTCTTCCTCGTTGACGAGGACGCTGAACGTGTCGCGGATGTCGACGGTTATTTCGCACTCGAAGGTCGCGGCAACACCGGTACAGATCTTGCGCATGCGGTCGCGGATCAGTGCGCGCACGCCGTCGTCGAAGGCGCGCACCGTGCCGCCGAGCCTGGCCTCGCCGGGGATCACGTTGTTGGCGGAGCCGGCATGGATCTGTGTGACCGACAGCACCGCAGACTTCAACGGATCGACGTTGCGGCTGACGATGGTCTGCAGGGCTTGCGCCAGCGTGGTCGCGATCACTACCGCATCCTTGGAGCGCTCCGGCATCGCGCCATGCGCGCCATAGCCCTGGACAGTAATGTCAAAGAAGTCGGCGCCAGCCATCGCCGGCCCCGGCAGGATCGCGATCTCGCCGTGATTGAGATCCGGCGCGTTGTGCAGGCCATAGACCTCGTCGCAGGGAAATTTTTCGAACAGCCCATCCTTGATCATGGCGCGCGCGCCGCCGAGGCCTTCCTCGGCGGGCTGGAAGATGAAGTGCACCGTGCCGTCAAAATTCTTCGTCTCGGCCAGATAGCGCGCGGTGCCGAGCAGCATCGTGGTGTGACCATCATGGCCGCAGCCGTGGAAACGGCCGGGAATGGTCGAGCGCCATTTCAGATTGGTGTTTTCTTCCATCGGCAGCGCGTCCATGTCGGCGCGCAGGCCGATGCGCTTGCCGCCGTCGCCCTTGCCCTTGAGCACGCCGATCACGCCGGTGCCGCCGAGGCCGCGATGCACCTCGATGCCCCAACCCTTCAGCTTCTCGGCGACGATACCCGAGGTGCGCACTTCCTCGAAGCCGATCTCGGGATGGGCATGCAGATCGCGGCGGATCGCGGTGAGTTCCTCGGCATAGCCGTCGATACGTTCAATGGTGGGCATGTCTTTTTATCCCGTGACTGAGGATTTTGAGCGTGAGGGAGCGAATGGGGTAAAGGCGGGGCCGTTCGGCTTGAGGCGGATGCCCGGGCGCAGCCGCGTCCAGGGTAGCGTTGCGGTATCGGCCGGCATCGCGCCGGGGGCGGCGCAGATCAAAAGCTTTTCGGCAATCGGCTCAAAGTCGGCACGGAAATGCACCGAGCTCTTGTTGACGAGGATTTTCTGTTCGGTCGGCTCGATGCCGACATAGCGATACATCGCTTGATCGGCGAGTTGCGCCTTGTAGGAGCCGACGACGACCCTGACATCACCGATGCGCAGGCAGGCCGAGGGGCCCATGTCCATGTCGCGGCCGCCGTAGTACGGGCCGGGCGCCACGAATTTGCCGTCCGACAATTTTTCGACGACAAACGTTTCCTTGTATGGGGCATCGCCCGGGATGCCCGATTTGCCGCCGAGCGCCAGCGTCACGGTGGCGCCGACGCCCGCCGCGTGCGCCGCCTTGGCCGACTCCGGATCGTAGATCACGCCCGTCGCGGCACGGGACGCCTTGTTGCGCACCAGGGCGCGCAGCATGCCGGTGGTGTCGGAATCGCCGCCGGCGCCAGGATTGTCCTGGGTGTCGGCGATGATGATCGGCTTCTTCGCCGTTTTCGCAAGCTCGATGGCGAGGCGCACGCCATCATCGGGCGAATAGATGGGGCCGTCGAAATCGTCTTCATGGCCCTCAACGAGCGCGACGATGTTGTCGGCGGCGGCATACGCGTCGGCCTGCGTCCTTCCATAGGCGAACACGCTCGGCCCGCAATGGGGAAAATCCGCAGCCGGGAAACCCGGCGCGAACGACAGCGTGGGTACCGCGTCGCTTTCGAGCGCCGCGACCTTTTCGTAAATGCTCCTGGTCGGCTGGTCGTTGGTGCATTGCCAGGAGATCGGGATCAGAAACGGCAATTGCCGGAACGCTTTTGCAAGGCGTTGGCCTGTCTTCAGCAGCAGCGCGAGGTGTTTGGCGCAGGCGCGGCCGGTGTCGGCCATGTCGATGTGGGGATAGGTGCGGTAGGCAATCAGCGCATCCGCATGCGCGATCATTTCGGGCGAGACGTTGGCATGGAGATCGAGGCTTACGACCAGCGGCAGATCGGGGCCGATCACCTTGCGCACGCGCGCGAGGATTTCACCTTCGCCATCGTCATGCTGCTCGGTCACCATGGCGCCGTGCAGATCGAGATAGACGGCATCGATCGGCCCGGCATTGGCGATGCCGTCGACCATTTCTTTCATGACGCGCTCGAAGGCATCCGTCGTGACATGCGCCGACGGGCTTGCGGCTGCGGAGATGGTCGGGACCAGCTCCCAACCATGGGCTTCGGCCGCCTCGACGAAGCCGGCAAGGCCGACATTGATCTTGCGCATGACCTTGAGGACCTCAGGCCCATGCGCCATAGCCGGCCAGCCGCCGCCATGAACGAAATCCTGATAGGTCGCCTTGGTCGGCGCGAAGGTGTTGGTCTCGTGCAGGAAGCCGCCGACGGCGATGCGGGTCATAGTGCCTCAGCCAGTGTTTTTGCTTGGGGGACGTTAAGCGGGACATCGTGGCAAGCGCAAGGAGTGAAGCAATTCCGTTTTGCATGCCGCCCCACCGTCATTGCGAGCGGAGCGAAGCAATCCATCTCGCGGCATAACGGATAGATGGATTGCTTCCGCCTTCGCTCTTCGAGCTACGGCGGACAAGTCGTCGCTTCGCTCCTCGCAATGACGGGGAAAGGCCGTCGCTATTCCGCCGCCACTTGCACCGGTCGGAAATTGGCAAAATCCCACCCGCGGCCGGGGGCGGCATCGAGCAGGGCGCGGGTATAGGCCTGCTGCGGATGGGTCAGCACCTGCGCGGCGGGGCCCTGTTCCACAATCCGGCCATGTTGCATCACGGCGACGTCGTCGCAGATTTGCGCCGCGACGCGAAGATCATGGGTGATGAACAACAGTGCAATGCCCAGCCGCTGCTGGATTTCGTCGAGCAGTTCGAGCACCTGTGCCTGTACGGAGACGTCGAGCGCCGACACGGCTTCGTCCGCAACCAGAACGGCGGGGTCGAGCGCGAGTGCGCGTGCGATCGCAATACGCTGGCGCTGGCCGCCCGAGAATTGATGCGGGTAGCGCGACACTGCATCGGTCGGCAGATCGACCAGTTCGAGCAGATCGCGCGCCTTCGCCAGCGCTTCGGCACGCGGCATGCCGTAATTGATCGGACCTTCGGCAATGGTTTCGCCGACGGTGACGCGCGGATTGAGCGAGCGGTAGGGGTCCTGGAAGATGATCTGGATCTTCTTGCGGTGCGGCTGCAACAGCCGCCGCGAGAGGTCGGAGATCTCGCGGCCCGCCAGCCGCACGCCGCCGGAAGTGGGATCGATCAGGCGAACGATGCAGCGCGCCACCGTCGATTTCCCGGAGCCGCTTTCGCCGACGATGCCGAGCGTGCGGCCCTTGCGCAAAGTGAGGGTGACGTCCTTGGCGGCGGCGACTTCGCGTGTCTTTCCGAGGAAGGAACGCTCGCGATAGACCTTGCCCAGCTCGTTGGCTTCCAGCACCACCGGTTCTTCGGTCTCCGCGCGGGACGCCCGCGGCACCAGGCTCGGCACAGAGGAGAGCAGGTTGCGGGTGTACTCCATGGTCGGCGTGCGCAAAATGCTGTCGAGCGTGCCGGTCTCGACCAGCTGGCCGTAGCGCATCACGGCGACACGGTCGGCGATCTCGGCGACCACGCCCATGTCGTGGGTGATGAACAGCACCGCGGTGCCATGATCGCGCTGCAGGTCGCGGATCAGCGTCAGTATCTGCTTCTGCGTGGTAACGTCGAGCGCGGTGGTCGGCTCGTCCGCAATCAACAGCTTTGGCTCCAACACCAGCGCCATTGCGATCATGATGCGCTGGCGCTGGCCGCCCGACAGCCGGTGCGGGTAGGAGGCAAAGATGCGCTCCACGTCAGGCAGCCGGACATGCTCCATCATCGCCAGTATCTTCTGGCGGCGGGCACGGGCGTCGAGATCGGTATGGGCGCGCAAGACCTCGTCGATCTGGCGGCCGACCGGCACCACCGGATTGAGCGCCGTCATCGGCTCCTGAAAGATCATCGCCATCCGGGTGGCGCGCAACTGCCGCAGGCGCTTGTCGGTGGCGGTGAGCAGTTCCTCGCCGACCAGCTTGACGCTGCCGCTTGAGGGCACCAGCGCGCCCTTTTGCAAGAGCCCCATCACGGTCAGCGCCGTCACCGATTTGCCGGAGCCGCTTTCGCCGACGACGCAGAGGGTTTCGCGCTCATGCACCTGCAGCGATACGCCGTCGATGATGCGCTGGGCAGAAGGGTTCTTGCCGAGGCCGACGACGAGGTTGTCGATGTCGAGGACGATGTTGGTCATGCTGCAGCTCTCTCAGACGTCATTGCGAGGAGCCAACGGGTCGCGCGAATGCGCGCCCGATGACAGGCTCCGCGACGAAGCAATCCATTCTTTCTTCGTGCGGCGAGATGGATTGCTTCGCTTCGCTCGCAATGACGGGGTGAGGTCTTCGTCACTTCCCGGCCTCCCGCTGCTTCATGCGCGGATCGAGCGCATCGCGAGCGGCGTCGCCGATCAGGTTGACGCTGAGGATCGCGATCGACAGCAACAGGCCCGGCCAGAAGATCAGCGACGGCTTGACCTGGAAGTAGGCGCGGCCCTCGGCCATGATGTTGCCCCAGGTCGGCGTTTCCGGGCTGATGCCGGCGCCGAGGAACGACAGGATCGCTTCGGTGAGGATGGCCGAAGCACAGACATAGGTGCCTTGCACGATCAGCGGCGCCACCGTGTTCGGCATCAGATGCCGCCACATGATCTTTGGCAGGCTGGTGCCGACCGAGATCGCGGCCTCAACATAAGGCTCTTCCCGCGCCGACAGCACGACCGAGCGCACCAGCCGCGCCACGCGCGGAATTTCGGGAATGGTGATGGCGACCAGCACGGTCATCAGGCTGGCGCCCGACAGCGACACCACCGCGATCGCGAGCAGGATCGACGGGATCGCCATCAAGCCGTCCATCACCCGCATCATCACGGCGTCGACCCACCTGAAGAAGCCGGAGACGAGGCCGATCACGAGCCCGATACCGATCGAGAAAACTGCAGCCCCCAGGCCGATCAACAGCGAAATTCGCCCACCATAGATGATACGCGACAGCACGTCGCGGCCGTAGGCGTCGGTGCCGAGCAGGAACTGCGCGCTTGATGGTTTCAGCCGCTGTGCCGGCGCCAGCAATTGCGGATCGTGCGGCGCGAGCAGGGGGGCCGCGATCGCCATCGCGATGACGAGTGCGAGGCAGACGGTCGCGGTGGCGATGATCGGCGTCGCAGTCAGGAATCCCAATCGTGGCCGGAACGGCGTGGTGACAGGGATTGACGGTTCGGGAAGGGTTTCGATCGCCATCAGTAGCGAATCCTCGGATCAAGCAGGGTGTAGGCGACGTCGATCAGGAGATTGACGGTGACATAGATCAGCGACGTCAACAGGATCATCGCCTGGATGACGGGATAATCGCGCGCCAGCACGGCATCGACGGTGAGGCGACCGATGCCGGGCAGGTTGAACACGCTCTCGGTGACGACGACGCCGGAAATCAGCAGCGCGAATCCCGTTCCGATCACGGTGATGACGGGCACGGCGGCGTTGCGCAGCGCGTGGCGCAGCAGCACGCCCGTTTCGGTGATGCCTTTTGCGCGCGCGGTGCGGACATAATCCTCGCCGAGCACATCCAGCATCGCCGCCCGGGTCATGCGCGCAATCAGCGCGACATAGATAAAGGAGAGCGTACAAGTCGGCAGGATGATGCGCTCGAAGAACGGACCAAAGCCGGCCGTGATGCTGCGGAAACCCTGCACCGGCACCCAGCGCAGTTCGATGGCAAAGATCTGGATCAGGACATAGCCGATCACGAACACCGGCACGGAGAAGCCGACCACCGACAGGCCCATGACGAAGCGGTCGATCCAGGTGCCGTGCTTCCACGCCGCAATCACGCCGAGCGGCACCGCAACGACAATAGCCAGAATGATGGTGGAAAGGGCAATCGAGATCGACGGCTCGACGCGCTGGCTGATCATCTTCAAGACCGGCACGTTCGAGATCAAGGACACGCCGAGGTCGCCTTGCAGCAGCTTGCCGATCCAGGTGAAGAATTGAGTGTAGAGCGGCTCGTTGAGGCCTAGCGAGGTGCGGATGCGCTCGAGCTGTTCGGGCGTTGC
The DNA here is from genome assembly GCF_023073815.1 of Bradyrhizobium sp. 157. Taxonomy (NCBI): domain Bacteria; kingdom Pseudomonadati; phylum Pseudomonadota; class Alphaproteobacteria; order Hyphomicrobiales; family Nitrobacteraceae; genus Bradyrhizobium; species Bradyrhizobium sp. 157. Next base: position 111,879 of record NZ_JADPKF010000090.1, on the reverse strand, counting down.
GTTGTCGCCGGCCAGAATCGCGGCGGGATCGCCGGGCGTTAGCCGCAGCAGCAAGAACACAAACAGCGCCACCACGCCCATCACGGGAATGGCGGCGAGAATGCGGCGAAGCAGATATCCGAGCATCTTGATCCGTCAGTTGTGGGTGAATTGGGCAGCGCCGCCCTTAGACCTGGTTTCCGCGCCACCAGCGTAGCATTTCAGCAAGTCCCGTGCCATTGCGCCTGCGTTTTTTGCGATGCAGCTAGGCGGTTCAGAAGGCCTACAGCCGTCATTGCGAGCGAAGCGAAGCAATCCATTCTTCCTGTATGCGGCACGATGGATTGCTTCGTCGCAAGTGCTCCTCGTAATGACGTTATAGAGCGCACCATCACTCCAGCGTCGCCAATAATCCCGCCATCAGGCGGCCCCGTTCGGCGAGGCTGTCGACCTCGATATGTTCGTTCAGCGTATGCGCATCGGCGCCGCGGACGCCGAGGCCATCGAGCGTCGGTATGCCCATGGCGCCGGTAAAATTGCCGTCGGATCCACCACCGGCGCTGCCATGGGGCAGTTCGAGGCCCATCTGCGCGGCAACTCCGCGCGCCTTTTCATACAACGCCATGGTGCCGGCATCTGGTTCCCACACCGGGCGGGTGACGCCGCGGGTTACCGTGAACGTCACGTCGTTGCTGGTGCCTGACAGCGCCAGCATGCGCTCGACACCGCGGTCGAGATCGGCCTGGCGCTTGGCCATGCTGAGTGCTTCGCCGGTGCAGGTGGTGGCAACGCAATTGACCCATTGGCCGCCATGCACGATGCCGACGGAAAACGTACAATCTTCGGTCGTCATGCCGTCGATCGCGATAATCTGGCGTGCCATTTCGCGGATCGCGGACCGGCCCGAGGACAGCGTGGCGCCGGCATGGCTCGGCTTGCCGACGGCCTCCAGATTAAAGCGGGCAATCGCGTAGCGTCCGGTGACCACGCCGTTATTGGGCCGACCCGGCTCCGGCACCAGCACGTATTTATTGCGCGCGGCTTCCGCCTCAATAAGGTCGCGGGTCGAGGGCGTGCCGACTTCCTCGTCGGGCGTGAACAGCACCGTGATCGGCAGCGGCGTCGTGAACGCGGCGCGGGCCAGTTGCCGGATCGCTTCCAGCGAGAGGAAATTGCCGCCCTTCATATCGAAGATGCCGGGGCCGAAGCATTTATTGCCTTCGCGCCGCCATTGCAGCTTTTCGATGGTGCCGACGGGATGGACGGTATCCATGTGGCCGGCGATCAGGATGCCGGGTTCGCCCTGCTTCGGATGCGGAAAGCGGGCGCGGACACAGCCGGCAAACCCTTGCCGGCCCGCGATGCGCTCGATGGTCGCACCCATGATGGCCATGTCGCGCGCGGCGAGGTCGAGCATGCGCTCCACTGCAGCCTTGTCCCAAGTCGGGCTTTCGCACTCCACCCAGCCGCGGAGCCCTTGCAGCATGGCCTCGGAATCGAAGGGAAGATTGGCTGGGTTCATGGACTTCTCTTGGTTTTCTTGCTCTTGGGTTTCGACCGGCCGGCACCGGCCTTGCCGCGTACGAGAATGATGTCGTGCGGATTTGTAAAGTGAAACATGAACGCGCGTCCCGCGCTATTCGCAGCGCGGTGGCCGCCTCAAAGCGGATTGACGCGCCGCGCGCTTGATGCAAGTCTTCAAATAGTCAGGATTTACAGCGTGTTAGTTCGCACAAATAACGAACCGCATGCATAATGAATCAGCGGACTTTGAACAGTTTCACGTCAGGAGAGATCGAATGTTCCACATCATGCGTTGGAAACGTCCCACGATAGCGACTGCTTTGTCGGTGCTTGCGCTGTCGGCGGCGCTGACGTCGCTAGGCCCGACTTCGCAGGCCACGGCCGCCAGCAAGAAGACCATCACCGCCGTGATGCATTCCGACCTGCGCGTCATCGATCCCGGCTTCACCACCGCCTACATCACCCGCGACCACGGATACATGGTCTACGACACGCTGCTGGCGACCGATTCCAACTTCAAGGTCCAGCCGCAGATGGCAGACTGGAAAGTCTCAGATGACAAGCTGACTTACACCTTCACCTTGCGCGACGGTTTGAAGTGGCATGACGGCACGCCGGTGACCGCGGAGGACTGTGTCGCCTCGCTGAAGCGCTGGGGCAGGAACGACAATATGGGCCAGAAGCTGATGGACTTTACCGCCAGCATCGAGCCGATCGACGCCAAGAGCTTTGCGCTGAAACTAAAGGAGCCCTACGGCCTGGTCTTGGAATCGATCGGCAAACCGTCGTCCTACACGCCGTTCATGATGCCGAAGCGGCTCGCAGAAACCCCCGCCGGCCAGCAGATCAAGGAGCAGGTCGGCTCCGGTCCCTTCAAGTTCGTGCAGGCTGAATTTCAGCCGGGCGTGAAGGCCGTCTACGAAAAGAACCCTGATTACGTGCCACGCAAGGAGCCGGCGAGCTGGACCTCCGGTGGCAAGGTGGTGAAGGTCGATCGCGTCGAGTGGATCACCATGCCGGATGCGCAGACCGCGGTGAACTCGCTGCAGTCGGGCGACATTGATTTCGTAGAGACTCCGTCCTTCGACCTGTTGCCGGTGATAGCCGCCAACAAAGACATCAAGGTCGAGATATTGAACAAGCTCGGCTTCCAGACGCTCGGCCGGATGAATTTCCTCCACCCGCCGTTCGACAACGTCAAGGTTCGCCGTGCTGCGTTGCTGGCGATGAACCAGAAGAACGTGCTGGATGCGCTGGTCGGCAATCCCGAATACTACAAGACCTGCGGCGCGTTCTTCGTCTGCGGCACGCCGTTGGCGACCGAGGAAGGTTCAGGAAATCTGACCAAGGGCGGCAGCATGGCGGAAGCCAAGAAGGCGCTGGCCGAATCCGGCTATGACGGCACCCCCGTCGTGATCATGGCGCCGGGCGACGTTGTCACGCTGAAGGCGCAGCCGATTGTCGCGGCGCAGTTGTTGCGCGACGCCGGCTTCAAGGTCGATCTGCAGGCCACCGACTGGCAGACCGTCGTGGCCCGCCGCGCCAGCCAGAAGCCTCCGAAGGAGGGAGGTTGGAACATGTTCTTCACCAACTGGGTCGGCGCCGACGTGATGAACCCGATCGCCAACGCCTCGATCGGCGGCCGCGGCACCAAGGGCGGCTGGTTCGGCTGGGCGGAAAGCGCCAAGATCGAGGAGCTGAAGGACAAGTTCGCGCGCTCTTCTTCGCCGGAGGAGCAAAAGAAGATCGCCGCCGAGATCCAGAAGGAAGCCTATGAGCAGGTGATCTATATCCCGCTCGGCCAATACCTCACGCCGAGCGCGTGGCGGAAGTCGCTGACCGGTGTGCTCGACGGCCCGGCGACGCCGGTCTTCTGGAACATTGACAAGAGCGAGTAGGGCAATTCGCTTTAAGTCGAACATCAGGCAAACGCGACGGAGGACTGTTCCTCCGTCGCGTTTTTGTTTTCATCGTCAGCAGTGACTGTCGCGCACCAGTTCCGGGCCGTCATTCCCAAGCGGCGGAGAGACTTGCGGCGGGGGCGGCGACGGAGAGCGCTGATCCCGCGCTTGCTTGCGCTCCGCTGCAGCCTTTTCCCGATCTTTTTCACTGGTCATGTTGTCGTACTCCATTTTTGTGCACGACAACATTTTTGCGGGCGTTGCGTTCCTCACGCAGGATGCGCAGCCAGATGTTCCAGCAGCAACTCGCTCACCCGTTCCGGCGCCTGATCCGCTGCAAAATGCCCGACGCCGGGCAGCACCTCGAAACGATAGGGCGCGGCGATGAAATCCACCGTGCCTTCGGCGGCGGCGCGACCGACGGTGTCGTCGGCGTCGCCCCAGATATAGAGCGTCGGCACGCGGATCGGACCGAGTGGGCCGCGGATCGCGCCGCGTGCGCGATACCAGGCGAGCGCTGCCTCCATCGCATCCTTGTTGCCGAGCACGGCAAGATGTCTTTCGATCGCATCAGAGGGAACGCCGTTGGCAGCGAGACGCTCGCGCAGCCATTTGGCATCGTTCGCGAGCACGATATCGGCGGCATCCGGTTCCAAAAACGCCCTGTGATGCTTTGAGCGCTGCGCCTGCTGGCTGTCGGTTGCCAGCGCGCGGTTGAACGCGTTCGGGTGTGGCCGCGAGAGAATGGTGAGCGACGCCAGCCGCTCGGGATGCCGGTCGGCGATGCCCCAGGCGATGCTGCCGCCCCAGTCATGGCCGACCAGATGAAACCGCGCATAGCCATAGCCGGCAGCCGCCACGATCGCCCTGGCGTCGTCCATCAGGCAGTCGATCCGGTAATGCGAAAATTCGCGCGGATCGGGCCGTGCGCCCGGCGAATAGCCGCGTTGGCTCGGCGCCACCGCGCGATAGCCCATGTCGCCAAGGGCCGTGACCTGCGCACGCCAGCAATGCATCGATTCCGCAAAGCCGTGCAGCAGCAGCACCAGCGGTGCGCCGGGCGTGCCGGCGCTGATGGCATCGAAGGCGAGATGCGGGGCGATGGTGATTTGCTCTGACGCCAGCATGCGGCGAACCTAACGAGGCAATTCCGGCCGGCCGATGGCGCAATTGTGCAACGGCGGGAAAGTGCTGTATTGGGTGGCCACAAAGTGCCCAAGGGGACAATCGTTGCACTATTTGAGATCGATCATATTCGATACGGCGGTGGTAATTCTGACGCTTGCCGTGTCGCTGACGGTGCCGTTCATGTGGCTGTTCAATGCCAGCAGCCGGACTGTGCGCGCGGTCTCGCAAGTCTGGGTCAACGGCATCATGTTTCTGATGAAGCATGTCGTAGGCCTCGACTACACGGTGCGAGGGCGCGAGAACGTGCCCGACGGTCCCTGCATCATTGCCTGCAATCATCAGTCGCTGTGGGAAACCGCGGCGCTCTGCGCGCTTTTCCCGGACGCCAGCATTGTCGCCAAGAAAGAGCTGCGCAAGGTGCCGTTCGTCGGCTGGTTCCTGGCGCGCTATCCGATGATCTTGGTCGATCGCTCGGCGGGCCGCCATGCGCTGCGCCAGATGGTCGATGAAGCCAGGCGAGCGGCTAGCGAGGGCCGTCAGGTCTTGCTCTTTCCGCAAGGCACCCGCCAGGCGATCGATGAGCAGATGAGATTCCAGTCCGCTGGCATTTCGGCGCTCTACACCAACCTTGACGTATCAGTCGTTCCGGCGGCATGCAATTCCGGACTGTTCTGGGGCAAGAAGACCCTGATCATGCACTCCGGCACCATCACGCTATCCTTCCTGCCGCCGATCGCGCCGGGCCTGCCGCGCAAGGAATTTCAGGAAAAGATGGAGCGGATGATTGCGGAGGAGGCGAGCCGGCTGCTCACGCTGAGCGAGGCCAAGGTTTCGCGCTAGCCTGCGCGACGCGCAGCAAGCCAGCCAGCAAGGGGCGCCAGAAACGCCAGGCACCAGACAAACTGCGCAACCCCCGGCGCGGTGAATGCCGCAATGACACCAAGCACAAACACGAACACCGGAAACAGCGCCGTCACCAGCAATTGCGGATCGCGGCGGCCCCGCAGCGCCAGAACCCACAATACCGCGTTCAGCGCCGCGATCACCAGCAGGTGAAAGCCGTAGATCACCGCGATCACGCCATCGAGCCGGTAGACACCGTAGAGGCCGTTGGTCACCGGCAGCATGATGATCGACAGCAAGAAAAACAAATTGAGAAATACCACGCCGCGACCGCCTTCCGGCGCCACCGCCAGCCGCCGGTGATGGCTGAACCAGAACACGCCGGCGACCACGAAGCTGATCGTCAGCGCAATGACGGGCTGGGCGTAGACGCGAAGCACGTCGTGCCAATCGGGCGCTTGCGTGAAACTAGAGGCCTTTGGCAGGTCATAGGCGAGCAGCGTCATGGCAACGCCGAAGATCGTGTTGCTCAGCATCTCCAGCCGGCGCATTTCGAACAGATGGATTTGCGGCAACTTGGCCCCTTGCATCATCAGTCCGTCTTCGCTTTCGCCACGCTCAAGCTACGCCGGACACGCTTCGGCCTGGCGGCCTTCGCGTGGCTGCGCCACGCGTAGCCCGTCAGGGCGGTGGCTTGCCAAGCCGTAGCTCGCGGACACAAGCCCGCCTTCGCCCGTCGGCTTCGGCGTGGCAGCCTTCACTCGCTTCGCGAGCGAAGGCTGGTGCGGGCGGCCGGACTCGAACCGGCACAGAGGTCACCCTCCGAGGGATTTTCTTACCAGCTACGGCTTTCGCCGCCTCGCCAGCGTGGACATCCGCGCTGGCTCGTTTGTGGTCTGGACTATACCTTCACCATTGGTGCGTTCGCGCCTTTAGGTGCTGCCCGTCTAGTCTCTACACCTTCGCACGAACCGTTAGGTCTGGGCGCTTGGCTCGGGATTGCCATGTGAAAGGTTTCCCCGACTTTGAGCAGTTCTACAGCTTGGGTTTCCCCAAGAGCACTCAAGCGTTTAAGTCCCTTGCGTCTACCATTTCGCCACGCCCGCTTTCACTACCAAATCAGATACTTAGCGCGTTTTCCGGAGAGGTGGAATTGGGATAATCTCCGGCCCGAACGCTCCCCACCTTTAAGTGAGCGCGCGCGCAGAAGCAAAGCCTCAATGCGGACACTTGGGGTGTTTACCTGCGGCAAGCTTTAGGCAATCTCAAGATAATCCGCTTAACGAAGGTCCGATGCCCAACTCGCTGTCCCATCGCCGGTTATTATCGCGCAGCCTCGCGGCGCTGGCGCTGGTTGCGCTCGGCGTCGGCCTGTCCGGTTGCGCCGGGATGAGCGACACCATTTCGCCGGCCTTTGCCGATCCCGCCAAATACGATCTCTACGATTGCAAGCAGCTCGAGCCCGAGCGCAAGAACCTCGCGGCGCGCACCGCGGAGTTGCAGGGGCTGATGACCAAGGCCGAAACCGGCGTCGCCGGTCCCGTGGTGGCGGAGCTCGCCTACCGCAACGACTACATCGCGTTGCGCGGACAATCGAAGCTGGCCGATGAAGCCTGGCAGAAGAACAGGTGCCAGGAATCGAAACCGGAAGCCAGGCCGGCGCCGGTCCCGCCATCGATCGCACCGGCTCCCGCTGCCAAGAGCCGTACGAAGGCAAGCCCGGCGGCAAATTAGAACGCTATCGGTTGCGGCCTCGAACTTCGCTCTACACCCGCCAATTGTAAATCCAGTCCTGCCGCGCCAGCATGCGCTCCGGGCCCATCGCCTTGATGGCGACGTCGCGCGCCAGGGCCAGCGGTCCGGTGAGATGGTAGATGCGTCCCTGTTGTCTTGCCGCACGCTGCACCCGCAGCACACGGCCGCGCCGCTGCCGGCCATAGCGCTTCAGTGCTGCCGGGATGCCTGCGACAGGATCGCCGGCGCTTTCGCTCACGCATTTGGCCAGCACGGCGGCATCCTCGATCGCCATTCCCGCGCCTTGCGCGGCAAACGGCAGCATCGCGTGCGCGGCGTCGCCGAGCAGCGCGATCGCGCCGTCGGTCCATTCGCGGATACCAGGCAGCGTGAACAACGCCCAACGCCGCCACTCGTCGACGGCCCCAATCAGCATCCGCGCAGTCGCGGGCCAGCGCTGCGAGGCGAATGCGTTCTTCAGTTCGTTGGCATCGCCGGGCACACTCCACCCCGGCCTGTTCCAGGTTCCCGGTACGATAGCGACCACGTTGATCTGGCGCGCCGCCGAGATCGGATAGGCGACCAGGTGCGCGTCCGGCCCCATCCAGAGCTGCACCCGGGCAGCGGTATATTCGCGCGGCAACGTGGTCGCATCGAGGGTTCCGCGCCAGGCGATCAGACCGGAAAATTGCGGTTGCACGTCCGGGAACAAATGGTTCCGCACCGCGGACCAGATGCCGTCGGCACCGACCAGCGCCAGCGCCAACTCCTGCTGACGTGCATTGCCGTGGCGCTGCACCACGGTCAGCCCCTTGGCGTGCGAGGTCACGTCTTCGAATTGGCAGCCAAGCCGCAGGTCGATGTCCGGATGATCGTTTACCGCCGCCTGCAGGGCGCCTTGCAGATCGGCGCGGTGCATCACCCAATAGGGCGCGCCGGCGCGCAGACCGGCGGCCTCGCCGAGCGGCAGGCGGACGATCTCACCGCCCGCACGCGCGCTCACGATACTAATGGCTTCGGGTGTCACGGCGCTTGGCGCAAGCCGCGGCCGCAGGCCGAGGTCGATCAGGATCCGGCTGGCGTTGGGCGAAAGCTGCAAGCCGGCGCCGGCTTCCTCCAGCCGTTCGGCCTTTTCCAGAATGATGACGCGAAAGCCTTTGGCTGCGAGCGAAAGCGCTGCCGTCAGTCCCCCGATCCCGGCACCAGCAACGATGATGGTGCGCGCGGCGGCCACCGAAACGTCAGGCGACCTTGTCCCTCAGGACGCATTCCGGCGGGCGGGCTTCGCCTGCGGCGAGGTCGGGGGCAAAGCGGTAAAGCGTCGAGCAGTAGGGGCAGATGATCTCGTTGTCGTTGCCAAGGTCGAGAAATACGTGCGGATGATCGAACGGCGGATTGGCGCCCACGCACATGAATTCCTGCGAGCCGATCTCGATCACGGACACTCCGGCGTCGTTATGGAAATGCGGGACGACATGGTCGGACATCAGCTTCACCTTGGATTTCAACGATGAGCGCACGCAATCAACGCGACGCGGCAGCTTCGAAATGCCGCGCACCATAGTGGGGGGTGCCGATGATTCCTAGAGCCGATTCGGGGTGTCCCCGCCGCACATTTGCTCATTCAAATTCGACACAATCTTGTCGTTGGAGAAAAGCCCTTCTTTCGTCGGGGCAGTTGTGTCTTAAAAACGGCATACCATCTTGAGAAAGACGAAAACATTGGACTTTTTTGGATGAGGCGGTTGCGGTTCGGTTCGGCTCTGGCAGGGGCGCTGGGATGCTTGGCGCTCAGCGTGGCGGTGTGCGCCGCGCTGTGGCCGCACGCCCGCGAGGCCGGCGCCATCCTGGCCGCGCAGGACGATCCCGCGGCACTGTCCGACATCCAGATCAATTCCGCGTTGCGGGCCAACCAGGCGCTGGTCGCCGAGAATATCGAGGCAGCGCTCGCGGCGGGGGATTCCGATCTCGCCAACAGCTTCGTCGAACTCGCTCGCGACAAAGGCATTGCCGTCAGCGACGAACTATCGAAGCGCGTCAGCGATGCCGTTACTGAGGCAGGTTCGGCGTCGCATTTTGCCAAGCGCTTTGCCACCGGTTTCGTGGTCGGCAATGCCGACGATGTCGCAAGCCTGTCGGGTACGGTTGCCGGCGATCTCTTCGTCTACGGCGATATCAGGGACGTTGTTCGCGAAGGCAAGCACCTCGCGACGGGCGAGGACGTGGACCGGCTGGTGCTGGGCCTTGCGACGGTCGGCCTCGCAGTGACCGCGGCGACCTATGTATCGGTCGGCGGTGTCGGTCCGGTGCGCGCCGGCCTCAGCATGGTCAAGAGTGCCCGCAAGGTCGGACGTCTCGGCGAGGGGCTGACGCAATGGGCGGGCCGCTCGGCGCGCGAGGTCGTCGATGCGCCGGTGCTGCAGCAGGCGGTCGCGAAAGGCTCGGTGCTGCGGCCGGGCCAGACCATCAGCGCAATCAAGGCGGCGTTCCGCGCCGAGAAAGCTGGCGCGTTGGTGCGTCTGGCGAAAGATGTCGGACGCGTCGGCGAAAAGGCCGGCACGCGTGGTGCGCTCGACGCACTGCGCATCGCGCAAGGCCCGAAGGACATCGCCCGCGCCGCGCGGCTTGCCGAAGCCAAAGGAGGCCAGACCCGCGCGATTTTGAAAGTGCTCGGCCGCGGCGCGCTGCTGCTGGCTGCCGGGACGTTCAATCTGACGATGTGGGTCTTCGGTGCTCTATTGGCGCTGTTCGGATTTCTGTCATCGATCAAGGCGACCACCGAACGGGCGACCGAAGCGTGGCTTCGCCGCAAGAAAGCGCGGCGCTTGAGAAAGGAGGCGGCGGCAGCATGCTTGCCGGCCGCCCCGGCGCTGGCGGGCGCTGCTGCGCACGGCTAGACTTGCGGCCATTGCAAGGCCCCCGTCCATTTCCAATCCCCCGAAAAATGGAACTGATGATGCCGAGTTTTCACAACGGCGCTGTCGAAATTGCTTATCTCGACGAAGGCGAGGGCGATCCGATCGTCCTCGTGCATGGCTTTGCCTCCAGCAAGAACGTGAACTGGGTTTATCCGACCTGGGTTTCCGATCTGAGGAAAGACGGCCGCCGCGTGATCGCGCTCGACAATCGCGGCCATGGCGATTCCGAAAAGCTCTACGATGCCGCTGCTTACGAAATTGCGATCATGGCGAGCGACGTCATTGCGCTGCTGGATCATCTGGGAATCGAGCGTGCCGACATCATGGGCTATTCGCTGGGATCGCGAATGACGGCGATCCTGGCGCGCGAGCAGCCGCAGCGGCTGCGCTCGGCGATTCTCGGCGGCATCGGGATCGGACTGATCGAGGGCGGCGGTCCCGGCGAGAACGTGGCCATCGCGCTGGAAGCGCCGTCGCTGGAGGACGTCACCGATCCGGTCGGCCGCACCTTTCGCGCCTTCGCCGATCAGACCCGATCCGACCGCCACGCGCTTGCCGCCTGCCTGCGCGGCTCGCGGCGGCTGATGACATCGGATGAAGCCGCCGGGATCCGCGTGCCAGTCCTGATTGCGGTCGGCACCAGGGATGAAATTGCCGGCTCAGCCGCGGCGCTCGGAAGGATCGTTCCGGGCGCGGAGGTGCTCGACATTCCAAACCGCGATCACATGCGCGCGGTCGGCGACAAGGTCTACAAGGTCGGTGTCATCGATTTCCTGTCGCGACGGCAATGAGCGGTCGCGCGATGATCCTCAGCGGTGAAATGCCTGATCGCCGCAATCAGCGCCACCGTGGTTGCAAGCCCGGCGAAAATGTCGGTCAGGAGCGTGCTGGCAAGAAAAGGCAGCGAGGTGGTCAGGGCCAGCACGAAGCTCATGGCCAGGAGCCGCAACGGCTCGGAGATACCGAGCACGCGGAGCGTCAGCTGCAGGATCCACAGCGTCGCCAGCGCGTTGATCCCGAGGTTAATCCAGAAGCTCGAATCCTCGCCGAAATGAAGATAGAGGCCGAAAGTGGTGGAGCGGCTGGGGACCAGGTGGCCCTCGTACCACCGGGCCAGATAGCCGCCGGTGTCCCACTGGGGATAGCCATTCCACAGGGCAGGGGCCAGCAACATCAATGGGATGGCGATGGCGGCGATCGAGGCCGAGCGCGAATTCGCAGCGGTACGCGCCCGCAATATCTGCGTGCTGATGTGGCTTCCCCCCATTTTGGGCCAGCATCCGCCGAATGGCAGGTCCGCCGAAATTCACCAATAGTCGCAGGCCCGCCGGCTTGATTTCCTGCTATCGCTGACCACCTTGAACGGACCCCACGGCATTCGGAGGCGGTTTACTTTGGCCTGCGCCTGCCCGGGACAGAAGTCCGCCCGCCGTGCTATAATAGCAACGAAATCAGCGAATTTGCGAGAGCAACCATGGCAGTGCATCAGGTCAATCCGCAAGCATCGAAGCTCGCCGCGCTCGATCCGATCTGGGACCGGGTGCGGGGCGAGGCGGAGGACATCGTCCGCCGCGAGCCGGAGCTAGCTTCCTTCATCTATTCGACCGTGCTGCACCACGATCGCCTGGAGGATTCGGTCGTGCATCGTCTCGCCGAGCGGCTCGATCATTCGGCGCTATCGGGCGATTTGATCCGGCAGACCTATGATGAGGCGCTGCGCGACGAGCCCGATCTCGGCAATGCGTTCCGCGCCGATCTGGTCGCGGTCTACGACCGCGACCCCGCAACCTCGCGCTTTATTGATCCGTTGCTCTACTTCAAGGGTTTTCACGCGCTGCAGACCCATCGTCTGGCGCATTGGCTCTATCAAAAGGGCCGCAAGGATTTTGCCTATTATCTGCAGAGCCGCTCGTCGGCGGTGTTTCAGACCGATATCAACCCTGCCGCCAAAATCGGCCGCGGCATTTTCCTCGATCACGCGACCGGCTTCGTCTGCGGCGAGACCGCCGTGATCGACGACGATGTTTCGATCCTGCACGGCGTCACGCTGGGAGGCACCGGCAAGGAGAATGAGGATCGTCATCCCAAGATCCGCCGCGGCGTGCTGATCGGGGCAGGCGCCAAAATTCTCGGCAATATCGAGATCGGCCATTGCGCGCGCATTGCCGCGGGCTCGGTGGTGGTCAAGCCGGTGCCGCACAACGTCACGGTCGCCGGCGTCCCCGCCAAGATCGTCGGCGAGGCGGGCTGTGCCGAGCCGTCGCGCACCATGGATCAGATGCTCGGCGCTATCGGGCTTTGATTTTCCTCACTTTCTGCCAGCCGTATTTGTGAAGTTACGGCTGGTAGTCTGCGCCGTCTCGTCCTAAAAACCTCCCGGAAATTTAAAGAATCCGATTGGAGACCGCCGTGGACGTTCAGGAAGTCAGGAAGCTCGACGCCTATCTCAAGCGCGTATTCGGCAATCCCAAGATCCGCGTCGTGCCGCGGCCGAAAAAAGACGACTCCGCCGAAGTCTATATCGGCGAGGAATTCATCGGCGTGTTGTTCGTCGATGATGAGGACGACGATCGCTCGTTCCAGTTTCAGATGGCGATCCTCGAAGAAGATCTCGCCGACGTCGGATAGAGTGCGTGCGGCGTAGGGTGGGCAAAGCGTAGCGTGCCCACCAACTTGTTTTCTTAGTCGTGAATTACGATGGTGGGCACGGCGCAATTGCGCCTTTGCCCACCCTACAAAGCTGCGAAATCGAGCCTAGTCCTTCGGCCCGCGCATTTGCGCTGTCAGGCGGTCCATCGCATTCGCAACATCGCGCCATTGCGACAGCCAGCTCCGCGGAAAGCGGAACGTCAGGTCGGCGCCGTCGACGCGACGCTCGCTCAGGCACATGCCGGGCGTCAGGCCATCGCGCGTGCAGCGCGCGTTGAGGCTCGGAGCGCCGGCCGAGAACAGATCCTCGTTGGCGTAGGGCGAGCCGTCGCGGAAGGCGCGCATCGTCAATCCGTCGTCGATCGGTGTTGTCTTCTGTTCGAGGTAGCGCGGGTAGATGGTGCGAACCCGCATCTCCGGCGCCAGCGCGTTGTGGTGGGCCGATATCGAGACGAAGATCCGGTCGATCGGCTGCACCTTCTCCTCGATCGTATCGGCGCTGACGTGCTTCGGCGCATCCGGTGGTTCAAGCGACGGGAAGACGAAACTGAGATCGACCCGCTCCTGCGGCCCGGAGTGGCGCTGGATCTTGCGGCGGATTGCTGCTGTCGGCACATTGAAGAGCGTGGCGCCGACGCTGACCGGCAACCGGCCCGGAGCGCTGGCAGGCCGCGCTACCCAGGTTGGCCACAGCAAGTAAGCGACAAGTGCAGCGGCGCCCGCGGTGATGGTTACGGCGACCATGATGAGCATCATGTGCGAGCGCGGATCCCTGCGGGTGTCGCGGGCGAGGTGCTGGGCCGTCGAAAGCAGGGTCATGAAGGAAGCATCAGTGGGTTCGAGGCTCGGGCGCGATCCCGAGAGCTAGGCGAATCATCCCGCGAATATGCCATGGGCCGCGCGATTTCCGCATGATTTCGCGGGAGTTCGGCCGCTGTAGCTATGCGCAAACGAGGTCCTGGCGGATCGTTGTTAACCCTTCCTTAAGGATGCTGTGGCGGCCGCCGCCCAATTTTGCGAAAGCAGGGGCGCGGTTTGTCGAGTACGGGAAGTTGTCATGTCGCCCGATGCGTTGAATTCCCTGTTCTCCCTGTGCATCGGCTTTGCGCTCGCAGGCGCGCTCGCCAGCGGCTATCAGGCAATGGCGGCGCGGCCGGCGGGATTCGGGCTGCTTGGGGAAGGCGTGGCGCCGAAGACATTTGCGGCCGTGCCGTTTCTGGTTTTCGCCGCACCCTTCATCATCATGCGTAACACGGTGCGCGGCGCGAAGATCGAGCGGCACCGCTTCGAATTCGTGATGATGGCGACCGTGCTTTCAGGCTTCTGGAGCATGATGTCCGGCACGTTCTTCCTGATGACGCTGCGAGCCGCGGGCGTGCTGGCCTGAGGCTGGCGGCCTGTTCGCTTGATCCCGCGCCAGCGGCTGTGCCAAGGTCTCTGCCAACGGAGACCTTTTTGTTATGGCGATCTACGAACTCGACGGACAGGGGCCTGAACTCCCCGCAAACGGAAACTATTTCATCGCAGACACCGCCGTCGTGATCGGCAAGGTTCGCCTGCTGGATTCCGCCAGCGTGTGGTTCGGCGCGGTACTGCGCGGCGACAATGAGTGGATCGAAATCGGCGAAGGCTCCAACGTGCAGGACAATTCGACCTGCCATACCGACCGCGGCTTTCCGCTCACGATCGGCAAGAACTGCACCGTCGGCCACAATGTCATCCTGCACGGCTGCACGCTCGAAGACGACGCGCTGGTCGGCATGGGCTCGATCGTCATGAACGGCGCGAAGATACGCCGCGGCAGCATCGTCGGCGCGGGATCGGTTATCACCGAAGGCAAGGAATATCCCGAATATTCCCTGATCATCGGCTCGCCCGCGCGCGTGATCCGCACTTTGTCACCCGAGCAGGTGACGGCGATGGGAAGTGCTGCGAAATTCTATGCGCTCAACGGGCCGCGGTTTAAAAACGGACTGAAGAAGATCGGGTGAAGACAGTCCTCTTCGGTTCCGTCTCGGCGGTTTCGCGAGAACGGGGCCTCCGAGGAGTATCTCGCTGACGCTTCGCTAACCGTCATGCAGGGACCATGGGGTTCCACGGCGGTAGCCCGTATTACTACCGGTTGCAACCTTAAGCTTGTGATAGCGGAGGTGCTTTAGGCTCTGTCGTTCTGGAGCGATGGCCGACGGATGCACCACCCTGAAGCCCGACCTCGCAACTGCCGGAGGCCGGATCGATGAAAAGAATGATGGCTGGGCTCGTCGGTTGGACGAGCGATCTCAGCGTTACCGAGAAAATCTATGGCATCGCCGCCGGGTTGATGGTCGTCACGACCGTCCTAATGGTGATGTCGATCCAGTCGGTACGGCTGTAAACCGGATATCGGCACCTGCAGGCGTCGTCGGCCCAGGCCGCAGCCAATGTCAGCCAAGCCAATGGTCTCATCTACGCCATCGTCATGGAATCGCGCGGCATCTACATGTCCACTGACCGGGCGAAGGTGAAGCAGTACGGCGACGAGCTCTTAAAGCGCAACCGCGAACTGACCGGCGTGATGGAGCGGTGGAAGCAAACCGTCCGCGCTGACGACGTCGAGCAGTTCACGGCTTTCAAGCGACGCATTGACCAGTTTATCGAATTCCGCAAGGAGCTCGTACGACGCGCGGTCGACATCAGCCCGGCGGCTGGCCGCGAATGGGGCGACAACGACGCCAACCGTGCGCCGCGTACGCAGCTCAGCAACGACCTCGAGGCGCTGGCGCGGATCTACAACGAACGCACCGTCGAGGCCGCGGCGCTCGGCGACCAGGGCCGCATCTGTTCGCGCTCGGACTTGGCGCTCTGATATTTGCCGCACTCAACGTACTCGTGATGCGACGCTCTGTCGTCCAGCCGTTGCAGGAAATTACCGAGGCGACCGACCGCATCGCCGCCGGCAACGTCAATAGCTATATTCCGCATTACGCCCGTGCCGACGAGATCGGACGTCTGGCCTACGCCGTTCAGAATTTTCGTGACGTCGTGAGCCGCAACTTCGAGCTCGAGAAGCTCAAAGCCGGTACCGCGAAGCAGCGCGATGCTGCCATGGATGAGCGCGACAAGTTCAACGACAAGTACCAAGCCACCAAATGGCAACTGACTGCGGCCATCAACAGCATGCCGCAGGGCCTGGTCATGCTCGACGGCAAGGCGCAGGTCCTGGCGCTGAACGACCAGTATCGAAAACTCTATGGCCTGCCGGTGAAGATCAAGGCCGGATCGTCGCTGGAGGAGATCCTGCAGCATAGGGTCGACAGCGGATTGTTCAAAGGCGACATCAAGCAATATCTCGCAGCGATCATTGATCGCATCGGAAAACGGCAGCCGACCTGCTACGAAATCAGCCTCACCGACGGTCGCGTGATCAAGATCCACGAGCGTCCGATGGACGGCGGCGGCTGGGTGTCGGTGCAGGAAGACGTTACCGCACAAAGGAAGGGCCAAGCCATTCTGGAGCGGACGGAAGAGTTTCTGGCCGCGATCGTCGAAAACATACCCGAGGGGATTCTCGTCAAGGACGCGCGCAATCTGCGGTACCTGTTCGTCAACAAGGCAGCCGAGGAGATGATCGGCATGTCGCGTGCGGAGATCATGGGGAAAACACCCCGCGAGCTGTTTCCGGAGTCGGCTGCCGAATTGATCGAACGGCGCGATCGGCAGTTGCTGGAGCGCAAGCAGCAACTCGAAACCATCGTCGATACCGTCGACAACCCGGTCAAGGGCCGGCGCACCATTGCGGTGCGGCGGCTTCAGATCGGCGGGCCCGAACGCGAGTCCCATTTGTTCGTGAGCATGGTCGAGGACCGGACCGGCCAGACCGATATTGCGGCCCCGACCGAAGCTGCGGCGTAGAGGCTTTTCGGTTCTGATTGAATCAGAGCCGGGCTTTAGACTTTGTTTTGACGCGTTTTCTTGACGCGAAACGTTCTAACGATCGCAAACGTTCCAGGCGGCTCAGCCGCCTTCACTTTCGTTCGCCTCGCGAGGGCCGGCGACCTTTTCATGGCCCGCGGCCCAGAGCGCATGCTCCTCGCTGCCATCCCGATATGGATTAGCTTCCGCCGGAATGTTTTGGCGCGCGGCGCGCTGGCCTTGCTCGAAAGGATCGGGGTCGGAATTCATGATGCCGCCTTTCGGGTTTTCGATCTGGTTCTTTTCGGCGTCGCTTCGTTCGAAGCGGCTGCGCTTTTCCGCAGCGCGTCCTTGAGGTCGATGGGGATGCCGTGCTTCTTCAGCAGGTCCGCAAAGGCTTCGTCGGCCAGTTCCTGAAATGTCGCCATCCGATCGCGCGCAAGCTGGGTCAGCTTGTCGAGCGTGTCATCGTCGAAGGCAATCAATTTGCGCAAAGCGTGGCCACTCCGGGCGTCGAGCGGATGTGAATGAATGATCGGGCAGGGGGAATCGTTCCGGGAGGAACAAGGGAACGGGTGCCGTCGTTGTTCCGTAAAGGAGATTTCCGATGAAGCTATCATCTGCGGCCGCTGCAGTTGCGGCCATCACAATCCTGATATCGCCGGTCACTTCGTTTGCACAGAGCGGCGGCGGCGCCGGCGGAGGTGCGAGCACCGGCGGCGCCAGTTCAGGCGGTGCGGCGAGTGGTCCTACCGCTGGTAGCAGCACCGCCGCTGGTTCTCCGAACGCGGGCTCTGCGGGCGCGGGCTCGCAAAGTGTCACCGGCGTGCCTCCAGGTCCCGCCAGCCCCGGCGGGTTGAACAATGCCGGCGAAGATCCAAGCGGCGCGGCGAACCAGCCCAGGCTAGCGTCGCCGCCTGCACCGGGCACCAACAGTGCCGGGACCGCCCAGTCGTCAGGCAGCGGCGTCAACACCGGCAGCGGCGTAACGACGGGCACGGGAAGATCGGCAGGATCGGGAACGAACGTAACGGGCCCGCAGACCAGGGAAGATGCCGAGATCAACGAAGAAAACAAGACGATCGATCGCAAGATAAAGGGCATTTGCCGCGGCTGTTAATCCGTGCCAGAGCGACGTCCGGTCGCAGGGTAGCGGGCAAATAGGGCCAGCCATCTCCGTGAACCCGTTCTAAATTTGACCCGGGATCCGCGAGGATCCGACGCGGACAGCGTCGAGCACTTCAAGGGCAAATCGCGGGGGCGATACGCTCGGGCGTTTTCCAGAGCCGACGCCGTATTTCGATCCATCCGCTGATATGCCGCTGGCATCGCATCAGGGATGTTGAACATGCTCACAGTCCCAGCATTGACGTTGTTATTCCTTTGTGTCGTGGTTGGTCTGGGTGCGGCCTTCGTCTGGATGTTCTGGGAGTTCGAACAGAGGATGGCCAAGCCGCGCCAGATGTCCAAGCCGTATCGCAAGAGCGGTCGCGCCGGATAGCTGATTTTCGACAGGATCGCGCGCAGTCATGTTGCACGCGATCTCTGCGGCCTGCCATCGCAGCGGGCTGCACAGCCACGCCTGGATTCTGGCGCGTATCGGTGCGGGCGTCGGTGAGCTATTGGATTGCAGCGGCGGCCGTTGAAGGGGGCACAAAAGAACAAGGCCGTCGACGCAGTATACCGTCAACGACCTTGCCAGCCCCGGATATTGAAATCGGCTCACGCCATCCGGTGAATTACAGGATGCCCGGGATTTTTCCGGCCATGTGTGAACCAGTTCACAAAGGCGGAAAAAACTTGCGGCAGGACATGCCACAGCGATGGAAAATGTCCCGTCAGCCAGCCGCGCGGCGGAATGCGCTGGGGCCGCCATGTGCTGGTCCCTATGCTAAGGGCAATATCGTCGGATTGCCGGAAGCAAGCGGTGCGGATCGCATTGGCGTCGGCGGTCGCGCCAGCCGTCAAACGCCGACCAGACCGGTCAGCCCCGCGCCTTGGCGCGGCTGCGATTTGCGCTTCGGGCCGCGCGGGGCTTTGCCTTGGCTGACCGGTTGCGGGGCGCGGCAGCCGCGGCGGGTTCGGAGGCCTGCGCGCTGGCAAAGGATTGCCGCAAGCCATCGATCGCCTCTGTCAGCGTTCCGACCTGCTCGGAAAGCTTCCTGGTATCGGCCTGCTGCGCGGCGAGCAGGCGGCGCACGGTCTGCAACTGGTCCTGCACCACCTGCAACTGGTCGATCGATTCCTGCTGGGTCGCTTCCAAGCCCTTGGTCTTCTCGACCAGTTGCTCGGAGGCTTGCGCGGCGCGCGCCTGCAACAGGCGGGTCGCGGCCGCGCGATCGGTCTCGGGGGCGCTGCCCGTACAGGCGCGCCACAGGGCGATAGAGCTTACGCCAACCACGACAATGACGAGAGCCGCAGCAGCGATCGCAATCGGCTGGCCGCCGAAACGCACGACGGGGCTGGCACTCCGGGGGGCGAGTTCGATCATGCGACTCCAAATCCGGACGTGATTTCAATGTTCTCAAATAGCACAGCCGCGCTGCCGCACAAAACCGGGATTTGCCGGGCGGGTGAGGAATTCCGGCCAAGTCCTTGAGAATCAGGCTTTCCCGGCGGCGGCCACCGGAGCCGGATGTTCAGTGCTATCGGATATGCGACTTGATGAATTGCCCGGCGCAGGCCAGCGCGCGGCGCCCGTCTTCGAGTTTGGCATTCCAAACCGGCCAAGCGTGGATCATGTGTGGCCAGATCTGCAGCGTCACATCGACATCGGCCGCGCCTGCGGCCTCGGCGAGCCGTGTGGCGTCCGCCAGCAACGTCTCGGCCGACCCGACCTGAATGAGGGCCGGCGGAAAGCCGGTGAGATCGGCGAATAGCGGCGAGATCAGTGGATCGCGGCGGTCGATGGGTGGCGGCGCGTAGGCATTCGCGAGCTCGGCCAGATAGGCCTTGCGGATCAGCGGATCGATTGCGTCCTTGGTTAGAAGCGTCCTGCCTGACATCGTGAGGTCGGTCCAGGGCGAGACCAGCCAGATGCACGCCGGCAATTCCTCGCTGGCGGCGCGCAGCCGATCGAGCAGCCCGAGCGTCAGGTTGCCGCCGGCGCTGTCGCCGCCGACCGCGATGCTCGCCGCGGCGATGCCTTGCTTGCGCAGAAAATGCCACGCGGTCAGTGCGTCTTCGTGGGCGGCGGGGTAGGGGTGTTCGGGCGCGCGCCGGTAGTCGATCGCGAGGGTGCGGGTGCGTGCCGCGCGTCCGGCTTCCGTCACCAGGCGGCGGTGACTGACAATCGAGCCGGAGCAGTATCCGCCGCCATGGAAATACAGCAGCACACGCGATGTGTCGCTGCCCGGCGCGATCGACCACTCGCCGGCGACGCCGGCACAATCGACCGGCTCGCATTCCACGTCGGATGCCATCGGCCAGGTCGATCCGACTTCGTCGAGCCGCTGCCGCCGTTCCGCCCATCCGACCGGCCGCGGCTTCGAACCCAGCAATGCGCGGATGGCGTCGATCTCGCTGTGCGCCAAGGTGCGTTCTCCGGCCGCGGCGGTCCATCATTGCACATCGGTCATGCGGTGCAAAAGATCGACAAGGCCGGCCAGGCCGGCGCCGGTCCGCAAAAATTTTTATCCGCACCCTTGAAACCAAATCGCGGTTTTCCAATTTTTTTGCTGCCGCCGATAGGCGGCGGGGCCGGGCGCCTGATGGGCCCGGTCTTGGGACGGGCACCGGTCGTGTCCGGTGCCGCTCGTATCCAACTTGCTCCATGGAGGATTTGGCTATGCGCACCTATGACTTTACGCCGCTTTGGCGTTCCACCATTGGCTTCGATCGCCTTTTCGACCTCGCCGAAACCGCGCAACGGATGGGCGAGGATAACTACCCTCCCTACAACATCGAACGCCTCGGCGAAGATCGCTACCAGATCTCGCTCGCGGTCGCCGGCTTTTCGACGGATGAGATTTCGGTCACCGCCGAGCAGAACACGGTGACGATCGAGGGCCGCAAGGCCGACAAGGGCCAGCGCGAGTATCTCTACCAGGGTATCTCCGCTCGTCCCTTTAAGCGCCAGTTCAGCCTTGCCGATCATGTGCAGGTGAAGAGCGCGTCGTTCGAGGAAGGTTTGCTGCGGATTGAGCTGTTCCGGGAGGTCCCGGAAGCGATGAAGCCACGCCGCATCGCCATCAATGGCGTGACGCCGAGCAACGTTCAGCAGATCGAGGCGAAGGCGGCCTAAGGCCGGCTCGCACCGCGCGAAAGGACCGGAGGCTCCCGCCCGGGCATTGCGGGCGGGAGGCGATTTTTACCTTTTGGGGAGGATGAACCGATGATCGATCAGGCGGACAATATCTTTGATCTGAATGCCGTTCTGCATCCGGCGACCGTGTTCGACCACCCGCGCGACGTGGTCGCCGACGCGACGCTGTCGCTGAGCGAAAAGCGCGCGATCCTCGCCTCGTGGGCGTCGGATGCGGCGGCCGTGACTTCGAATCCCGCGCTGCGCGAGCTGGCGGGCACGAGGCGCCTCGTGACCATTGATGAGGTTCTCGAAGCGCTTTCGATGCTCGACCGCAAACCGCCGGGATCGCCAGGCGGCAAGCCGATGCGGCAAAAATCAACGTCGCGCGTGGCGCTGGCGGCGTAGTCGTCAGAACAAAATATGACACGGCGCGGCGGCCCCCGGGGCCGTCGCACATCGTTTGCGCCCCGTCGAAATCGCTGTCAGGCCGATTTGCGGTGGACCATCTCCGTCAGGGCTCGATCAGCCACAGCCTTCAGGCCGCCAAGGGTGGTATTTCCTTTCCTGGCAGCTTGAATGAGTTTCATGGCAATCTTTTTTCGGGTTTCGTGGTCGCCACCGTGTTTCAATCCCCTGCAGGCTTCTTCCAGAACCACATCCAGATTTGCTGCGGTACGGTCGTCCACATGGATCATCTTGGGCCTCCAAGCGGCGAAAAATAGAGGATTGATTTGAGCGACAAGCCCACGGTCCTGTCTGTCTGCTAGTAGTCATATAAGGGATTTAAATGCTCGCAACGGCCAAGAACGCAACTGGGTGCAAAGCTGGTGCGCTCTGCGTGGAGGCCGCACAAAAAGGTGCGGCCACCCTTTGGGGGAAGGGTGGCCGCGCGCGAACCGGTCTGGGACGGGGAGGGGTGGGGATGTGACCGGGTCGCGGGTTGGTAAAATCCTTCTCTCGTTATCGATCGCGTGACGAGGCGGTGGCGACCGCCGGGCGACTGTCACCGAGCGAGACCCATATGTTCGGGTCGCTCTGCGACTGACGCTTGACGAAGCGGTAGCCGGTCTCGGTCCAGGCCAGGACGTTTTCGTTCTGGTTGTCGAGAACGAACTCGCCCTTGTCGGTCTTCACCGTCAGCACTGCGTGGCCTTCGCCCTTCTTGTCGCGCACCACCGTGATCAGCAGCGCCTCGCGCGGCCATCCGGCGTCGATCAACATTTTGCGCTTCAGAAGCACATAGTCCTCGCAGTCACCGTAACCGTCCGTCGGCAACGACCACTTTTCGATCACACCCCAATGATCCATGTCGGTGATCGGCTTGATGGCCTCGTTGACCCACTTGTTGACCCGCAGCAGATCCCGCCACGCCGTCTGCGACATCACGATGTCGCGCGGCTGTGATGCGCCGCCGCGGCATTCGCCCGCGTTCTCGGCGCAGAATTCGACCCAGCCGATCGGCGAGCGCGCGGTATCGCCAAGGCTGGCATAGACTGCGTCGCCGGCTTTCGCCGGGACGCACATTGAAGCGCTCACTCCCAACAGGACGGCGATCACCGCCAGTCCCTTCCCCTGTCCCCTGAACAACATTGTGGCCCCCGTTTCTTGTTGGGACCACGTTTCGCACAAAGGATTTGCGCCGCCGCTAAGTCAGGCAAGTACATTTGACGCGAATACTAGTAAAGCTGGCGGCTAATTCGATCTATACTTGAATCGAATTCGAATAAAATTTGAAACAACTGCAATTGATTCAAACTTTATGGATTAACGCTTGTGGCGCTGCAGTAGCAGGGGATGCGCGGGCAAAAGCGCCCCGCGTTAACCGAGTCTGGCCGTTGCCGGACAACGAAAAGACGGCATCCGGCAACCCGGATACCGCTTCTTGAGGTTGAAAAATCAGGGGTTTTTGGCGGCTGGCGCTTTACCGCGCGGTAACCGCGTCTTCGAGCGCCTCGGCGACTTGCTCGTGGACGAACTCGAGCGCAAAGCCTTCTTCGAGATTTCGCACCACGCGAGACTGCACCTTGCCGAGCATGACCAGCGACTTCAGCGGCGGGCGGTTCTCCGCGGCGATCGCAGCGCCCGACAGCGACAGGTCGATGATGCGGCAGGTCATCTTGCTGCCGTCCTCGAGCGTCAGCAGCGCAATCGGGTTGCGCGGCACGATGCGATCGTGGCGGCGGTCTTCGGGCAGATTGAGGATATCGCGGTTGGCGAGCCAGGTGAGCTGGGCGGCGAGCTTGTCGCGCTTGCGCGCGGTGGCGCCGACCGTCATGGCAAAGCCGTTGTCGATGATGCGGGTGATCTTGCCCTCAACGCGGCCGATGTGGTCGAGATAGGCGATCACGCGGTCGCCGACATTGCCGATGCCGGGCGCCAGCAGCGCCAGGCCCCCCGGCGACATGTTGATAATCTGGCAAGGAAATTCGCGGCGGTCCGGCAGCATGTAGCGGCCGAGCAAATGAACCTTGACGCGCTGGAAGCGCCGCCGCTCCTCCGCGGACGGCACAGTGGTTGTTTTCTTTTGCGCAAACGACATCTTCGCCACCAGACAGCCGGTCCTTCGGCGTCAGGAAGACCCTAAGGCGGACAGGGTTAACGATGTGTTAGCGGCGGTTGCATGAAGCGCAGGCACTCACGCGGCCTGCAGTCGCGGCGCAGCAATCCGGTTGTATCCCCACAACAATACTGGACAGACAAGCAGGGCCACCGTCCCGAAGTCGAATGCCGCCGCGGCGCTGCCGCTCCATTTGGCGATGGCGCCGGCAACCGCTGGGCCGAGCATCATTGCGGCGTAAAAGACGGTATAGAAAATGCCCATCCCGATCGCACGCGTCTGAGGCTGCAACACCTGTGCGGGCAGGCTCATGATCGGCCCTGCGGGCAGGGCGCTGATCAAGCCTATCGTGATTACGAGGGGAAGCACTGCCGTGCTGCGAGGCAGCACGAGCATCAATAGCGCGAACACGACGCATCCGATGACAAGCACCGATTGCGGTCGCTTGGTCCAATCGGCCAGAAATCCGCCAGCCGTTCCGCCGAGCGCCGCGAGCCACAGGACGATGCTGATGGCCGAGCCCGCCGCCGTGATCGTCCAGCCGCGTTCGACCAGCAGGGTGGGGCCGAAACTGAAAATCGTCGCGAACCCGATGTTGAAGAGGCCCCAGGTCAGACCGGCGATGATCACGGCAAAGAGGGTGTTGCGGTCGAGCCGTGAGGCGGCCGAAGGCGCGGCTGCTGCGGTTGACGGAGATCGATAGACCACAACAAGAAGCAGCATGCCGAGGCCGATCAGCGCGGCAATCGAAAGATAGGCCGCGCCGACGCCATAGGCGGTGCCGATTGGGGGCAAGGTCAAGAGCGATATGGCGATGCCGGCCGGCCACGAATTGACGAAGATGGCCATCGCGGTCGCGATTTCCTTGCCGGCGAACCAGTCGGTCACCATTTTCGTCAGCAAGACGTTGAGCAAGACGCCGCCACCGCCGGCGATCAGCCGTCCTGCGATCTGCCAGCCCCAGGACTCCGAGACCACCATGACCACCTGGCCGATCAACATCAGCACCAGCGCACCTGACACGGTGGCCTTGTCGCCAAGCCTTTTTCCGATCGCGCCGCCCGGCAGCGAAAGCGCGACTCCCGGCGTGAAATAGAGGCCGATCAGGAGTCCGATATCGGCAAGGGTGGCATCGAATTTGGTGCCGAGCAGCGGCGCAACCGCAGCGACGCTCTGAAACTGGAACGCCATGGTGAGCCGCACGGTGAACAGAACGGCCAGAACGCTCCAGCGATTGCCCAACGCTCGCTCCTCGACCGGGTAGACCGACTCTGCGCCGATGCTGGCGCAGTGATTGCGGGTCGCCTATTTCCGTACCAGTTGATTGAGGTCCTACTTGATTGTGTTCAGCAGCGACTCCAACCGCTTTTGCCGGAATGCAAGTTGCTCCGGAGCAACTTCAACCGGACGCGCACGCATAGCGGTTCGAACCTGCGGACGCCTCGGAACTACAGAACGCACAGGTTCTTCAGCGTGCGGCTCGCTTTTGACGAACTCGCCATGCAACACGTCATTGCGCCGTCCCATCAGCCAGAGGATCGCCCAATAGGATAGTGCGAGAAAAATTACGCAGAAAATACCGATCTCAAACATAGCTCACATCCAATGAGCCAAGTATCTCTGGCAACAGGGATTTCGGTCAAGTCTGCGAGAGGCCATTGTGCTTCGCATCGCTGCTTCGGTACGATTAGGGTTACCTGTCGCGCCCGGCCGGGCCGGCCCAAAACGTCAGCAGACGGAGGAACCGAATGCCGGGAGTGAAGCGGGAGCGCGACGACAGCGTCGGCATGCTGACGTTGGATGAACCCGAGACCCTGAACGCGATGACGCCCGATTTGCTGGGCGATCTCGCGACAGCCATCGGCGAGATTAACGATGATCCGCAGGTGAGGGCGTTGGTGCTGACGGGCGCCGGGCGTGGCTTCTGCTCGGGCCAGAACCTCAAGGCGGCGCAAATCCTGGGCGACGACCTCGCGGCCGGCGTGATGAAGTATTACTGGCCGGCGTTCAAGGCGCTACGCGAGTGCCGCGTGCCGGTCGTGGTCGCGGTCAACGGCGTGGCGGCGGGCGGCGGATTCAGCCTTGCGATGGCGGGCGACATGATCGTTGCCGCACGTTCGGCGCGCTTCATTCAGGTGTTCAGCCGCATCGCGCTGGTCCCCGATCTTGGCTCGACCTGGCTGTTGCCACGCCTCATCGGCCGGCAGCGAGCGCTCGAATTGATGATGACCAACGAGCCGCTGTCTGCCGACCTCGCGAAGGAGTGGGGATTGGTCCGCGAAGTGTTCGACGATGCAGCGCTTCGGGACGGGGCGCTTGGGCTGGCGCGCCGGCTCGCTGATGGCCCGACGCGCGCGCTGGTCGCGACGCGCCGCCTGATCGATGAGAGCGAACACGCCAGCTATGCCGATCAATTCCGCCGCGAGATCGAGACGCAGGCGGAGATCCGCTTGAGCGCCGACGCGGTGGAAGGGCGCAACGCCTTCCTTGAGAAACGCGCGGCGGTGTTCACCGGACGCTGAGCAGAAGTTCAGCCGACCTGACCGACGAACTGCTGCAATTCCGGCGTTCGCGGCGCGGCGAAGACCTCTTTCGGCACGCCTTCTTCATGCACCTTGCCGTGGTGCATGAAGACGAGCTTGGTGCCGACGTCGCGGGCGAAGCGCATTTCGTGCGTCACCAGAATGAGCGTCATGCCCTCGCGCGCCAATTGCTCGACCACGCGCAGCACCTCGTTGACCAGTTCGGGGTCGAGGGCTGACGTGATCTCATCGCACAGCAACACCTTCGGCCGCATCGCCAGCGATCGCGCGATGGCGACACGCTGCTGCTGGCCGCCGGAAAGCTCGCTCGGATAGGCGTCCATCTTTTCCGACAGACCCACCTTCGCCAGTACTTCGGCGGCGGTGGCGCGGGCTTCGGCCTTCGATACCTTGTTGACGACGGTGGGCGCCAGCATAACGTTCTCGGCAGCGGTCAGATGCGGAAACAGGTTGAACTGCTGGAATACCATGCCGACATGGCGGCGCAGTTCGCGCAAATTGGTGTTGGCGCCGGCGACCTCGATGCCATCAGCGACGATGCTGCCGGATTGATAAGTCTCCAGCCCATTGATACAGCGGAGCAGGGTGCTCTTGCCGGAGCCGGAGCGGCCGATGATCGCCACCACGTCGCCCTTGGCGATGTCGAGCGAGACGCCTTTCAGCACCTCATTGGTACCAAAACTCTTCCTGACGTCACGAATGCTAACGAGCGACATTGAGGCGGCCTTCGATTTTCTTCGCCCACCAGGACAGCGGGAAACACAGACAGAAATAGATCAGCGCGACCAGCGAGTAGACCAGGAACGGCCGGAAGGTCGCGTTGTTGAGCATGGTGCCGGCCTTGGTCAGCTCGACAAAGCCGATGATCGAGGCGAGCGCGGTGCCCTTGATCACCTGCACCGAAAACCCGACGGTCGGCGCCACCGCGATGCGCGAGGCCTGTGGCAGGATGACGTAGCGCATCTGTTCGATGTAGCTGAGGGCGAGGCTGGACGAGGCCTCCCATTGGCCCTTCGGGATCGCTTCGACGCAGCCACGCCAGATCTCGGTCAGGAATGCGCTGGTCCAGAACGTCAGCGCCAGCGTCGCGGCCATCCACGGCGAGACCTCGACGCCGAACAGCGCGATGCCGAAGAAGAACAGGAACAACTGCATCAATAGCGGCGTGCCCTGGAAGAACTCGATGTAGATCTTGGTGAACCATTCCAGCGGCGCGATCCGCGACGTGCGCATGAACAGCAGCGCCAGCCCGACGATGCCGCCGCAGAAGAAGGCAATCAGCGACAGCACGATGGTCCATTGCGTGGCGATCAAGAGGTTGGAGAGGATGTCCCAAAAGCTGAACTGCAGCATGGTTCACCTCGCCTTGAAGATGACGCGGCCGAGCGCCCGCAAGAGCGAACGCGTCAGCATCGCCAGCAGGAGGTAGGCCAGCGCGACCAACAGGTAGACCTCGAAGTTGCGGAAGTTTCGCGACGCCACATAGTTCGCGGCATAGGTGAGGTCTTCCGCCGAAATCTGCGACACCACCGCCGAACCCAGCATCACAATGATGATCTGCGACGATAGCGCCGGATAGATTTTTCGGAACGCCTGGTTGAGCACGATGTGGCGCAGCACCTCCCATTTGCTCATGGCGAGGCTGAGGCCGGCTTCGATGTGGCCCTTCGGAACCGCCTCGATGCCGGCGCGGATGATCTCGGTCGAGTAGGCGCCGAGATTGATCACCATGGCGAGGAAGGCGGCGGTGGTTTCGCTGAGTTTCAGCCCGAGCGCCGGCAGGCCGAAGAAGATGAAGAACAACTGCACGATGAACGGCGTATTGCGGATCAATTCCACATACACCGCGACGATACGGCCCAGCCAGCCGGGGCCGAAGGTGCGCGCCGCGGCGCCCGCGGTGCCGACCGCTATGCCGACGACCGTCGACACGATCGTCAGCACGATCGTGAAGGCCAGCCCGTACAGCAGCACGTTCCAGTAGGGCAGCAGTTCGGCGAATTGCAGTTTATAGGGCACTGCCCCAGCCTTGCTCTTAGAAGCCGGGCGGTAGCGGTGCTTTCAGCCACTTCTCCGATAGTTTTCCGATCTCGCCAGATGCCTTCGCTTTGGTGATGATCTCGTTGACCTTGGCGAGCAGCGCCGGCTCGTTCTTGTTGAGCCCGACATAGCAGGGACTGTCCTTGATCACGAATTTCAGCGTCGGAGCGCGGGCAGGGACCTTCTCGGCGATCGCAGCCGCAACGGTATTGCCGGTGGCAATCAGGTCGACCTGGCCGGACACGAAGGCGGCGATGGTCGCATTGTTGTCCTCGAAACGCTTAATAGTCGCATCCGGCGGGGCGGAGGCGGTCAGCGCCTGCTCCTCGATCGCGCCGCGGGTGGCGCCGATGGTCTTGCCCTTGAGATCGGCCGCGCTCGCAACTGCGATCGCCTTAGTGCCGAACACGCCGGAGAAGAACGGTGCATAAGCGATCGAGAAGTCGATGACCTTTTCGCGCTCCTCGTTCTTGCCGAGGCTGGAAATCACCAGGTCGGCCTTGTTGGTCTGCAAATAGGGAATGCGGTTGGCGCTGGTCACCGGAATGATTTCGGTCTTCACCCCGAGTTCCTTGCCGATCAGATTGGCCATATCGATGTCGTAGCCTTGCGGCTTGAGATCGAGCCCGGCGGAGCCGAACGGCGCAAAATCCTGTGGCACCGCGATCTTGATTACCTTGGACTTCATGATCGAATCGAGGGCGTCGGCATGGGCCTGCGTCGCCACCGCAGCAGTGGCCAGTGCGGCGGCAAGCATCAATCTCTTCAATAGCATTCTTGGATCTCCGAGGTTACGGCGAATACGCGCCTCCGAGATTTTCTCTCGGTGCGTATCATTCGACTGATGTGGCCCGGCTCCACGTCGTGGTTTGACCCTGCCTGACGGCTCGCATTTAGGCAATGCTAGGCGGTGCTTTTTTTGAAGGCTTTTTGTGGGTCGTTTTCGAGCATGATCACGCGACCATGCGTTGTGCTGCGGCGTTCGATGTACCCGGCGGTTCGTGACTACCGCAGGCCCTCATACACCATGAAGCCGCGCGCGATCGCGAGCGTGCGCAAGGCGCGCGGGACGAATTTTTGTGGCCGATGCAGATAGCGCCACGACGTCACCTTGAAATCCCTGATCGTGCCGAGATCGCTTTCGAACGGCGCCAGCAATCCGGTCAGGCTGATCGGCGCATGCGCGCGGTTGTTGAAAGGCAGCAGCAGCAACTCCAGATGCGCCGTCGTGCCATCTTGCGAAGTCGCGGTGATGCCTGCAATCGCCGCCAGCATTTCTTCGGCGACATAGCTGATGATGTCCTCGATCTCGTGGCGGCTCTCCGGAGCGAACAGCGCCGAGAAACTCGTGTCCTTCAGATCGCGGCCGAGCAGGGCGCAGACCCGCGTCCCGGCGACTCGAAACGGATAGCCGGCCCCGTTGTCGTAGGACAGCACGAAGATGTCGCCGAGCAGCTCGCGCACCGCATCGGGTTCGATCTCGCTACGGTCCGGCGCCCGCGCGTCGCCGCGTTTCGCGTCCCAATAGGCGAAGAACTCGCGGCTCGATGGGTGTTTCATGCTTACCTTTTCCCGGCTTGCCTAGGCGGGACACATCTGTCCCGCTTTTGCGCAACACGCCTTCCCTTGTTCGTTGTGCAGGACAGGCTGTGCAGCGTCCATGCCGGGGACGCGATTTGGCCGCGTGGGGCGCGGCTTTGCGTTGTTAACGTTAAATTAACTATGAGGTTGGCCGTGGCGCTGCGGCGTGCGTAATGTGGAACGCATCACGGGGCTCCGGCTTATCTGTCCGGCGCGGTTGGTACACAGGTGGCGTCAAACAGTTTGGTCATCGCGCGGGGAGGGGCGGGGATGTGGTCCCGGCTCCGGGGCGCGAAAAGGCCAGCAAGACGGGGGAGAGCTTTCTCAGAGCTCTCCCTTTTTCTTTTCAGAGTTCGTTCGACAGAAGGTGTCTCGTGTCCCGGCTCTGCGTCGCACCGCCAAGGGGCGCTGCGCCGCGTCCGGGACACAGATAGCTGCGATTGTGCACTTGCACAGGGCGGGCAAAGCCGCCTATCTGGGCCCATAAGCCTCGAAGCCGCCAGCTAAGGTCCTGGACCCCTTGGAATCCCAGTCTTACTCATCCCCGGTCGAGCCGCCGGACGCCCCGCACGAGCCAATCTTGACGCTACCGGGCGCGCTCACGGCCTATATCGTGCTGATCGCTGCGATTCATGTGCGGGTGCTGCTGCCGGTTGAGCTGGAGAACTGGACGATCGATGTCTTCGGCTTCATTCCGAAGCGCTACGACTCCACCTTGCTCAGTATCACCTTTCCCGGCGGAGCCGGCGCCAAGGTATGGACCTTCGTCACCTATTCGCTGCTGCATGCCAATCTCAGCCATATCGGCTTCAACGTATTGTGGCTGTTGCCGTTCGGCAGCGCGCTGGCGCGCCGGTTTGGTCCTGCCAGATTCTTCGTCTTTATGGCGGTGACGGCCGCGGCGGGCGCACTGGCGCATCTCGTTACCCATGAGCACGCCATCGCGCCGATGATCGGCGCCTCGGCCTCGGTATCCGGCGCCATGGCCGCCGCCATTCGCTTTGCCTTCGTGCGGGGAAGTTTTCTTTCGTTCAGACGGGGCGATGCGGATGCTGCCGCGAAGGTTCCGGCGCTGTCGCTTGCCCGGGCGCTGCGCAACCCTCGCGTGGTCGGATTTCTCGCGGTGTGGTTCGGCGTCAACATCATCTTCGGCCTCGGGGCGATTTCGATTGGCACCGAGGGTGCCAGCGTTGCCTGGCAGGCGCATATCGGCGGATTTCTCGCCGGCCTGATGTTGTTTTCGCTGTTCGATCCGGTGCCGCGTGCGACGCCGCATGCTGCGGATGCTTCATCGCCGGACGAATCTGGCCGCGTCTGATCGCCGCTTGCGGGTCAGGGCGATTTCATTCATCATCATCGCGAACTGCAAGCCGAGGCACGTGCATCACCACTTTGCTTGCTGACCGCGCCCCGAGAAGAAACCGGCGCGGAACTGTTGATTGAAGACTCGCGAACAAGTCGGGCCCTTGCGGGCGCGAACCGATTCAGGAGGCGACAATGACGGTACGTGCAATTCTCGACACCAAAGGTCATGACGTTTTGAGCGTCGAGCCCGACGCCAAGCTTTCGGCTGCGATCAGGCTGCTGGGCGAGAAAAAGATCGGCGCGGTACTGGTGATGAACCAGGGACGCCTCGAGGGCATTCTTTCCGAGCGCGACATTGTCCGCGTGCTGGGGGAGCGCGGAGCCCGGGTGTGTGAGGAGCCGGTCAGCGAGGTCATGACGCGCAAGGTCGTGAGTTGCCGGGAGTCCGACACCGTCGCCGGCATCATGGAAATGATGACGCTTGGTAAGTTCAGGCATCTGCCCGTGATTGAGGACGGCAAGGTGGTTGGCCTGATATCGATCGGCGACGTCGTCAAGCGCCGTGTCCAGGAATATGAGGCCGAGCAGGAAGCGCTGCGCGACTACATCAAGACGGCATGAGCTTGTTTTGATGCATTTCCTTAGCGTGAACCGGTGACCACCCTCGGATCAAGTCCGAGGGCATGCTTCGCTTGAAAACGCTACGCTATTCCTTATCAGGCTTTTCGAGCGCCTTCTCGGCTTCGATCTGCGGCGGCGCCAGGATATGGATCGCCTCCTGGATCGAGTCGATGGCCCGCTCGGCCGCGCGCACGCCGTGGGCGATCAGGTCGTCGGCGCGATGAAAATCGAACCAGCCGATCTTGCCGACGCGGGGCGAGATCAGGAGGTCCGGCGGATCGCCGGCAAGCCGAGCACGGGTGATGCGGTCCTGCATGATGTTGAAGGCATCAACCATGACCGAGGAGATGCCCGGCCGTCCGCCGCCACCGAAGAATTCACGCTTCATCGTGCGCTCGGCGGAGAAGAATTTTCCGATGCCGCGTTTGCGCGGCTCGGGTTCGGGCAGCGCTTCCGGCATTACCGATACCGAAATGCCGGCCGTCGGACCGTGGGAATAGATCGTTGTGGCGTGCGCGAAGACGTCGCTGGAGAGATTGGCAGCGATCACGATTTCCGCCCCGAGCGCGCGCGCCGCCGATACCGGCACCGGATTGACCAGGGCGCCGTCGACCAGCCAGCGGTCGCCAACCAGGATCGGCGAGAATATTCCCGGCAGCGCGTAGGAGGCGCGCATCGCGTCCACCATCGGGCCATGGGTCAGCCAGATTTCGTGGCCGGTGCGCACTTCGGTCGCGACGGTGGCAAATTTCACCGGCAGATCCTCGATCAGGCTTTGGCCGAGCGCCGCCTCCAGTTGGGCCGCCAACTTGGCGCCGCCGATCAGGCCCGAGCCGTTCAGGCGGATATCGAGATAAGAGAGGACCGTCCGCGGTTGCAGGCTACGCGCCCATTCTTCCAGCGTGTCGAGATGTCCGGCAGCATAGGCGCCGCCGACCACGGCGCCGATCGACGTTCCCACTACGACGTTGGGCATGATTCCGTGAGCCACCAGCGTCCGGACGATGCCGATATGGGCAAAGCCGCGTGCGGCGCCGCCACCAAGCGCCAGTCCGATCACCGGCCGGCGGATACTGCCGAGCCCTACCTTGTCCTGGGCATCGGAGCTTTTTTGGCCACGGCCCATCCAGCTATCCAACACGCAAACTCTCCTGCGGCTGCAACGATATTCGTCGCGGCGCGGCCGCGCCAGAATTGTCCATTCCAATCCGGATGCATGGTTTATGCCCGGCGAATGGCCGGCGTAGGCAGGGAATGTGACTGGACCACGACCGCTGGATTAACATTGGGTGCCGGTGCGGGTTCCTTTAGCGCCGCTGGCCAAACTTCGGCCACGAAGGCTTGAATTTGCCGCGTTTTCAGTGAAAAGCATGGCGATGATTTCGGGCGGCAACGGTATCGTAGGATACGGGCGGGGCGGATGGCCCTTCCCGGCGCTGGCGGTTGCCTTCACGCTGGTTGCTTTGCTTCTTCCAACCCCGGTCTCGGCCCAGTGGTTCTCGGATCGCCCGCCACCGGTGCCGCCCGCCGTGGTTCCGGACACCCAGACCGGGCCTGCCATGAACCTGGCGCCGCCGTCGGGGACGGGGGCGATTCCACCGCTTGCCGCGCCGCTGAACCAGCCGACCATCGTTCAGCCACAAGTCACCGCCGTGCCGCCGGTGGTACCGCCGCCGGGTGCGGCGACTGCAGGCCAGGCGGTGCTGTCGCTCACGGCGCGCTACGGCAAGGATCTGCCGGTTATCAACGGCGGGCTGGTGTGGCGGGTATTTGCCGACAAGCCCGACGATACCGGCACGTTCAAGCTGATCCGCGAGGAGCGCGGCGCGACCCCAAACATCGTGCTGCCGCCTGGTAATTACGTCGTCCATGTGGCCCTCGGCCTGGTCA
Source organism: Bradyrhizobium sp. 157 (assembly GCF_023073815.1). NCBI lineage: Bacteria > Pseudomonadati > Pseudomonadota > Alphaproteobacteria > Hyphomicrobiales > Nitrobacteraceae > Bradyrhizobium > Bradyrhizobium sp. 157. Next base: position 78,529 of record NZ_JADPKF010000090.1, on the reverse strand, counting down.
GCGCGGTGCGGGCGGTGAGCCTGAAAGCGGAGACGGACCGCGTGGGTTTCGTGCTTCCGGCCGGCGGACTGCGCATCGAAGGCCGCGTCGGCACCAGCAAGATTCCCCCGAACCAGATCTCGTTCGCGATCTACAAGGGCAGCCAGTTCGAAGGGTCCGAACGCAGCCCGCTGCTTCCGAACGTCGCCGCGGGCGACGTCGCGCTGCTGCCGGAGGGCACCTACTACATCATCTCCAACTATGGCGACGCCAACTCGGTGGTGCGCTCCGACATCCGCGTCCAGGCCGGCAAGCTGACCGACGTGACCGTCTCCCACCGCGCGGCGGTGATTACGCTGAAACTCGTCAGCGACAGGGGCGGGGAGGCGCTCGCCAACACCGCATGGTCGGTGATTACGCCGGGCGGCGACGTCATCAAGGAATCGATCGGCGCGTTTCCGCGCGTGGTGCTGTCCGAAGGCGAATACCGGGCGATTGCCAAGAACGAAGGCAAGGTGTTCGAGCGCCCCTTCAACGTCGTCAACGGCGTCGACGGCGAGGTCGAGGTCGTGGCACGTTAAGCGCATCGCCGAATGCTTCTCGCCGCACGGACCCGGAGCAGCAGCACACCACGCCGCCAACCATAGCGCGTCGAAGACGCGCGTGTGCTGTTGGCGCTGCGCAGCATCCGCGGAACGCGAGCAGTCTGAACTAGACTAGAACCGCGTCACGATATCCGACAGCGCCGGGCGCGGGCGGTCCTCGGCAGGCTTGGCCGGCGTGCCGATATGGATGAAGCCGGCGAGTTTTTCATCTGCCTTCAATCCGAGCCCGTCGAGCACATCGCGGTCGAAGGCGAACCAGCCGGTCAGCCAGCACGCGCCGTAACCAAGCGCGGTGGCTGCGTTGACGATGTTCATCGCGCTGGCGCCGGCGGACAGTTCCTGCTCCAAGGGCGGTACTTTTGGATGCGGCCTGGTGAAACTGACGACACCGATCACCAGCGGCGCGTCCATTAGCCGGCGCTTCTCGATCTCGATATCGGCGGCCGGCGCCGACGGATTTTTACGTGCAAACACCTTGGCGATGACCTCGCCGGCGCGAAGGCGCCCGTCGCCCTCGAACACGATGAAGCGCCACGGCGTCAGCTTGCCGTGATCGGGCACCCGCGCGCCGATGGTCAGGATGGTCTCGAGTTCGGCCGCCGTCGGGCCGGGGCCGCTCATCTCGCGCGGTTTGACCGAACGGCGGATTTTCAGGAGTTCAATGGCGTCGGGCACAAGGGTCTCTCATTGGATAAGGTGTGGGATTGCCTAACACGAAGATAGGTTGCCGACGAAGCCAGCAAAAGCCGGTTTAGATGGATTATGATGAGGTGTCTGCCCGACTTCATGCTTGTTACGTTTGGGGCGCTCCGCGTGGTCTATATCAGGTTTATCGGGACGCATCGGCAATACGATGCAATCGATGCACAGAGCGTCTGAGGTTCAGTCATGAATATCGCACCGATCAAATCCAATCGTGACTATCGCCGGGTTCTCAGCGAGATCGAGGGACTGATGAATGCCCGGCGCAACTCGCCCGAAGGAGATCGGCTCGATGTATTGGTCACGCTGGTGGAGGCGTGGGAGCGCAAACATTACAGGCTCGATATGCCGGATCCGGTGGAAGCGATCAGGTACCACATGGAGCAGAGCGGATTGCAACCGCGCGATCTCATACCCTTTATAGGCAGCCGAAACCGAGTGCACGAGGTGCTCAATCGGCGGCGCGAGTTGACTCTCAATGTGATCCGAAGACTGCATGAGGGGCTCGGCATTCCGGCCGAGTCCCTCATCAAGATCGGGCAAAATAAGGCCGCCTAGACCGCCGCCTGTGCCCGCTTTACGTCCGGCGGCGTCGCTTCCTCGACGAGGGCGGCCAGCGCCTCGTCGGTCGGCATCACCTTCTGTCCGTCGCTGCCGAGCCGGCGGATCGAGACCGAATGGGTCTCGGCTTCCTTCTTGCCGACGACGAGCAGGGCAGGGATCTTCGCCAGCGAGTGCTCGCGGACCTTGTAATTGATCTTCTCGTTGCGTAGGTCGATCTCGACGCGGAGCCCTGCGCGCCGCGCAGCGGCAGCGACCACCTTGGCGTATTCGTCGCCTTCGGAGGTGATGGTCGTGACCACGACCTGGATCGGCGCCAGCCAGAGCGGGAAATTGCCGGCAAAGTGCTCGATCAGGATGCCGATGAAACGTTCCATCGAGCCGCAGATCGCGCGATGCACCATCACCGGCGCTTTCTTCGAGCCGTCGGCATCGATATAGAACGCACCGAAGCGTTCCGGCAGGTTGAAGTCGACCTGCGTGGTGCCGCATTGCCAATCGCGGCCGATGGCGTCGCGCAGCACATATTCGAACTTTGGCCCGTAGAACGCGCCTTCGCCCGGATTGATCTCGGTCCTGATGCGGTTACTGCCGCCGGCCTGAATTTCCGCCAGCACGGTCGCCATCACGCGCTCGGCATGATCCCACATCTCGTCGGTGCCGACGCGCTTCTCTGGCCGGGTCGAGAGCTTGACCGTCAGCTCGCCCTCGAAGCCAAAATCGGCGTAGGTCGACAGGATCAGGTCGTTGATCTTCAGGCACTCGTCAGCAAGTTGCGCCTCAGTACAGAATACGTGTGCGTCGTCTTGTGTAAAACCGCGCACGCGCATCAGGCCGTGCATCGCGCCCGAGGGCTCATAGCGATGCACCACACCAAACTCGGCAAGGCGTAGCGGCAGGTCGCGATAGCTCTTCAGCCCGTGCTTGAAGATCTGGACATGGCCGGGGCAGTTCATCGGCTTCAGCGCAAACCAGCGCTTATCCTCCGCCTCGTCGCCGGCCGATTGCGCCGCGAACATATTTTCGCGGTACCAGTCCCAGTGGCCCGAGGTTTCCCACAGCGCCTTGTCGAGGATCTGTGGCGCGTTGACCTCGTCATAGTCGCCGGTCAGGCGGCGGCGCATATAGGCAATCAGCGCCTGGAAAATGGTCCAGCCCTTCGGGTGCCAGAACACCACGCCGGGGCCTTCCTCCTGGAAGTGGAAGAGATCGAGCTCGCGGCCGAGCTTGCGATGGTCGCGCTTCTCGGCTTCCTCGATCTGCTTGAGGTAAGCATCGAGCTCTTCCTGCTTGGCGAACGCCGTGCCGTAGATGCGCGTCAGCATCGGGTTATTGGCATCGCCGCGCCAATAGGCGCCCGCCACCTTCATCAGCTTGAAGGCGTTGCCGACCTTGCCGGTCGAACTCATGTGTGGGCCGCGGCACAGGTCGAACCAGTCGCCCTGGAAGTAGATCTTGATCGGCTCGTTGCCGGGAATGGCGTCGACCAGCTCGACCTTGAAGGCCTCGCCTTTGTCGCGGAACACCTGCTTGGTCTTCTCGCGATCCCACACTTCCTTGGTGAAGGGCTTGTCGCGCGCGATGATCTCGCGCATCCGCTTTTCGATCGCCGCGAAATCTTCCGGCGTGAACGGCTCGTTGCGGAAGAAGTCGTAATAGAAGCCGTTCTCGATCACCGGGCCAATCGTAACCTGCGTGCCCGGCCACAGCGATTGCACTGCTTCCGCCAGAACGTGCGCGCAGTCGTGCCGGATCAGTTCCAGCGCGCGCGGGTCCTCGCGGCTGATCAGCTCGATCTTGGCGTCGTTCGAAATCGGATCGTTGAGGTCGGTGACCACGCCATCCAGCGCCATCGCTACCGTGCGCTTGGCGAGCGAGGGCGATATGCCCTTGGCGACGTCGAGCCCGGTGATGTCCTTGGCGAATTCGCGTTTCGCGCCGTCGGGGAAGGTGAGGGTGATTTTGTGCACGGGTTCGGCCGGTTTCAAATTCGCAAGGCCAAATTGGAATCCCGATGCGGGGGCATTGCTGTCAGGCATTGGCATCTCCTTGAGCTCACTCCTGCGAACGAGCGCAGGTAAGCGGGAAGCAGCGGTATAGCAGGGGATTCGGCTCCCGCAATCGGTCAATTTGCCAAAACAAGGGCGCGATAAACCGCGGCCGACAGGAGCCCTGGCGGCGTCAAATCAATAAATCTCATGCAGCGAATGCCAAATAGTCCGGTATCGCGTCCTTTTTTTGGCGCGCGGAGCGGCCTACATGCATCTGCATGAAACATCTGCCGGTGCCCGCCTCATCGAACGCCGCTTTGCGCCCACCGCATTGATGCTCGGCAATGTTGTTACTGGCTGCTCGGTATTGGCGCCGGCGGGCATGCTGGTGGAGTTGTCTTCCGGTCTCGACATCAGTATCCGCACCGCCGGGCTATTGATCACTTTCGGCGCGATCATGCTCTGCATCGGCTCGCCGGTTACGGCGTGGCTGACCTCCAGGATCGATCGTCGCAACCTGCTAGTGGCGACGCTCGCGGTGCTCGCGCTCACCAATTTCGCCTCCGCCTTCGCGCCTGACTACGCGAGCCTGCTCGTCATTCGCCTGCTGATGCTGGCAATCGGCGCGCTCTACACGCCGCAGGCGGCGGGAACGGCCGCACTGATCGTGCTTGAAGAAAGGCGCGGCAGCACCATCGCCTATATCTTTCTCGGCTGGTCGCTGGCGGCGGCCGTCGGCCTGCCGGCGATCACCTTCATCGCCAGCCGCTATGGTTGGCAGGCGGTCTATGGCGCCATCGGTGCAATGAGCTGCCTCAGTTTCCTCCTGCTGGCGTGGCGCCTGCCCCGCGGGCTGATGGGTGCGCCGGTCGACCTCAAGACCTGGGCAGCAATCGGCCGCAACCGGATGATCCTGCTGTTGCTGTTGATCACGACCGCGCAGATGTCCGGCCAGTTCGTGGTGTTTACCTATATGGGCCCGTTGCTGGCGCGGCTGACGGGCGCAGGCCCGGACCCAATCGCCGTGGTATTCGCCGTCTACGGCGCCTGCGGCGTCATCGGCACTGCGATCGGGGCCCGCATCGTGGATTCCTGGGGCGCTTGGAGGACCTCGATGCTGTTCACGTCGGTGTTGCTGGCCGGCGTGGGCGGATGGGCGCTCAGCGCCGGCATCTATTCCCTGATGGCTATTTCCGTCGCGATCTGGGGTATCGGATTTGCTTCCACCAATTCGATGCAGCAGGTGAGGTTGATCGGCGCAGCGCCCGCGCTTGCGTCCGCGTCGGTATCGCTCAACACATCCGTGCTCTACGTCGGACAGGCCATTGGTTCGGCCATCGGCGGTTTTCTGTATGCGCGCGATCTGCTTTACGCCTCGGGCTACGTCGCCTCGGCTTTTGTCGCGTTGGCGCTGGTGACGGTGATTCTAACCAAGCCGAAAAAAGTCCAGGGAAGCGCACCGCACTGATGCCGGCCCGAGGCTTTTGACATCCCTACGCGAGTTCCATAAATGTGATGTTATAACATTACGCTATGGGGCTGTAAGCAATGGAAAAAATTGGCAATTGGTATGAAGTCAGGGGGCGGATCGGACGCCGAACGCGGTTCTTGGCAGTTCTGACCGCAGCATCCTTTGCCGCGGACGGTGCACGGCCCGCGATTGCTCGAGCCGTCCCTCAGGCTGTCCTGCCTGCGATTACAGTGGAAGGACGGCCGGCCACCAAGCAAAAGCAGCGAACCAGCAAGCGCTTGCAGATGCGAGCTGCGTCCGTCGCGCGCCAGGCGCAGCCCGGCGCGGATCAAGCGCCGCAAGGCCCAATAGCCGGATGGCCAGGAGGCTTGCCGCGCGACCACATCCGTTCGACGACCGATCTCAACGTACCCAATGCGACCGGATCGCGACTGCCGAGCACGGCTCGCGACATCCCCGCCAGCGTGGAGAGCATCAATCAGGCGACGATGCAGGAGCGAGGCAAGACTAGTTGGGTGGACGCCCTTCAAGGCCTGACCGGCTTCACGTCCGCCGTCCGGCCAGGAGCTGCCGGCGTCGCATCGACGCGCGGGTTCGTCGAGAACGGCATCGCGGTGCTCTATGACGGAATCCGTGTCACCAACACCACGATCAGCACGCGCAACTACGACAGCTTCATTTTCGATAGAGTAGACGTGCTGCGCGGACCGGCGTCGGTGCTTTACGGTGAAGGCGCCATCGGCGGCGCCGTCAATCTCGTTCGCAAGCAACCGAGCGGGGTCAACGAGCCGTGGGAAACAATCTCCTCGCTCACCACGCGCGAAGGCGTCCGCCAGGCCGTGGGAAAGGGAGGTCCGCTGGGGAACGGCTTCTCTTATCGGCTCGACGGCGTCGTCAACGGATACAACGGCCCGGTCGACGACAACCAGATCAGATACGGCAACGTCGCAGGCGCCTTGCGCTGGGACGTGACGCCGCAATTGTCATCGACCGTCGATTTTGACTACATGAAATCGAAAATCGAGAACGCGTATTGGGGCACGCCCCTGGTGCGAGGGCAAATCCGCTCCGATCTCCGCGAGGTCAACTACAACAACCTGCCGAACAATAAATACGACGACAGTGTGCTGTGGCTGCGCTGGAACACGACGTATGACACCGAGGAGCTAAAGATCCGCAATCGCTTCTGGTCTTATCAATCCGATCGCGATTGGATTAACACGTACCGCTTTGCCTATATTCCCGCAGGCGGCACCTGCTCTTTCCGCGGGCAGAACCTCCTCAACAACACCGGTACGGACCAGGTCTGCCGGCAAACGTGGGAGAATCTCGGCTACGACCATCGCTTCATTGGCGATCGTTTCGACGTGAACTGGAACGGCAGCTTGGGAGCGATGCCGCTGTCGACGGTCATCGGCGTTGAGGTTGCAAGCACGCGATGGGACAGTCCGCGCAACGAGGTGACATCGCTTCAACTCGTCGATCCCTATAATCCCGCACCGACGGACTTCTTCGCGCGGGGCACTGCACGGACACAAAACGTGCGCGCGGATCTGACGCAGAAGGCGGTTTTCGGCGAGGCGCGCCTGGAGGTGCTCAAAGGGGTCAAAATTGTTGGCGGGTTTCGGGTCGATCAAATGGAGGTGGACTACAATCGGCAGCCCACGAACCAGCTCTACAGCAAGACGTTCGAACCCAGCACCTACCGCATGGGTGCACTGTGGGACATTCGCGCCGACACGACGCTCTACGCCCAATATGCAACCGCGGTTGAGCCGCGCTTCGCTCTGTTCACATTGGGCGTCAGCGATACTCCCTTCAGCCTCACCAATGCGCGCCAGGTGGAAGGCGGTATCAAACACGCCTTCGCGAACGGACGAGGTGAGCTGTTGGCGGCCGTCTATCACATCGAAAAGACCGATATCCCCTCAACCGATCCGCTGACGGGATTCACGGTTCAGGTGGGCAAGCAGTCATCCCGCGGCTTTGAGATTTCCGGCAGTTATCGCCCGATGGAGACTTTGCGCCTTGAGGCGAACTTTGCCTACGTGAATGCCCGGTATGACGAATATCGAACCAGTACGACCGCGAACTACACGGGTAATACGCCGCCGAATGTGCCGCAGGTCGTGGCGAACTTTGGTGCCACGTGGCAGCCGTTCACAAACTGGGCGGTTGGCGGGTGGATCAATCACAAGGCCTCCATCAAGGCTGACGATGCCAACCTCGTGACGTTGCCGTCTGCCACCACCGCGGATGTTTTTGCCACCTACCGTTTTGCGCAAAACGCCGACCTGACGTTCCGCGTTCGCAATATCACCGACGCGGTCTATGCAGCGTGGGCCACGGACGCGAACTACGTCATTCTTGGCGCGCCGCGGACCTTCGAACTTTCTCTCCGTACGCGCTGGTAGGTAGGCCCAGGAATGCTCGTTTGCAGCAGGCGTCGTGCTGCGCCAGCTGCGACGCGGACGGTTTCCGAGGCCGGCAAAGCGTTCGTGCCCGGACACGGGGACGCCGGCGATCCGAACGCACGGCGCCAATCATTCACGGCGCCATCATTCAATGGCTCACGCCATCCCCTCCGATCGCAAGCAGGTCTGAGGGGACGCCCTCTACCTTGATACGCTGTCGCTCGGCGAGAGTCGTTGCGTCGAGAATTGCCACTTCGCCCGTACGCGGGTCGGAGACGGCGACATGCGGGCCGATGGAAACGATCCGCGGGCGGACGGTGCTCTGATCCATCGCATAGCGCTCGGTAACACGTGTTTGGGCTTCGGTCGTGCCGGTCAACGGGTTGATGCTGAGAAGGGTACCGTCCTCAATGATGACAAAGAGCCGGTCTCCCGACTCTGGATGGAGGTTGAAGTCCATCCTGCGCGCCGGCAGAGCGATGAAGCGGAAGTCCCCATCCGCAGCAGAAGGGTCGACGATGACCATGCCATCAAGACCGAAATCACCGGCAACGAATGTAAATCCGGTTGCGCCGGTCATGCGGCGGATCATGCGTCCAGGCGGTAGCGAAGCTGGATAGGGGAGTTGGCGACTGACAACGCCGTTGCGTGCCATCTCGAAAATCGCAACACCATCCGCACATCCCAACACGACGAAGCGGCTGGTCGCCGCTTCGCCGTGCAAGCTTGGGCATTCAACCCGGTGCGGCTTTGGCGTGTCCTCGCTGCGGAGCTCGATCGCATCCGGAAGGCCTTCGCCTGCGGGTGGAACGGTGACGGCCAACCGCCTTGCAACCGGAACGGCTACGCCGTGATGCTTGATGTCGGTTTCGGCACGCTGAATGCGTTCCATGCGGCCCGCGACGAAATCTTGCTCGTTGAAAATCTGGGCTGTTCCGTCGCCATCGAAAAACACGGCAACGCGGATGTTGTCGTGCGTGAGATGCGAAGGGCGCAAGCCACGAAGCCGGGAAGACAAAAGCGCGGGAGCGGAAATCTTTATGTCGGCATGATCGCCGTGGCTCCCCCGTTCAATGCCGGTATCGATGACAGCGACTTCATCCCCATCGGGCTGCACGGCATACGTATAACGGCCCGAGGCTCCCGCGTGGAGGCGCGCCGGACTGGCCAGGGGCAGTGCGGCAAGCAATTGGCCGTTTTCAAGATCAAAGATCTTGACTGCCGCCGCCTTGGCATCGGCAACCACGAGCCGGAAAGCCTGCGCGGTGCCCGCAGCGTGGGTGCGATGTTCGCCGGCAGGGCCATGCGCATCGCTGGTTGCGCCGGACATTCCGCAAAGAACCATCGCGATAGCAAGAAGTCGGCGCATCGCTGTCCTGTAAGATGGAGAATATGCAATGTTATAACGTAACAGGTACATGCGGCAAGATGCTTGGCGCAAGTCATGCGTGATCAAGATGACAATTCGATCCGGGGGAATGATGGCTGGCACGCCGCGATATCGCGCCGAGGCCGTTACCGATTGGCGTACGGCGCGCCGGCGAGGCGGGTCAAGGCAGGCGTTGCGGCCATCTTGACCAGCACGTCCTTGACCGGATGCTCGGTCCAGGCCTGCGTCACGTAATCGCGATGGGTGACGCCATCAGGCGTCTGCACGAACACGACGCTGCCGGGCTTCAACGGCCCGTCCATGCTCTCGGTGATGGTGATGCCCCTGTCGCGGAGCATCTGCATCAGCTCCAGGTCGTGCCGCTTGGTGTAGCGGGTGTACGAAGAGACGAAGAAGCCGGTCCGGTTTTTCTGGATCCACGACGCGAACTTGTCGAGCTCGCCATAGACGGCGTCGAGCAGGAACACGCCGCGGACCCGGTTGGGGAGGCCGCCGACTTCGAGGCTCCACGCCGTCGGCAGGAAACCGCCGCTATAGCCGACGATCACGATCGGCATGTTGGCGAACGCCTGCGCCGACTTCGGATCGCCATAGAGGCGGGCGAGGTGGCTTGCTGATTCCTCGATGAAGCGCTTGAAGCCGCCCGGCTGCCAGAACTTGCCGGCCGAGGAGTCGGCGGCATTGACCGCCATTTGCGGGGCGAGCAGCACGGCATTGACACCTGAATCGGAGATCTGCTGCGGCACCAATTGCCGGTCGCGGACGTCGCGTTCCAGCGTCGCGCCGTTGCCGTGGAAGAACACCACGATCACGCCCGGCTTCCTGACATCGAACGCCTCGGGGACATGTACCAAGACGCGGCTATCGTTGTAGGTCTCGTCCTGCCAGTAGACCTTGCCGCTGTAGCTGCGATGGCCCTTGCGGTCGCCTTTGACGATGTTGAGGAATGGTTCTTCCGAGCGCGGATTGGTGCCGAAATAGGGGAAGGCGGAGGATTTCATGCTGACCAGCGTGGTCAGCTCTTCACGCTCATTGCGGGGTAGCGTCAGCGTTGGCGTTAGCGAGGCGACCCGCACCGGCTCGGTACGCACCGCGCGCGGCTGCGGCGCCAGCGCGACCTGGCGCTGGACTTGCGGCAGGCTTTCACCCGCTGTCGGAAAACGGTCGGCGAATTGCGGCTGGGGGAAACGGTCGTCGAACGTGTCGGCGGAAGCCTGCGGCTTGGCGGCCCGGGATTTGGCGCCACCCGTGTTCGCCGCCAGCATTTCCGGGTTCGGCGCCTTACCGCATTGAACCAGGACGAAGGATAGCGGCACGACCAGCGCGGCCATCGCGGCCCAGTGGCATCGAAGCGGCAGCAGACGGCGCGGCATGGCCGAAGACGTTGCCCGGCTGGCGCGATCAACTGTCGGGAATTTCGGATTAGCTCCGACCATCCACCTCAATGCCCCAAGATCCACCGTCAACCGGCGTATGCTCGCACGCGTTTAGGCGACGTTAAGCGTCCGGAAAAACTCCCCGCATCCGGAAGGCTAAGGAGACCATGCAATCGTGTCGCGATTGTGGGACCGCCACGATGTTTTCGCAATCAGTAGCGGCACGGTGGCGCTTGTCGGTACTATAGGACCTATTTGTATCTCAATTTAAACCCTTGTTAACATTGCTTGAATTGAGGGGCGTCAGCCTGCACGATGAGCTCCTGGCTGGGCGCTGAAGGTACGGTCCGAGATGGCGGCATCAGAAACGGGAAGCCCGGCCTGGCCTGGCTCGCGCTCCGGCAGCGGCTCCACCGTTTCGGTCCTGGTGGCGGTTGCCATCGTGGTTGCCGACATGGTCGGTGTCGGCGTCTTCACCAGCCTCGGCTTTCAGGTCAAGGACATCCCCTCGGGCTTTTCCATCCTGCTGCTGTGGACGGTCGGCGGCATCGTCGCCCTGTGCGGGGTGTTTTCCTACGGCGAGCTCGGCGCGATGTTTCCGCGCTCGAGCGGTGAGTACAACTTCCTCGGCCGGGCCTATCACCCGGCCTTCGGTTTCGTGGCGGGCTGGGTGTCGGCGACGGTCGGCTTTGCAGCGCCAGTGGCGCTCGCTGCCATGGCGTTTGGCGAGTACGGCAAGTCGGTGCTGCCCAACACGCCGCCGCTGGCACTTGCGATCGGCGTGGTCTGGCTGGTGTCGCTGGTGCAACTCGCCGGCATCAGGCACTCCTCGACCTTTCAACTGGTCGCGACCATCCTGAAGGTGGTGCTGATCGTGGCCTTCCTGGTCTGCGGCTTCGTGATCGGCACCGCGCAGCCGGTTTCGTTCGCGCCATCGGCGTCCGACTTCACCCATATCGTCAGCGCACCATTCGCGATCAGTCTCGTCTTCGTGATGTAGTCGTTCTCCGGCTGGAACGCGGCAACCTACATCATCGGCGAGGTGAGATTGCCAGAGCGCAACGTACCGCGGGCGATGCTGATCGGAACACTGATCGTACTCGTGCTGTATGTCGCGCTCAACGCCGTGTTTCTGCACACCGCGCCGATCGACAAGCTTGCGGGCCAGCTCGATGTCGCCCGCATCTCCGGCAGCTACATCTTCGGCGAGCTCGGCGGCCGCATTGTCGGCGCGATGATCTGCTTCGGGCTGATCTCCTCGATCAGCGCGATGATGTGGATCGGGCCGCGCGTCATGATGACGATGGGCGAGGACATTCCAGTGCTGCGGCCGTTCGCCAGCCGGTCGGCCAGCGGTGCGCCGGCCTACGCCATTCTGTTTCAGCTTACGGTCGCGAGCCTGATGCTGCTCACGCGCAGCTTCGAGGCGGTGCTCGACTTCATTCAGTTCGCGCTGCTGTTCTGCTCATTCTTTACCGTGCTCGGCGTGATCAAGCTGCGCATCATGCAGCCGGATCTGCCGCGGCCCTACCGTGCCTGGGGATACCCGGTAACCCCTGTGGTTTTCCTGCTCGTGACCGGGTTCATGATGTACTACCTTCTGACCGAACGGCCGTTGCAGTCGCTGCTGGGTCTTTTGATTATGTTTTCAGGTCTCTTGATTTACGCCGTCTTCGGCAAGCGGGCAGATCAAGTCCCTGTGGGGGCAGCGGGGCGCGAATGAGCATGCTGCACTGTCTGAGAACGGCGGCGGTTGCTGCTTTCATGCTGCTGGCGGCCGTGGCTGCCGTCCATGCCCAAACCGCAACGGAGGACGACACAGCGAAATTTCTCGCGGGCATGATGCCGTCGGCGGACTCGCCGCTGGCGCCGCTCACCAAAGATCCTGCCTGGCAACGCCACGCCAAATTCTTCGACACCGCGTTCGGCCAACTCGAGCAGCGCCAGATATCGCGGATCCGCGCCTGGGCGGATACCAATCTGGCGGCGCCGAAGCCGACCATGTTCTACATGTTCTCAGGCCCGGACTTTCTCTACGCGAACGCCTTTTATTCGAAGGCATCGACGTACGTGTTGAGTGCGCTCGAGCCGGTCGGCTCGGTGCCCGACCTGACTCGATTGCCGCGCGGCGGCATCGCGTCCGCGCTCTACAATGTCGAACGTTCGCTCAGTTCGATCCTGAGCTTCAGCTTCTTCATCACCAAGCAGATGAAGACCGATCTGCAGGCGGGCCAGATCAGCGGCACCTTGCCGATCCTTTACGTGTTCCTGGCGCGCTCGGGCATGACGGTGAAGAGCGTTAGTCCGATCTCGCTGGACGACAAGGGCGCGGCGTATTTCGCAGGCGAAAATCCCGGGCCGAATGCCGTGCGCGGCGTGCGCATCATCTTCGTGGACCCCGACGGTCAGGACAAGACGCTGTATTATTTCTCGACCGATCTATCCAACTCCGGCGTCAAGGCGAGCGGTTTTCTGAAATTCTGTGCGACGCTCGCGCCCGGCAACAGCCTGATCAAGAGCGCGTCCTATCTGCTGCACTCCGGTAACTTCACCGCCGTGCGCGACTTCCTGCTCGCCAACAGCGCCACAATCATTCAGGACGATTCTGGAATTCCGCTCGCTTTTTACAATCAGAGGAAGTGGCGCTTCTTCCCGTTCGGCCGTTATCTGGGACCGATCGACGAGTTCCCGGAGCGCTACCAGGAATCCTACGCTGCACTGTTCCGCCGCGCTCAGCCGATCGATTTCGGCATCGGCTATCGCTGGCGCACGCCTGAATCCAATGTGCTGCTGTCGGTGAGATTGCCCGTTGACGGCACGGCCACCTCCGAAGCCACGCCGTCAGCCGAGGCGCCACCGCCGCCGCGTCCGCGCCGGCCGCGGCCGCCGGCGGATGTCGGACCGCAGCCGAGAGCCGGATTTTTCTTCTGGCGTTGAGCGGCGGAATCCAGGCTGCCGCGAGCGTCGCATTCACGAGGAGTTGACGCCGCGCCAACGTCCGTAGCGCCACGGCAGATACCATCGTGCCCCCGGCGGGGTGGTGAGCGGCACGTTATCGATGCCGGAGGTGCCCCACGGATGGCAGCGTAATAGCCTCGCCAACGTCATCCAGCCGCCGCCCCACAAACCGAAACGTTCGATCGCCTCATCGCCATACACCGAGCAGGTCGGCAGATGCCGGCAGTTGTAACCGACCAGCAATGACAGCGAGTGCCGATAGATCCAGATCAGTGCTCGTCCTGCATTTCGCGGCAGACGACGGACCATGCTGGCACAATCTGTGCATTGTTTTCGCTGTGACGCTGAATGATCTGCCGGAGCCATGCGGGACTATGTACGTAGTTTCGCGGGAGTTCCCAAGCAAGGAACTCAATTCGTGCAGATATTTAGCCACAGTTCGCAATTATCGCACCGCAAACTGACGCAACAAGCCAAGGTATTATGGACGACACACGTCAGCACAGTTACCGTTTTCATACGGATCGATGACAGAATCATCTCGCGTTAAAACGGGGCCATTGCCGCCCGTCGTAGACGGGGCTTGGGGGAAGGATCCAAATTGAGGTTTGTGACTTCGCTGAAATTTCGCGGCCTGGCGCTTCTCGGTGCCACTGCCTTCTGTCTCGCACTGCCTGGCGCGATCACGATGCTGGGCAATTCGGCTCATGCCGGCGGCACCCTCGAAGAACGCAAACAGCCGATGCATTTCAAGTGGAATGCATGCCAGCCGGATTGCAGGGGCTGGGTGTCGGCGGTCGGCATCGTCACAGCGGATAGTCCGCGGGAGTTCGATGAATTCGCCAAGGGTCGCCAGCTCGCCGGCGCGACCATCGTGCTGGATTCCAGCGGCGGCTCGGTCAACGATTCCATCGCGCTTGGCCGGCGGTTCCGCAGTCTCGGCGCGCTGACGACCGTCGGCTCAACTGTGCGCACCAAGACCCCGCTCGGCGAACGCGTGAGCGTCGTGCCGGAAGCCTATTGCGAGTCGATGTGCGTGTTCCTGCTGCTGTCGGGCAAGACACGTTACGTGCCGCCCGCCGCACATGTCCGGGTGCACCAGATCTGGATGGGCGATCGCGCCGACAACGCCAAGGCCGCAAGCTACAGCGCGCAGGACCTGATGATCGTGGAGCGCGACATCGGTCGGCTTGCGAAATTCACCTTCGACATGGGCGGCACCGGCGATTTGCTGTCGCTCGCGCTCAGCGTGCCGCCGTGGGAAGATCTGCACAAATTGTCACACGGCGAATTGCGCCTGACCAATCTCGTGACGACCGATGCAGCCGCCGACGTGTTCCCGCAGGACAATGCGTCGGTACCGATGGCCGAGGCGAAGCCTTCCAAGCCGCAGGATCGCTTCGTCAGTTCCGCGATGGAGGGCGACGCGCAACAGCAGACCGGTAAATCGACCAAGACTGCCGAAGCCGCGGTTCCGACCGGCTCTGCGACCACGCCGGCGCAGCCGGCTCAGCCGGCTCAGCCGCAGAAGTAGGCTTTATCCGCTTAAACAGTGTCATCATCCGCGAAGGCGGATGATCCAGTACGCCGCGGCATCTGTAATTGATCGAGAATTCCCGGCGTACTGGATGCCCGCCTTCGCGGGCATGACAGGATACGGCTGGGCGGGAAGTTCCCCTTACGCCTGCGCCGGCTGCTTTGCCCTGGCTTCGATCTGGCCGATGGCGTCGACCACGGCGTCGAATGTCAGCATGGTCGAGGCGTGGCGGGCCTTGTAGTCGCGCACCGGCTCGAGCAGGGCGATGTCGGCCCATTTGCCCTGCGGGGGACTGCCATTTTCCTTCAACATCTTGCGCACGATTTCTCGCAATTCACGTAACTCGCTAGCCGTCGAGCCGACCACATGGCTTGCCATGATCGAGGAGGAGGCTTGTCCGAGCGCGCAGGCCTTCACGTCATGGGCGAAGTCGCTGACCACAGGCCCGTCCATCTTGAGGTCGACCTTGACGGTCGAGCCACACAGTTTGGAGTGGGCGGTGGCGCTGGCGTGGGGGTCGGGGAGGCGGCCGAGGCGGGGGATATTGCCCGCTAGTTCAATGATCCGCTTGTTGTAGATGTCGTTCAGCATGAGAATCAGTGTCCCGGGCGGCGATCCAAGCGCCCTTGGCGGCTGGGTTTCATCGTCCTATATATGGACAGGAACGGCGGAAAAACAGCCCGGCCGTTTGCCTTGGGCGGACGGACATGGACCAGACATGGAAACCAGTTCGGCCGTCCGCGTGTTGTGGATGGGACTCAGGCGCCCGGCGGCAAAACCGCCCCGTCTGCCCGGTGACACTCCGGTCTCTTCAGGCCGGTCGAACGGAGAAGACATGGACGCATTGATCAAATCCCTCCGCCCTGGCAAGCCTTCCGAAGTCAAGCCTTCCGATTTGAAGCCTTCCGAAGTGAAATCGCCCGACGTGGCCCCGGAAACCCGCTCAGCCGAGCTCGATCCGGCCGAATTTCTGGCCGCTGCCGTCCGCGCCGACCTGCCGCGCCCGTCACGCGCCGAGGCCGAACACGCCGTGCACACGCTGCTAAGCTATATCGGCGAAAACCCCGATCGCGAGGGTTTGCTGGATACGCCCCGCCGCGTGGTCGAAGCCTTCGACGAGCTCTATCAGGGCTATCATCAGTGCCCGGCCGAGGTGCTGGACCGCACCTTTGGCGAAACCGCCGGCTATGACGATTTTGTCCTGGTCCGCGACATCGAATTCACCTCGCAATGCGAGCATCACATGATGCCGTTCTACGGTAGGGCGCATATCGCCTATACGCCGGTCGAGCGGGTGGTGGGGCTGTCGAAGCTGGCGCGGCTCACCGATATCTTCGCCCGCCGCCTGCAGACCCAGGAGCACCTGACGGCCCAAATCGCGGCCGCGATCGACGAGGTGTTGAAACCCCGCGGCGTTGCCGTGCTGATCGAGGCGGAGCATACCTGCATGTCGGTGCGCGGCGTCGCCAAGCATGGCGCGATAACGTTCACCAGCCGGTTCACCGGCATGTTCCGCGACAATCCGGCGGAGCAGCAGCGTTTCCTGTCTCTGGTGCGAGGGCCGAACCGGTAGCCTCGCCGAAATTTCTCCGCGAGGCCCTGCCGTGTCCACATCCGCAACGACCGATGAACGCGAAGAGGGGCTGACCTTCCAGCCCAAGTTCGACGCATCCGGTCTCGTAACCTGTGTGGCGACCGATGCCGCGACCGGTGACGTGTTGATGGTTGCGCACATGAACGAGGAAGCGCTGCACAAGACGATCGCAAGCGGCGATGCCTGGTACTTCAGCCGGTCGCGCAACGCGTTGTGGCGAAAAGGTGAGACGTCAGGTCAGACCCAGCGCGTGGTCGAGATGCGCATTGATTGCGATCAGGATGCCATCTGGATTCGCGTCGAGCAGCAGGGCGCCGCGTGTCACACCGGGCGGCATTCCTGCTTCTACCGCAAAATCGACGCCGCCGGGGGCGGTGCGCTGCTGACGTTCGTCGATGCCGACCGGCAGTTCGATCCGAACAATGTTTATCGGAAATAGCTGGCGTTGGCTCCGGCTGGTCAGGCCAACAGCTCACCGATCATGGCGGCTGCGCGTTTCGCACCATCGGCTTCGACCGGTTTCGGTCTATCCGGCCTCGACATAGCCGACATCATGGCGTCGGCAATCATGTCGGGGGTTGACGAAGCGAAGTCCATTTGGATGCCTGCGCCATAGCGGCGGAGCCGGTGGGCGACGTGAAAGTTCTGCTCGAAATGGTTTCGCAGTGGAAAATAGACAAACGGCGTCCCGGCGGCAGCGAGCTCCATGCATGTGGTGAGCCCGCCCTGAACCAGCGCCAGGTCACACGCTGCGAGATGCCGGTCGAGATTGGCGACGAACGACCGTATCTCGACGCCCTCGGGCGCAGGCAGCGACGCTGGATTAATGCGGGGACCGGCGACCACCACCATGCGCAACGCCGGCAGCTTGGCCTTCACAATGGGATAGGCCTGCAGGACGCGCTTGATCAGGTGAGCCCCGATCCCCGAGCCGCCGACGGTGACGATGCAAATCTGCTCGGCGTTCCGGTAGCCCAGCGCTTCGCGAAGAAATTGGCGGCTGCCGAAGCTTTGGGGGTGCTCGCCGATAACGTAGCCGGCGAAATCGAAGTGCTTCGGTACCCAATCGCGCATCAGGGGCAGATCCGCACCGAACGATAGCGGCACCACGTCTTCAGGGTGGCCTACGAAAATCGCTCGATCGCGCACGCCAGGATGCTGCTCGACATGTTCGATCATCTCGGCATTGTAGTCGGCGGTCAGCAGCGCCTCATGTTTGCCGCCGGACGGCATCGGCACGTAGCCGACAAAGTCGGTCAACCAAACGAGTTTTGCCTTTTTCAGCTCGGGGTGCTCGTGCCAGTAGTGGTCGATATCCCAGGCCTCGTCCGCAATCACGATGTCGTAAGCGCCTTGCTCGACGGCGTCCTGGAAGATCATGAAGTTCTTGATCAGCACCTCGTCCATGCGGCGGAGCGCCTGAAAGCAGTGCAATTCGTGTTCGCCGCTTTCGAGCTCGATATGCCGCGTTTCGCTCGCCAACCTCGCACTTAGCGGATGGACATGCTCGTTGCCGGCCTCGAGCAGACGCGTGACCGGATCTTGCGCCAGCCAGTCCACCGTGAGGTCAGGATGAAGCTTGCGCAGCTCGCGGGCGATGGCGATGTCGCGGCGGCCATGGCCGAGGCCGATCGGCGAGGAGAGATAGAGGGCGCGCTTTTGCCGTGCATGGTGCGGCAAGGTCTCACGTGCCGGCGGGCGGATGGCAAGCCGGCGATCGATGAAGTCGTTGATCAGCGCGTTCGATTTTGCCGGATACCGCCCGAGTGGGTTATGACCGCCGTCTCTGATCGTTACGAACTCCGAGCCGCTCACCGCGGCGTGGGCCGCCCTGGCGCGCTCGCAGGGCTGAATCTGGTCGTTATCGCCGTGGATGAACAGAACCGGGCAGCGGATGCTGCGGTACATTTCCGCGCTGACGTCGAATTGGGGAGGAATGTTTCGCGCTTCGATCGTTTTGATCAGGGTTGGTCCATCCGTCTCGGCAGCCCAACCGACCCCGTCCTCGATCTGTTTGGTCGAATGCGGCTCGTTGCAGATGTTGCGAACGAAGAACTCCGCGAAATCGGGGTAATTCTTCAGCCAATAGTCACGGTTGAACTTGTTCCAGCCGTCGTAACTGTCTCTCTCGGCCAGAAAATGCGAGGCCGCAAATCTTGCCTGGTGCGCGGGTCCGATGGTCGAGACCGTGCCGGCAAGGATGGCTGCCCGCACACGCGTCGGGTGATAGGCCGCGACAATGGAAGCGAGCAACCCGCCAAACGAAAGTCCGACCAGGATAGTCTGCTCCACCTCGAGGCCGTCCATCACGGCAAGCACGTCGGCGAGGTAGTTGTCGAGCGTGTAGGCAGTGACGTCTTCCGGTCGATCGGATTTGCCGTTGCCGCGGCCATCATAGGCGATGCAGCGGAAACGTTCGCTGAAGTAGGGAAGCTGCGCCTTGTAGATCCGCGAGTGGACGATGCTCCATGGCGGGACAAACAGAATGGTTTCTGCGCCGGTGCCGTAGATTTCGTAGGCGAGTTTCACGCCGTCGCGGGCGATGAAGCCCTCACTGTCCGCCAGCTTTGCTCGCATGCTGTCACCCTTTTTCCGGTGAAGATCCTTCCGCAATGCGAATGAGGTCGCCGACGCGCCGCAGCGACGCCCTTATCGGCGAGCCTTTTTTCTCCAGTCCCAGCAGGAACAGGCTTTCGCCGCCGATGAAACTGGAGGCGGCGATCGCGCCGACCTCTTCCGCCGAGAACGGCCCGAGCGGCCCGATCATCTGTTCGGTCCTCCGTACCACGCCTACGATCAGGTCGATCCAGCCCATGAGGCCGGCTCGGATCACCTTTGCTACTTCCGCGTCATGCCAGCTCACCGCGATCAGCTCCTGCAGCACCCGCACATAGCCGGAGGCGATATCCTCATCGAGGTAGTCACAGGCGCGATCCCATTGCTCGGACAGTTTTAGCGATGGATTTTCGAACAGCCTGTTCTGCCGGTCGAGCAGTTGAGCATTGAGATACTCGAACAGCTCCAGAACCATGTTCTGCTTGGAGCCAAAATGGTAGTGGATCTGGCTTAAGGGCACGGCCGCTTCTGCAGCGACTTCGCGAGTGGAAAGTCCGGCATAGCCGGCGCGGCGCAACACCTTCTTGGCAGCTTCGAGCAAGCTCGTGCTGGTTTCGATCTTCTTCACTGCCGCGCGCGCCATGGTACCTCATGATGTGATGGAAGCGTCAAAGACGCTACATGCATTCCGGCTGAGAAGGCCAGCCTTGCCATTTCAACCCTCTACCGGCCGGAAAACCGGTGCCCGGAGTTGGGCCGGGCACCGTGAAACAAATGTCACCCGACCTTCGCCTTGTGTCGTGGCAGCGGGATCAGCATCGAGACCTGCTGCCGGTAGCGGCGGTACTGGTCGCCGAACAGCGCTATCAGGTCGCGCTCCTCGAGCCAGATGCCGATCAGGATGTAGCCGGTAGTGGCGATGGCGAATAGCAGATGACCGAACGTCATCACTGGCGTCGCCCAGAACGCAAGCAGGAAGCCGAGATAGATCGGATGCCGGACCACCTTGTAGAACATCGGCGTTTTGAACTCGGCCGGGGGCAACTCGCGCCCGAGAAGCCGCGCCAGCACCTGGCGCAGGCCGAACAGCTCGAAATGGTTGATCATGAAGGTGCTGGCGAGCACCACCACCCAGCCGATCCAGAAGATCGTCTCAATGACAATTGCCGCAACTGGATCGGTCACCGACCAGATGACTCCGGTCATCGGCCGCCATTGCCAGTAGAGCAGGAGCAACGCGAGGCTGGCCAACAGCACGAAGGTCGTGCGCTCAACGGATTGCGGCACGATTCTCGTCCACCAGCGCTTGAAGGCGGGACGCGCCATTACGCTGTGCTGGATTGCAAACAAGCCAAGCAGGACGACATTGATGAGCAGCGAGGGAACGAGCGGCCCGGGGGTGCCGCTATCGATGGTCTTCGGTACCGGCAAGTTGCCGACAAAGGCAATCGCATAAAGAAATGTACCGAGAAACAGCAAGTACGTGAGCGTGCCGTACAGCATAGCCGTCAAGCCGCCGGTTAGGGTCTTTGCGGGAGGGGAGTGGAGTGCATGGTCTGTCATGATCTTAATCCTCTCTGGGAACACTGCGGAAGGCCTTGCTTTCAGTGCGGACGGTCGTGATTGCCCGGAACTTCTCCTCGTTTGCGAGCCGGTCAGATCCAACGTCAAATATTCAGTCGGTCGAACGACCGAAAAGTTCATTCCCGCTTTATGTTGGAAATGCGGCATTTTAACCCGGCATTAACCATAAATGGCTCAGGCTGGGTCGGTGAGGCGCCGGATTGGCGGCGTTCACGAGCCCGCGCGAGGTTTCGCGAGGAGCGGGGCACCACAGATATGACGGTCGACACATCAAACGCCACGGCTGCGGCAGGTGTCGATCCCGCGCGCGCGAGGATCGCGGGCTCGATCAAGCAGGCCGCATCCACCACCGGTGCCAGCTTCGAATATCTGCTCGCCACCGCAAAGATGGAATCCAATTTCAACCCGAAGGCCGCCGCAACCACCTCGTCGGCGCGCGGGCTGTTTCAGTTCATCGACCAGACCTGGCTCGGCACGGTAAAGGAGGCGGGTGCCCATCTCGGCTATGGCAAATATGCCGACGCCATCACCAAGAATCCGTCCGGCAGCTATTCGGTCGACGATCCCGCGGCACGCGCCGCGATCATGCGGCTGCGCGACGATCCCGAGGCCGCCTCATCGATGGCGGCGGTGCTGACGCAATCCAACAGTTTCAAACTGACCGGCAAGATCGGGCGCCGCCCGACCGATGCCGAACTCTACATGGCGCATTTCATGGGCGTCGGCGGCGCCGGCAAGCTGATCCAGAACGCCGAGGACAATCCGAACGCGTCTGCGGCGCGAATGTTTCCAGCGGCAGCCGCGGCCAACCAGTCGATCTTCTATGACCGCTCCGGGCAGCCGCGCAGCGTCTCGCAGGTCTATTCGGTGCTGAGCACGCGCTATGCGGCTGCCGCCAGTTCGCCGGTGACGCGCACGGCGATGGCGGCGGCCGGCGGCGATCTGCCACGGCGCGTCACGGTCGCGAGCACCGCGCCGGCAGCGATGGCGATCGACAACGCCTCCTATCTCTCGAGCTTCCCGGATTCGCGCGCCGTGACGCCGACAGGCCCGACGTCGCAGGCTGCTTCGGCGTCAACGGAGCCGATCTTCCGCTCGTTGTTCCAGGCCGGTCAACGCACGCAGCCGATTTCGCCGGCGGTGCAGGAATTGTGGGGCAGCAATTCGTCGTCGGCGTCAGTTGCCTCCGCGAGCACCGTATTGTCGGGACATGAGCCCGAAGTCCGTGCACCCGGAAGGCTCGATCTTTTCAGCGACCGCAACGGCACGTTCAGTAGCTGAGATTGCAGCGGCATGTTCGACGGCTGACCCTCATGGTGAGGAGGCGCGCTAGCGCCGTCTCGTGCGGCCCCAGTCGGGCCTTCATCCTTCGAGACGCGCGTTCCGCGCTCCTCAGGATGAGGACGACGCAGTAGGCCGCCCTCGACACCCCTTAACAAAACGTCAATAAAACCAGCCGTTTATGGTGAACCCTTTGTTAAGCGTCATGGTTTATTTTTTCTAATAGTGGCACCGCGTCACGGTGTCGTCTCAGGTTGCGTAGCCAGGACCATGATCGTTCGGCAGTTCATCAGTTGGATTCGTACCGCCCCGGCAGGCGAGCGGGCAGAGGCGACGCGGGCATTGGCGCGGGCCTGGTTGATTTCAGATCTCAGCGAGGACGATCGCACCGCCGCTGAAGGCGCGCTGTTGATGCTGCTCGATGATCCGTCGCCACTGGTGCGCCAGGCGATGTCGGAAGTCTTCGCGCGCAGCTCGGATGCGCCGGCTGCGATCGTGCAGGCGCTCTCGCTCGACCAGCCCTCGATCGCGCTTCCCATACTCGAACATTCGCCGCTTCTGATCGACGCCGACCTCGTCGACATCGTCGCCACCGGCAACAGCGACATGCAATGCGCCATCGCCCGCCGCATCAACCTGCCGCCCTCGGTTTCCGCTGCGATTGCCGAAGTCGGCTCGGCGGCCGCGGCGCTCGAACTGATCGAGAATGCCTACGCGGAATTGGCGCCGTTTTCCTGGGACCGTATCGTCGAACGCCACGGCCATCTCGCCGCAATCAGGGAATCGATGCTGGTGCTGGAAGGCCTGCCCGCCGCCACCCGCGTGGCGCTGGTCGCGAAACTCTCCGAGACGCTGGCGCAATTCGTCGTCGCCCGTAACTGGCTGAGCGCCGACCGGGCAGGGCGGCTGGCGAACGAGGCGCGCGAGCGCTCGGCCGTGAACATCGCGGCGCGTTCGCGCGGCGACGACATGCTGGGCCTGGTGCGGCACCTGCGTGCCACCGGGCAACTGACCGCAGGCCTGATCCTGCGCGCGCTGTTGTCGGGCAATCTCGAACTGTTCGATGCGGCGCTTGCCGAACTCGCCGACCTGCCGCTGGCCCGCGTCACCGCGCTGCTGCACAACCGCGGCGGCGCCAGCCTGCAGGCGCTCCTGATACGCGCGGGCCTTCCCGAATCCACGTTCGGCGCGTTCCGTATCGCGCTCGAGGTCAGCCATGAGACCGGCTTTGTCGACACGATCGGCGGCGCCGCGAGACTGCGCCGCCGCATGGTCGAGCGTGTGCTGACCCATTGCGAGACCGACCGCAAGGCTGCCGAGCCGCTGTTGATCCTGCTGCGGCGCTTCGCAACCGAGTCCGCGCGCGAGGAAGCCCGCCTGTTCTGCGAGGAACTGGTCGCCGACGAAGCGTTCGTGCCGGCCGTGCGCGATCTGATCGCGGCGTAGCTCTCGATCACCGTCATTGCGAGGAGCGTAAGCGACGAAGCAATCCATCGTCCGCGTATGCGGCGCGATGGATTGCTTCGCGGAGCCTGTCATCGGGCGCGCATTCGCGCGACCCGTTGGCTCGCAATGACGGGAGGACTTACTCCGCCGGCACGATGCTCGGCGCCAGGATCGCTTCGAGATGTTCGGGGCGGTCGCGGTTGACCTTGAGCAGGAATTCATCCGCGACTCCGCGGAGCTGCTTGCTCAATGCGCTCGCCATCACGGCGGTGTCGAGCTTGGTGCGTTCGCGCACGATCGCCTGAATGGCATTGATGTGATGGGTGATCAACTCGGATGGGACCTGGTCGAGATCAGGCGCGTGTTCGATGATGCGGCACAGGCTTTCGGCGGCGGCGCCGGCGGAAGGGAAGCCGAACGTGGCGGCGTCGCCTTTGATGTCATGTGCCGCGCGAAACAGCTCCTCGCGGTTGTCGATGGTGAAGCCGTCGCGGAGAATGGCCGCGTAGGCGGCCGAGAGCCGGTCCGCCTCGATCGCCATCCAGTTCTTGAATTCGCCGGATAGTCCCGCAAGCGCCTTTTCCGCGCGCCCGACAGGATCGTCGAGATCGGATTCGGGAACGCGCAGCAATACCTTGCGCAACGGATTGGGCTGCGTGATCACGTGATGATCGGCAAACGATTTGACCTGTATCGTGCCGGGTTTTTCTTTCGCCATGATGGTCTCTCCAGGCCGCGCTAGATGTTCGTCCGCGCCTTGTCGAGCAGCGACGGCTGTTGCATGACTTCCACCTCGCCACCGACCCTGCGCTCGGGGCCGATATAGGCGTTGTTGGTGTTGCGCCGCCGGTCGGGGCCGAAATAGGTCTTGGTCTTGATGAAGGGGCGCGGATTGGCGACCACGTTGAGGATGCGCTGATAGAGTCCCTTGGCCGAGATCGGCTTGGCCAGAAATTCAGTGACGCCGGCGTCGCGCGCGACCGTGACGCGCCGCTTCTCCGAATGTCCGGTCAGCATGATGATCGGCGCGTAAGGGTTACCCTTCGATTCCGGCTGCCGGATCATCTGCGCCAGTTCGAGGCCATCGAAGATCGGCATGGCCCAGTCGGTGATGACGATGTCGGGCACATAGTGGCTGTACATTTCGAGCGCGGTGGCGCCGTCCTCGGCTTCATAGGCTTCGCGCGCGCCGAACGAATGCAGCAGCGTCCGCAGGATGCGGCGCATATGCGGATTGTCGTCGCAAATCAGGAACCGCAGCTTGTTGAAGTCAATGCGATACATGGTCCGGCCCGGCCAAACGGTATACTGGCGTTAACCATATCGCGGCGCGGGTTAAGGAATGGTTGCAAGCCGGCGTGAGGAGGGCTCCGGTGAATCCGAATTAGTACCCGAACTGCTCGCGCAGGATGCGTTCCTCGAGGCTGTGGCCGGGGTCGAACAGCATCCGCATCGAAATCGTCTTGTCGGACAGCACCTCGACGCGGCGGACATCGCGCACGTCGTCATGGTCGGCGGCGGCCGCGACCGGACGCTTTTCACCCTCGAGCACCTCGATCACAACAAAGGCGGAGTTCGGGAGGAGGGCGCCGCGCCAGCGGCGCGGGCGGAACGCGCTGATCGGGGTCAGCGCCAGAAGCGCGGCGTTGATGGGCAGGATCGGTCCCTGCGCCGACAGATTGTAGGCGGTGGAGCCGGCCGGCGTCGCCACCAGGATGCCGTCGGCGATCAATTCCGCCATCCGCTCGTGCTCGTCGATCAGGATGCGCAAGTGGGCGGCCTGGTTGGTCTGGCGAAACAGCGCGACTTCGTTGATGGCGTGATGCAGATGCACTACGCCGTGCACGTCGGTCGCACGCATCAAGAGCGGATTGATCAGGGATTCCCGCGCCGCCGCCAGCCTTGTATGCAAATCGTGCGTGGTGAATTCGTTCATCAGGAAGCCGACGGTGCCGCGATGCATGCCGTAGATCGGCTTGCCCGAGCGCATATGGGCGTGCAGCGTCTGCAGCATCAATCCGTCGCCGCCGAGCGCCACCACGACGTCGGCGTCGTCGGCGTCATGATTGCCGTAGAGCTTGACGAGCTGCGCCAGCGCGGCCTGCGCCTCGGCGCCGGCGCTCGCGACGAAGGCGATCCGGTCGTATCGCTTGGGGGTGGCCATCGGACGACGAACTCATACCTGGCGCCGGATTGCGCCGCGCTCGTCTATACACCTTGGACAGGCTTGTCGAGATGGCCGTCAGGCACTTTCGCGCCGGTAACGTAAACCGACGGTCATAGGGACGTCATTTTTCCTGCAACGTCCGGATCGGATCCCAGTCCTCGCTCGGCGGGTTTTGGGCCAATTCCCGGGCCCGCGCGGCAAACAGCGATGCCGGCCGGTCGATATCGGCCGAACGGCCGAAACACTCCGCGGCGCGCGCGAACTCGCGGGCCCGCCAGTGCGCCAGCCCGTCGGCGTAGTTGGCGATCACGGTCTGCTGCGAGGGCGTCAGCCCCGCTGACAGCGCCAGCAATTGGTAGATTTTGAGCGCCTGGGTTCGCCCCTTGACCCTGATGGCGTCCAGTTCGCGCCAGGCGAAGGCTTGGCCTGCAAGCGCAACCGTCGTCTCGGAAGCGATCACGGTGGTGCCGTAGAATTTGTTGGCGCCCTCCAGCCGCGAGGCCAGGTTCACCGCGTCGCTCATCACGGAGTAGTTGAAGCGCCGCCGCGATCCGAAATTGCCGACCAGCGCCTCGCCGGAATTGATGCCGATCCGCTGTGCCAGCTTGTAGTCGCGAAACACGGCGGAGGAGGCGTTGAGTTCCGCCAGTTGCGTGCAGCAGTCCAGCGCGGCGCGCGCTGCGTTAGCTGCATGGTCGGGATCGTCGGCCGGCGCGCCGAACACCGCCACGATGGAATCGCCGATATATTTGTCGACATATCCGCCATGGCGCTCGATGACGTCGGTCATCGCCGAAAGATATTCGTTCATCAACTCCATCAGGCTATCTGGCGACATCTTCTCCGCAATCAGCGAAAAGCCCTCTATGTCGGAGAAGAACACGGTCACGTTGCGGGTTTCGCCGCCGAGCTCCGGCAACTTGCTCGATGACAGCATGCGGTTGATGACGTGCGGGGCGAGGTAGAGCGCAAAGCTCTTCTGCAGCAGGCGGCGATCCTTGTCGGCGACGACGAAGCGGAAGCCGATGGTTGCGGCCAGCGCAGTCAGGCTGGCCAGGAACGGCTCGACGATCGGAAGCGCCAGTGCGTGGTTGAATGCGACCGTTGCGCCGGCCACGCCGAGCACGATCATGCCCGTCCAGGCGGCGAACGCGATGACGGGCCTGAACAGCCAGGCGGCGGCCGCGGCGAGCGCAGCAATCAAAGTCGCGATAAGCAAGCGGGGAAGCGGCCCGGGTTCGACCACGCCATTGCGCGCGATCAGGTTGTTGACTGCGGTGGCATGGATATAGACGCCTGCAATCGTGCTCTTCTTGAAACCCGCGGTGACCGGCGTGCTCTCGGTTGTGCAGCGCGGGGTGCGCGCGCCTTCGATGCCGGTTGCGAAGCGCTTGGACGTCTGCTGGCGGTCCTCAATATCGAGCACGCTGCCGAAGATCACGACCTTGCCGCCGAACCAGCGCCGGAAATACTCCTTGTCGTTCTTGACGGCGCAGGCGCGCAGATCGGCAAAGGAGAAGGTCGGAATGTCGTCGGCGCCGCCTTCGAAATTCAGTGTCATCGTGTTCGGCACTCGGCCGGGAACGCGGTAGCCGGCGAGCGTCAGCCTGCCGCGCTCGTCGAACTCGGGCGCGGCGCCGAGCGCCCGCGAGGCCAACTCGACCGCCATCGAGGGTGCCCTTGTCCCGTTGACGGTGAAGCTGAGCGGCAGGCGCCGCAATACATCATCGCTGTCGATATGAACGTTGAGCGGGCGGATGTTCAACTGCTGGCGTACCGCGACGCGCTGTCCCGGCGACGGCCTGACCGGTTGGTTACCGCCCAGGACTTCTCCCAGAACCACCTTGCCGTTCGCCGCCGCGCCGGCAAGCGCGCGAAGGAAATCGCGGTCAAATCCACGAACCTTCTCGCCGAGCGTGCCCTCGCCGAACGGTATCTCCGATTGCTCCATAGATTTGGGGATCACCATATCGAAGCCGGCGACCTTGGCGCCGCCTTCGAGCGTCGCTGACAGCACGCGGCCGATCTCGCCGGTCCAGGTCAGCATCGGCGCGTCCTTGAAAGGAGCGGTGCGCAGGCTCTCCTCGTCCATCGCGACGACGACCGCCGCCGAAGCGGCGGGATCCTGCCTGCGGCCAAACACCTCCCAGCGCAGCGCTGTGAGAATATCGATGGAGAGCCCGCGGATCGGTCGGGCCGCAGGAGAAACCGAGGCCGCCGCGCAAACCAGCGCGATGGCGGCGATCGCCAGCCTGTCGCGCGTGCTGCGTCTTACTCTCAAGCTGGACGGTCCGGCACGCCTATTCCATCCGCAGCAGACGGCCGACGATCGGCGTCGCGCCGGGCTTGGCTTGCTCATCAACCCGGAACACGATCTGCGATGACTTGAATGAAGCGGCGTAGAGGCCGCCGGGGGCCAGCGCAACATTCTCGCTGGCAAAATCTACGAAGCGTCCCTTGAGCTGGGTGCCGCCGAGACTAATCTCCTGACGCTCGCCCGCCGCGTCGAGACGCCGAATGATCAGCTTGCCGCGTCCCTTGGCTTCCACCAGCGGAGAGGCGCCGTAAAGCGTGAGCTGCGGCTGCGGCAGGGAAGCCGCCTTCTTGCTGTCGACGCTCCGCAGCACGGTTGCGGCGACGCCGCTGGTCTCCCGCGTGGTCACGTTGGCCTGGTTGGCATCGCAATTCGTCTTCTCGGCCTTGACCTCGGCGAGGTGAACGGCGCTCTCCTCGGTGCCGACGACAATGGTGCCGGTGCCGCTGATCGTCTCGCGCCGGCATGACTTCAGGTAGCTCAGAATGACAGAGCCGCCGTCGCCGATCTTGATCACAGCCTTGGGCGTCACATAGTCCATGAATTCCGCGCCGGTGACCTTGCCCTTGATTTCTTCGACCACCGCGGCCGGCGAATCTGCGGCCGCCGGAGAAGCCAGCGCCAGCAGGCCGAGACAAACAGCAATCGAACGTTTCATTCTAAGACCCCATAAAAAAGCGCAGGTTCGTTAGTCGCGCCAGCGCCCGAATGGTTTCATGGATGGATCAAAATATCTGGCCCGTAGGCCAGCGGAACCGACCGTTATCACCTAACGGCCGCCGAGGACAACCATCGGGCGCAGCGTCGTAGGGCATCCCGATCCTCTCACGCGACACTGTCGGGATTGTGATTTCCGCGGGTTTCCTGCCCTTGTGTACCAACAGCCCGCTGTCGCAGTCTCCGGGCAGATTGGCAGGCCCTGACTGATCGCGAGCGCAGGAGTAAACGGCATGGCTTTTCGTTTTATGCCAACGCGTCCCATGCGTCTGGCCGTCGCGATTCTGGTCCTGTGTTGCGCGACCGGCGTACGTGCCGAGGAGGCGAGTTCGCCGACTTCGCGGCAGCCCGCCGCAGCGACGCCATCGCCGTCTTCGCCGGGCCAGAAGGGCGGAGCAGGGCGGGACCCCGCCGCGACGCCATCGCCGGCAGCCGAACAACGTCACCTGCCGCCGGATTCGACCACCCAGCAAACGCTGACGCTGCCCGGCCGGACGCTCAATTTCACCGCCACCGCCGGCTCGATCCGCATATTCGACGACAAGCGCGAGCCGCAGGCCGATATCGCCTATACCTCCTACCAACTCGATGGCGCCGATCGCGCAAGCCGGCCGGTGACGTTTCTGTTCAACGGCGGGCCAGGCGCGTCCTCGGCCTGGCTGCAATTGGGCGCCGCCGGGCCGTGGCGACTGCAGATCGGCGGCGATGGCGCGGTGTCGTCAGCCACTCCCGATCTGTTGCCCAATGCCGAGACGTGGCTCGACTTCACCGATCTCGTCTTCATTGATCCCGTCGGCACTGGCTACAGCCGCTTCATCGCCTCGGGCGAGGACGTGCGCAAGCGATTGCTTTCCGTTGATGGCGATGTCAGTTCGATTGCGCTCGTGATCCGGCGCTGGCTGGAGAAGTACGACCGTCTATCGTCGCCAAAATTCGTCGCCGGCGAGAGCTATGGCGGCATTCGCGGGCCGAAGATCGTCCGCAATCTGCAGACGCAGCAGGGCGTCGGTGTGCGCGGGCTGATTCTGGTTTCACCCTTGCTCGACTTCCGCGATTTTTCCGGCTCTAGCCTGCTGAAATACAGTTATGCGCTGCCGAGCATGGCGGCGGTGGCGCGTGAGGTGAGGGAAGCCAGAGGGGCGCCGCTGACGCGCGCCGATCTCGCCGACGTCGAACGCTACGCGCAGGGCGAATTTCTCACCGACCTCATCAAGGGGCAGGCGGACACACAAGCCGCCACGCGGCTCGCCGACAAGGTGGCGGCACTGACCGGCATCGATCAGGCCGTGAGCCGCAGGCTCGCGGGTCGTTTCGAAGTCGGAGAATTCCGCAGGGAATTCGACCGCCGCAACGGCAGGGTGACCGGGCGCTACGACGGCTCGGTCATGGGCTTCGATCCCTATCCGGATTCGAATTCAGCGCATTTCGGCGATCCATCCGGCGATTCGCTGATGGCACCGTTGACCAGCGCCGCGGTTGAACTCACTACCCGCAAACTCAACTGGCGGCCGGATGGTTCGTACCAGCTACTCAGCGAGAGCGTGAACCGCTCGTGGGATTTCGGCCGTGGGCCGGCCGAGTCGATTTCACAGCTACGACAGATTCTCGCGCTCGACCCGAAGATGAAACTGCTGGTCGGCCACGGACTGTTCGATCTCGCCACGCCCTATTTCGCGTCCAAGGTCCTTCTCGACCAGTTGCCGGCCTATGCCAGCCCCGATCGCGTCAAGCTCGTCGTCTATCCTGGGGGCCACATGTTCTACTCGCGCGACGGCGCGCGCCAGGCATTCCGCGCGGAAGTTGAGAAGGTGATGAAGTAGCGCTCAAACAAAACCGGCGCAGTGGTGAGCCGCGCCGGTTGCCATTCGTCATTGCGAGCGAAGCGAAGCAATCCATATCGCGGCATAACGGATAGATGGATTGCTTCGTCGCTACGCTCCTCGCAATGACGTGGAGAGATTAACGCCTCAGTACACCAATCCAGTCCCCGGCGGCTTTTCAAGCGCGGCGGCGAGCGAGCGATATTCCTCGCTTGAGGTGCCGGTGAGCTGCGCGATCCGGTTCAGGTGGTATTGCGCCTGATCGCGGTTGCCCTGTTCGACCTGCCACAGGCCGTAATACTGCCAGGTCTTGACGTGGTTCGGATCGGCTTTCAGCGCGCGCTCGTACCAGATCTGCGAGACCTTGTAGTCGCCGAGCTTACGATAAGAATAGCCGATTAGATTGGCGACGGCGGCCGAGTCGTCACGGCCGAGCGCCTTCAACTGCTCGATCGCCGACGCATAGTCGTGGTGCTCGTAGATCGCGGCGTAAGCAGCGCGATAGCCGTCGGCGAATGCGGTTTGTTCGCTGCCCGGACGGGTTTCGCTGGATTTCTTCTTCTTCGGCGGCGGCGGGGGATCGTTGTCGGGTGCTGCGTAGACGGCGGAAACGACAGGGGCTGCTGCGAGCGTGAGCGACAATATTGCGAGAGTCAAAAGCCTGATCGCTAATTTATTCATGCATCTCTCCTGATGGCCGGTTCGGCGATCCTACACCGAAGGTCGCTGATGTGAACACCCGGCAGCCGCGAACATTCCGGTCCGTGCACCTCGATTTACTCAATTTGCTTTGCCACGAAGATGTCATTCAGATGAATGGAGTTGAAAAGTCGGCTTCAGCAGCGGTTCAGCGCGCAGTGCCTAACGTCGCATGCACGATCGGCGAGCCCGGCCATTCGGGACCGGAGAGCCCGCAGGTCCCCACGGAAGAGGAGACAGCCATGCTCAAGACCATTTCTGCAGCGCTCGTTGCCGTGTCCGTTCTCGCCGCGCCCGTGCTTGCCGGCACTGCGGGCAAGACCGCGCAAGCTCCGGTGACCAAGAGCACGCAGGACCCGGTCACCAAGGCCGATCAGGGAAAATCGAAGGCGTTGAACGCCAATGCAGGCCGCCATCACAAGCACTATCGGCATCAGAGCCACAAGAAGCAGGTCGGCCTCTCGAAGACGCGGGCCGCGGTCAAACCCGCCGCGCCGGCTGCCAAGCGCAGTTGAACCAGCGCGATCGAATCTGATCCGTCGGCGCGTTTTGCTTCCCATTGCCCACGCGTCGGCGGATATCGGACCAGCCCACGTGCCATTGCTTCCCCGATGGCCGTGGGCTGGTGCTGCTTCGATCTGTTCGGGACGGTAACCGAGATGCGAATTCCATTTCGCCGCCGGGCAGTCTAAGAGACGGCCAACAACGGGGCGGGGGAAACATTTCGCTTGCGAAGTTCAGTCAAAATTGCGGCGATGGTGCTGTTGCCACTCGCGCTGTCGGCCTGCGCCGCCAGCGACGAGAGCAAGCCGATCACGTTTACCGACGATCGCGGCGTCTCCAGCCAGCCTTTTCCGAAAAATTACCGCGCCGAAGTGCTGGCGTTCCTGAAGACCTACCTCAACGACCCCGTCGGGGTACGCGGCGCCGTCATGGCCGAGCCGATCGAGCGCGTCGTCGGCGGGCGGCTGCGCTATGTCGTCTGTCTCCGATTCAGCCCGCGCGAATCCGACGGCGGCTACCGCGAGCCGCGCGAACGCGCCATCCTCTTTGTCGACGGCCGGCTCGACCGCATCATCGAAAACGCCGCGGAGCCCTGCGCGGGAATGGCCTACGCGCCATTTCCGGAACTGGAGAAACTGACGCGCTAGAGCATGATGAAATTGGGTTTGGTTGCGACCACGCAGAAGGTGCGCTCCCTCTCCCGCATGCGGGGGAGGGTTGGGGTGGGGGTGTCTCCGCGGGCGACACTGCCCGAGTGGAGAGAGCCCCCACCCGGCGCTTCGCGCCGACCTAAGAGCGAGCTTCGCTCGTCTCGACCCCCGCAAGCGGGAGAGGTGAAGCGCGTCTGCGGCCAAATCGATCTAACCAAAAATCATCATGCTCTAGATTCGCGCGCGTGCTGTGAGCTCCACACGAGAGTGTGATGCTTCGCGCCTATACATAGCGCGCCTGACCACTTAGATCGCATGCGATCTAATCGCATGAGATAAAGACCGGAGAAAGACCATGTCCCATCCCATCACGCCTGACCGCCGCCGCTTCCTCGGCACCGCGGCAGCTAGCCTTGCGGCCGCACCGTTTGCCATGAACGGGACTCTGTTCGCGCAGTCCGGTGACGCCGGAGCAGGCGCGGGCAGGCCGAGCGCCCACGCCTCGTTTGCTGCGCTGAAACAGATCGATGCCGGCGTCCTCAATATCGGTTACGCCGAAGCCGGGCCCGCCAACGGTCCCGTCGCCATCCTTCTGCACGGCTGGCCCTACGACATCTACGCGTTCGTCGACGTGGCTCCCGTGCTGGCATCGGCAGGCTTCCGGGTCATCGTGCCGTATCTGCGTGGTTACGGCACGACGCGCTTCCTCTCAGGCGATACGCCGCGAAATGGCCAGCAGGGCGCGCTCGCCACCGACGTCATCGCGCTGATGGATGCGCTGAAGATCGAGAAAGCGGTGGTGGCTGGCTTCGACTGGGGCGCCCGAACCGCCGATATCGTCGCCGCGATCTGGCCGGAGCGCGTCAAGGCGCTGATTTCGGTCAGTGGCTACCTGATCGGCAGCCAGGAAGCTAACACAAAACCGCTGCCGCCATCGGCCGAGCTGCAGTGGTGGTACCAGTATTATTTTGCAACCGAGCGGGGCCGGTTGGGCTACGAAAAATACCGGCGCGAGTTTTCCAAGCTGATCTGGCAGCTTGCCTCGCCGAAATGGAATTTCGACGACGCCACCTTCGAACGCAGCGCGGCGTCCTTCGACAACCCCGACCATGTCGCCATCGTGATCCACAATTATCGCTGGCGGCTTGGTCTCGCCCCGGGCGAGGCCAAATACGACGCGCTCGAAAAACGGCTGGCCGAATTTCCCGTGATTACCGTACCCACGATCACCCTCGAAGGCGACGCCAATGGCGCGCCGCATCCGGACCCGAAGGTTTACGCCAAAAAGTTCTCCGGCAGATACGCCCACCGTCTCATCACCGGCGGGATCGGGCACAACTTGCCGCAGGAAGCACCGCAGGCCTTTGCCGATGCCGTCGTCGAAGCGGCTCGCGCTTGAAGACGGACGGTCTTGCTGCCGGCAGCCGCGACGGCTGCCGGCGCGGGCCTTCTCCTAGCGCTCTCGGGACGGAACCGTGAACGAAATCGGATCACTTTTCGGCGATGGTTGAACCTTGCCTTAGTCATCCCGGACACCAGCTAAGCGGGGAGATCACCTCCTTAACCGGGGAAAAAGCCTGACGTGCGAGGGAACTAAAACGCTTTGTTGCTGTGCCGTCACAGTGGCGCGCCATCCGGTCGCGGGCGTTTGCCGCAAAGCAACCTAAATGAAGTCACGTTGTTTGGATTGGTATCCGCAAGCGTTCCTAACGGGGAAGTCAGATGAAGAAGTTACTGCTCGGGGCTGCCGCGCTGGCCGTCATGGCGGCTCCAGCTTTTGCGGCCGACATGCCGCCCCGGCCGTACACCAAGGCGCCTGCCTATACGGCGCCTCAAGTCGTCTACAACTGGACCGGATTCTATATCGGCGGCCATGTCGGTGGCGCCTTTGCGGGTGACAGCTCCCTACAGGGCAGCGATGCCCGCTTCCTTGGCGGCGTGCAGGGCGGCTTCGACTATCAGTTCGCGCCGAACTGGGTGCTGGGTGCGGAAGCCCAGTACAGCTGGCTGCCCAACAACAATAATAACGGCGTGCTGTTTCCGGGCGGGACGCTCGTGACCTCCAACACTGATCAGATCGGCTCGGTAACCGGCCGGATCGGCTACACTTGGGGTCCGGCGCTGCTCTACGCCAAGGGCGGTTACGCCTGGCGCAACGGCAACGATCTCGGAGTGTCGGTGGCCGGCGTGCCCGCGGGCTTCACCACCAACGGTAACGAGAAGGACGGTTATACGGTCGGCGGCGGCCTCGAATACATGTTTGCCCCGAACTGGTCGGCCAAGGCCGAGTACCAGTATTACAATTTCGGCGATACCACCTTCACGTCCGGTCCCGCCGACATCACCGGCCGCAGCTTCCGCAACGACGAACACACCGCCAAGGTCGGCGTAAACTACCGGTTCGGCTGGGGCGGCCCTGCTGCTGGCAAATACTGATACCGGCTTTGGTATCGACACATGTAAAGGCCGGCTTCACGCCGGCCTTTTGTTTGGGGAATGTCGAAGCGAGCGCGCGCCGGTGATTTTTTGGCGGATGCGAAAAAAATTTCGCGGTGCATGCAACTTTTCGTCACGATCCGATATTATGGTGCCGGCCGGCTGGTGGGACAACGAACATGCGTGTTTTTGCGTTAGGGCTGATCTTTTCCGCAGCGGCGTCTCCGTGCCTTGCTCAAACTGTCCTCAAATCCGAACCGCTTATTCTTGCTCCCTATGAAGTCGCCTTCGTGCAGGATCCCTCGTGCGGGGCCGGCAAGGTACGCAAGGTAACCGGTGCGATCAGGGGACTGCAGCGGCGCAAGGCTTGCGTGACCCTAGCTTCGGAACAGGCATCGCTCGTCTCGGCGACGCCGTAGGATCCGACTTTCTGTCTCAGATGTCGTCCCGGCGAACGGGATCCGTTCGCCGAGACCTGTCGTGTGCCCGGCCGTTTGACGGCGGGCCTTACGACGCTAATTGCAATTCCGTCTGCGCTTCGCGCTCGGCGTCCGCCTTGTTTCGGGCGGGGTCTTCATGCGGCTCGAGCTGGCACGGCCTGATCTCGTAGTCATGATCCAGCACCGGACGGGGGCCACTGTTGTCCTGTCCAGAAACGACATCGACGACGAGGCCGCTCTTCTGGGCGATCTTCCAGACATCGGCCGCGGTCGGATAGGCTTTGCTCAGCTTGGCATCGTTCGAGAACAGCGCGTAGGGCATTGTTAGCTCCGGTAAAAACGGTCAACGCAAAGGCGGGGGCCGGGTTTCAGGCTTGGCTGCCATGCGGCCATTCCACAGGCTGTTTCGGGAGCAATTTGGCTCGTTTCGGCCCATTTTCGTGGAGTCTCTGAGTCTTTAACGAGCCGTAAATTCCCGAAAAAAGAATCCCCGAGACTCAGTCGCCAGAATCGCCGGATGTTTCCGGCGATGAGAACGAGCCTCCAGACCTCCTGCGAGCGTGTCCAACTCACGCTGACCGTTTGCCTGCTGGCTGCCTGCGCAGCCAACATGGCGCTGGTCTATGCCTGGCTCTGAACATCGGGGCGGGCAGGAGAACGCAGCAAGGTGTTTGGGGTCTACTCCGCCGGCCGTGCCGGCGGCTCGCCTTGCCGGAGCGCAGCGTGCACCTTTGCCATGGTCGCGCTGCAATAGGCCTCGCGCTCGCGGTTGAACCGCTCCTGATGGGCACGGAAATTCGCAACCCGCGCCTTGATCTCGGATCGGAAGTCGTCCGGCAGGCTGGGGCGCGGCATCGGATCCGGCCTTGATATTTCCTTTGCAGCCGGGCTGACGGTGCCACTTACGGCCAAGAGCGCCTCGATGTCGGGCATCGGCGCGGTCGCGCGGGCAGTTTCCGAGGTCTCGACCGAAAACAGCGGGAACGACGTCGTGACTGTCTTCTCGGCCTCCGGCGGCTTGCCGGTCACCGATTGAACAAACGCCATCGTCTGCGCGATCAGGAGATCGCGTTCCCTCATCCATTTCATGAGACACCTCGGCCCAAACCCACTCCATCAAACGGCTTTTGTGGAATCAAGCGGTCGGGGAGGTAGCTGGGGATAACTGCCGCTCATTTGCGCGCGGGGTGACAAAACGGTGACAGTTCGTCCCGCGAACTACACATGGCCCGTCAGGTGCGCGTCAGGTGATTGTGTCCCGCAAGCGTGGTCGCGAATCGGGATCTAGCGTTCGCGGGGATTGGTGTTCGGGACAAAGGGCGCGCCGATCATGCGTACCGGCGGCTGGTCGCCGACGTAGATGATCCGCTTGTCGGGTGAGGCTGTCCGCTCGATGCGGGCGCTGGTCCGATCAGCGAACTGGTCCGTGTTGCTCGACCCAAGCAGCGTGGCTCCGACCGCAATCGCCGAAGAGAACACGGTGACAACAGCGAGCAGCACCATGTTGCAGTTTTCTTCGCGAATTCTCATGCGTTGAAAACGTGTGCGGAGGAGGTTGGTTCCGGCTCAGATCGAGCGACGGTCGCGCACAACGCTCCGCACCGGCGGATTGCAGGACACGGCTAGCGTCTCGTTTTCGCGTCGCTCGGAGTCGCAAGCAAATAAATGGTGCCGGTTGAGAGGATTGAACTCCCGACCTTCGGTTTACAAAACCGCTGCTCTACCGCTGAGCTAAACCGGCGAATTGAAGCGATCGTTGAACAGCGAAAATACCCGCCGCATGGGCCGATCTTTGGCGGCTCGAATAGCAGACTTGGTCGCAAAGGGCCAGAACATCAAGAACCGCGCCAGCGCACCCGAGGCATGAAAAAGGCGGCCTTTCGGCTGCCTTTCCCGGACTCGATTTGCACTGTTCTATTGGCAGATATGCCTGCGGCCGTCATCGCCGCGGAACTAGGAGCCGGGGGTGCAGACGAAGCCGTTGCGCCGGGCGTATTGGCCGCCGCCGATCGAGGCCCTGGCGGCGGCAACTGGAGCGCTCGCGATAGCTGCGGCGGTGCCCACCGCGTCGCCGACGACTCCGGCCACGACGTCGCCTGGCCAGAAGCCGCTGTCTTAGCGGTTATAGCTGTTACGCCAGGTGCTATCCCGATAAGTGCTATCCCGATAAGTGCGATCCCGATAGGCCTGATCGCGATAGACCTGCCGCTGGTAGCTGCCGGTATAGGGATTTCCCGGTCCCTTGTTCTGGCAGTTGGCGTTTGGATAAAATTGCGCGCAATAGCCGGGATTTTGGATGACCTCCTGCGCGGTGGCGGGGCTAGTGAGCGCGGACGCAAGCACCGCGGCGGCGGCGAGAATTCCGGACTTTGTCATCGGGGGTACTCCGTTGCTGGTGATGCGGGCTAAGCGCCCCCCGCTGCCGATCGTTCCGGTGTTCGCATTCAGGTTGAGTCAAACCGGCGTGATGCCGAGCAACGGGAAAGCGCCGGACTCTTCGATTTCGGTTGTGCGATCCTCAAACCGGTGTGAAGTTCCGGCAGCCTATCATTTGAAGGATCGGGAAATTTGATTCAGCCGCGCGATGTCGACTACCGCTGCGACGAGCTCAATCTGCGCGGCTATCTTGCAATTGACGAGAACGCGGTCGGAAAGCGACCGGGCGTGCTGGTGTTTCACGAGGGCCTGGGGCTCGGAGAATTCGCCATGGAGCGCGCCCGCCGGCTCGCCGGTCTCGGCTATGTGGCGCTGGCCGCCGATATGTTCGGCGACCGTCGGCAGGCAGTCAACCTGCAGGAAGTCTCCGCGCTGGTGGGCGGGCTTCGCGCCGAGCCGGAGAAGCTGCGCGCGCGGGGGCGTGCCGCGCTCGAAACGCTGGCCGCGCTGCCGCAGGTTGATCCCCGGAGGCTGGCGGCCATCGGGTTCTGTTTTGGTGGGTCGGTGGTGCTGGAGCTCGCTCGCGAAGGCGCGGACCTCAAGGCAATCGTCAGTTTCCACGGCGTGCTGGCGACCAAAATGCCGGCGCAGCCGGGCCGGGTGAGGGCGAGCGTGCTGGTCTGCACCGGGGTAGACGACCCGTTGGCGCCGCCGGATCAGGTGGCTGATTTCGAGAATGAGATGCGCACTGGCGAGGTGAAGGATTGGCAGGTTATCTCCTACGGCAACACGCTGCACGGTTTCACCAACCCGGCCGCGGACGGCTCGATCATGCGCGCCGCGCTCTACAACGAGCAGGCCGACCGCCGCTCCTGGGCATCGATGCGGAGCCTGTTCGATGAAGTCTTGACCTGACAAAGGCTTCGAACTGGTATTTTATCAAGCAGGCTAGCGAGCAGGGGGCGCATGTTCGGAATTCTGGGGTTGGGGTTTTTGCTGGGCATGCAGCATGCGCTCGAAGCCGATCATATCGCCGCCGTCTCCAGCATCGCCGCGCGCCGCAGCCGTGTCGCCGATATCGTCAAGCACGGGCTGACCTGGGGGCTCGGCCATACGCTTACCTTGTTCTTCTTTGCCGGTGCCGCCATTCTGCTTGGCCGCGCGATCCCGGACGGCGTTGCCCGGCCGCTCGAGACTGCCGTCGGCCTGATGCTGGTCGGCCTCGGGGCGCATGTGCTGTGGCGGCTGTGGCGCGACCGGGTGCATTTTCACCGGCATGACCACGGCGACGGCACAGTGCATTTCCATGCTCACAGCCATGCCGGCGAGACCGCACCGCATGGCCGCGCCGCCCACATCCACGAACATGGCTTCCGCTGGCGGACCCTGCTGGTCGGCTTGATGCACGGCATGGCGGGCTCGGCCGCACTTCTGGTGCTCGCGGTCACGCAGGCGTCCAGCGCTGCCGTCGGGCTCGGCTATATCGCGCTGTTCGGCGTCGGCTCGATGATCGGCATGGGCGCGCTGTCGACGGCGATCGCAGTGCCGCTTGCGGTCTCCGCCCGCTGGCTCACTTGGGCCAATCGCAGCTTGCAAGGGGCAGTCGGCCTTGCCACCGTCGCGATCGGAATTATGACGGTAGTAGAGACGGTGCTGGCCTGACGCGGCATCGTCTCAGCGTTAGGGGCCGACAATAATTATAAAGTGTTTGGAGGAAATAGAATGAAGCGCCGAGATTTTCTGGCCGGAAGCGCCGTATGTTCGCTGGCGGCGATAACGGGCAAGGCATTCGCGCAGGCCGGCCCGCTGACCAAGATCATCTTTCCCTTTGCCGCCGGCGGCGGCGGGGATGCACTTTGCCGGCTGCTGGCGCAGCACATCGCTCCACTGCTCGATCGTAACATCATCGTCGAGAACCGCACCGGCGGCGACGGGCTGATCGGCATCAAGGCGGTGAAGGGAGCCAATCCCGACGGCACCACCGTCCTCGTCACCACGGGGCCGACGATGTATCTCTTGCCGATGGTCGAGACCACGCCGAGCTTCGACGCGGCGAAGGATTTCGTTCCGGTCAGCCAACTCGTGCGGTTCGAATTCTGTGTCTTCGTCGGTACCGCCGTCCCCGCCGAGGTCAAGGATTTCAAGCAATTCGTCGCCTGGCTAAAAGCCAATCCGGACAAGACGACGTTCGGCGTGCCCAGCAACGGCACCATTCCGCATTTTACCGGCTCGCGGCTCGAGCAGGCGCTGGGCGTCAAGCTGACCCGGGTGGCCTATCGCGGCAGCGCGCCGATCATCAACGATCTCGTCGGCGGCCACATGCCGTTCGCGATTTCCACGTTGACCGATGCCATCCCGCAGCATCGCGCGGGCAACGTTCGGATTCTCGCGGTCGGCAGCGCGCAGCGCTCGCCGTTCCTGCCCGACGCGCCGACGCTGAGAGAGAGCGGCGTCGATCTGGTGGCGGATGCCTGGTACGGCATGTGGCTGCCGGCAGGCGCCTCGCCCGACTTTGCCAAGAAGCTGAGCGGGGCCGTCGCCACCGCGCTCGCCAAGCCGGAGGTCAAGGAAAAGCTTTCAGCCATCGGCCTGATCCCAGTCGGCTCGACGCCCGAAGGCCTAACGAAGGAGCTCGCCGCCAATACCGCCTTCTGGCAGCCGATCGTGAAGGAGACGGGGTACAAGATCACGAATTAGAAGCATGATCGGGAAAAGTGGGTACCGGAAGCTCATGGAGCATTGACCAAAAATCAAGCTGGCACACAAAGGAGGGTTCTTTGGGCAGTGAAGGTAGAGTGACGAACAAGCCGCGTGAAAAACCTGCTGCATAGTTTGTCATGCGACCGATCTTCCATCCGAGTCTGGTCAACGGTCGCTACGGCGACCCGACGGTCTATGTGGAGACACTGTTCAAAACGGATAGTGTGCTGTTCGATCTCGGGGAAATCGCTTCACTGTCACCGCGGAAGCTACGACGCGTCGATAAGATCTTCGTCTCGCATGCGCATATCGATCATTTCATTGGCTTCGATCATCTGCTCCGTTTGCTCGTAGGACAGGAGAGAACTGTACATCTTTACGGCCCGGCCGGTTTTGCCGAGCGCGTCTTTCACAAGCTTCAGGCCTATCAATGGAATCTGGTCGAGAGCTACGGCGCCGATCTTGTCTTCGTTGTCAGCGAAGTTGAGGCGCCGAACTCCATCTCGACCAGGCAGTTCCGGTTGAAGAGGGCTTTTGCCGCAGAACCGCCGGTGTCGAAGGCAATTCTTGATGGCGTCCTATCTGACGAGCCGACCTGCCGCGTCTCAGCCGCCATCCTCGAGCATGGCACGCCCTGCCTCGGCTTTGCCCTGCAGGAGGCGGCTCATGTCAACATTTGGAAGAATCGACTATCCGAGCGCGGGCTTCCGGTCGGTCCGTGGTTGCAGTGGCTCAAGCAGGCAGTTGTGGAAGGCCGGCCGGACGATCATTTGATACGGATCGATGGAGCTACTGCTTCGGACGTTCGCCTCGAGCCGCTCGGCAGCCTGCGTGACCTCCTGACGGTCACTGCCGGCCAGAAAATTGCCTATGTTACCGATGTTGTCGATACGCCGGCCAATCGCACCGCCATCGTGGCGCTCGTTCAGAATGCGGACATCCTCTTCATTGAGGCGACATTCGCAGGCACAGATGCCGCATTGGCGAGGGACCGGGGCCATCTTACAACGACGGCTGCCGGAGAAATTGCGCGGGAAGCCAATGTGCGCCGTGTCGAGCCGTTTCACTTCTCTCCGCGCTATGCGGGAGAGGAGGAGCGGATGCTGGCCGAGGTGATGACGGCATTCAGGGATCCCGCATCTGACGCAAAAACCTGAGCGGTATTTTCATGCTCGAGGAAAGACGCTTGCCGGATGGGCATCGGAAATTGGTACGGCTCTTTCTATGCGGCGATGTCATGTGCGGTCGCGGCATCGACCAAGTGTTGGCGCACCCCTGCAGCCCCGAGATTTACGAAAATTACGTGCGATCGGCGAAGGGGTACGTGCTGCTTGCCGAGCAGGCGAACGGGCCCATTCCGCGGCAAAACGGGCCGTCCTACGTTTGGGGCGCTGCGCTGGGCCAGCTGGAGCGCATGCAGCCGGACGCACGGATCATCAATCTCGAAACCGCAGTGACCCGCAGCAACGA
This sequence comes from Bradyrhizobium sp. 157, assembly GCF_023073815.1. Classification (NCBI taxonomy): domain Bacteria; kingdom Pseudomonadati; phylum Pseudomonadota; class Alphaproteobacteria; order Hyphomicrobiales; family Nitrobacteraceae; genus Bradyrhizobium; species Bradyrhizobium sp. 157. The sequence goes on along the minus strand of NZ_JADPKF010000090.1, from coordinate 36,791 downwards.
CCGCATGAACAAGGGCATCAACTACCGCATGAGCCCCGAGAATGCAGAATGTCTCGTGGCGGCCGAGATCAACTGCTGCGTATTGGCCAACAATCATGTGCTCGATTGGGGCCGCGCCGGCCTGCTGGAGACGCTGGCTACTCTGCAAAAACTCGACGTCAAGGCAACGGGCGCGGGGCGCAACGATCATGAAGCGCGCGCACCCGCGGTGCTGAACCTTGGCAAAGCGAGGCTCTTGATCTTTTCGTTTGGGTCGACATCGAGCGGCATCCCGCTCGAATGGGCTGCGACGTCAGACGCGCCAGGCGTCAACTTACTGCCTGACTTGTCCGAGGCGAGCGCGTGGGAGATCGCCGACCAAGTCATGGCCATCAGGAGGCCGGGTGATCTCGTCGTCGTATCGATCCATTGGGGATCCAATTGGGGATATCACATTCCCCGTGAGCAGAAAGTTCTGGCCCGGGCCTCGACAAGGCAGGCGTGTCGATCGTTCACGGGCATTCCTCGCATCATCCGCGAGCGATCGAAATTTATCGAGACCGCCTCATTCTCTATGGCTGCGGTGATTTCCTGAATGACTATGAAGGGATCAGTGGTTACGAACGCTACCGTGACGATCTTGCCTTGATGTATTTCGCCGACCTGGATCCGACCAGCGGAAGCCTCCATGCGCTCAAACTGGTTCCCCTGCAGATCAAGAACTTTCGTCTCTGCATTCCAGCGCGGCAGGATATCGAATGGATCCAGCAGACACTGGATGGGACATGTCATCAGCAGTTCGGAACGAGGGTCATTCCTGATTCCGAAGGGCAGCTTGTCGTTACCGGGCCTCGGGCAGGGATCTAACCCTGTCACGCCCGCTTTCGGCGCGACGCGGACCATCTGCGAATGCTGACGTCTGCGCGCCTCCTTGAGGCTTCATTCCGATCTTCTCACTGATCGCGCCGAGCTAGGCTGCGTCCTGGCCCGATGCTTCGTGCGTTGATGACGGATAGCGCGCTCTACCGCTGAGAGGAAAGAGGCGATCCAATGATCGAGGATCCAGCCGGCCTGGCCAAATCCTTGCTGGCCAAGTCCTTGCTGGCCAAGTCCTCGATTGCCTTGTTTTGTCTGTAACGCCTGCGTCATGTTAGCCACCTTTGCCACCGGAGAGCAGTGCTCCGGTGGCGTAAGAAACGACAGCGCGGTCAGTCCTATCGCCGCGCTTCGAGCACGATGTTGAAGGGTGTCTCGGCTGCGATCCGGACACGGCTAAATCCTGCTTCGCGCAGAACCGCTTCCAACCGTTTTGGTCCTGCCTGCCCACCGAGGGCGAGCCCTACCTCCTGCGCCAGGGAAACCGGCGTGCAGATCATGGTGGAGCCGGCATAATAGAGGCGGCCGACCGGATTGATATTGTCTTCCAGCCGGTCTCCTGCAAGCGGCTCCACGGCCATGAACGTGCCGTCAGGGGCGAGAGCCTGCAGAATGCGGCTCGCTGCGCCGACGGGATCACCAAGGTCGTGCAGCGCGTCGAAACAACAGATCAGGTCGAAATTGCCGCCAACAAAATTCTTGGCCGTGGCGACATCAAATTCCGTCCTGGCTGCTACGCCGTCGCGTTTCGCGGCGTCGCGGGCGCAGGCGATCGAATCTTCGTGGTTGTCGATCCCGAGAAATCTGGACCGTTCGAATGCTTTAGCCATCAGGATGGTTGAGATGCCATGGCCGCAGCCGATATCCGCGACCCGCGCACCGCGGCCGAGTTTTTCGACCACGCCGTCCAATGCGGGAAGCCATTCCTGCACCAGATGGGCTTTGTAGCTCACGCCGAAGAAGCGCGCCATTCCGCTGAACAGGCAGTTGCATCGCCCGTGATAACCGGCGGCGCCGCCGTTGCGGAAAGCCTTGCTCACCTTGGGCTGGTCAACCATAACGGCCTGGCAAACCTCGAACGAGCCCAGCATGTAGACCGGGCTGTCAGGATTGCCGAACACCATGGCCTGCTCGGGATTCATGGAGAAGCGCTTGGTCGAAGCGTCATAGTCCAGATAGCCGGCGGCGGCGTGAGCGCTGAGCCATTCGCGCACAAGGCGCTCGACTGTTCCGGTACGGCGCGCCAGCTCTTCCGGCGTCACCGGTCCCGACGCGGCGAGCGTGCTGTACAGTCCGAGTTCGTCGCCAATGCGCACCAGCGGTGCAATCATGGCGGCGCCGAGATCGCCCAGTATCCGCGTAACAAATACTTCCAGCTTCTGCTCGTTTAATTCTCTGACCATCATGTTCATTGCTGCCTCCTTTGGCGCGATGGGGACATAGGTCCTCGCGGGGGTGCGGCAAATGACCAGACTGCCGGATGGCTTGACTAGGCGTCTGAATTCTTTCTATTTTTTGCAGTTCGTCCGAGAAGCGTGACCGAGCGTCCGATTGGAGCTGCGACTATGGGGGCGGATGCCCTGTCCGATGTGTTGCGCGCCGTACGACTCAGTAGCGCGATGTTCTTCCATCTTGACGTCCGCGCACCATGGGTGGCCGAGGCGCCGGAATCGGCCGCCTGCGCTTCAGCCGTCTTGCCTGGGGCACAGCACGTCATCGAGTATCACGTGGTGGTCGACGGTCGCTGCTGGGGCGGCTTGATCGATGCGCCATCCGTACGGCTCGAGGCGGGCGATATCATCGCTTTTCCGCAGGGCTCAGCACATGTACTTTCCAGCGCTCCGGGCATGCGGTCGATGCCTGATCTGAGCATCTATGGTCAGGCGAGGGCCAGTCAGCTTCCGCTCATGATGCGCCTCGGCGACAACGGACCCGCCGATGCGCGCATCCTGTGCGGATTTCTCGGCTGCGACACGCGTCCTTTCAATCCGCTGGTGGAGGCGCTGCCTCCGGTCCTGCATCTGCGCGGAAGTTCATATCGGGAGAATTCGGGACTTGGTTACCTGATCAATGCCGCACGGGTTGAATCGGAGGGGCGCCGGACCGGCGGGGAGGGCGTGCTGGCCCGGCTAGGCGAACTGCTCTTTGTCGAGGCGATCAGGTGCCATATCGAAGCGCTTGGCCCCGAACAGACCGGCTGGTTTGCCGGCTTGGCCGATCGACACGTCGGTCAAGCGCTGAATCTCTTGCATGGCGAGCCAGCGGCCGATTGGACATTGGATGAGCTCGCGAAGGCCGTGGGGCTGTCGCGATCGACGTTCGCGCAGCGGTTCACCCATCTGATCGGACAACCGCCGATGCAGTATCTGACGCGCTGGCGCATGCAACTCGCTGCCGGTCTGCTAGCGTCTGGAAGCGATCCGATCGCCCGCGTGGCGGAGGCGGTTGGCTATGATTCCGAAGCCGCCTTCAATCGTGCGTTTCGCAGAACGGTAGGGACGCCACCGGCGGCCTGGCGGCAGACGCAGATATCGCCGGAGTAGGCGCTCAGAGGATGCGTTCCTGATGGCTGGTCGTGGAGTTCGGGCGGTTAGCCTCATTCTCGTCAGAGCGATTGCCCTGGTGCTTAGAATCGTGGGGGTAAAGGGCTCACGCAACGATCGTGACTGGTTGGCTGAATGGCAACACCTGCGGGGAAAATTATCGCAACGCGTGGTGTTCCCGAGACCCTGTACGATGCTAATCGCCTGAATTACTGCATGATTTGTCAAGGTTGGCAGCGCCTTCGCGCGCTCGAGGGGCCGTCAAACGTGCCCCGTCCGCGTTTTGACTTGATGGTGATTTCCTAGTTTAACTACCATTCTGTTTCTGACGGAAGTTGGGGATCGAAGCAGGTGCGGTTGACCCGTTTTACCGCGTCTGCCGATAGCAGGGGGATAAGCACCGCATGAGTTCGTATTTTCGGCGGCAGCTTGCGGATTACGTTGAATACCATCGTGACCCCTGGAATTGCGCAATGCATGTGTTGGGCATCGTGTTCTTGTTCCTGGCCGCTATCCTTCCGCTCAGCTTGTGGTCCATCACCGTATTCGGGTTCCAAACCAGCGCGGCAACCATCGCTGTCATACCGGTGCTCATCTACTGGTTGCTGCTCGACTCCGCCCTGGGAACCGCGATCCTTGGGGCCGCAATTGTGTTGCTCTCAGTCGCCGCTGCGATCGTTGATAATACGACGACTGCCGGGATGTGGTCACTTACGGTGATCCTGATTGTCGTCGGCGTCGCATCGCAAATTATTGGGCACCGCGTGTTCGAGGGGCGGCAGCCGGCGCTGGTCGACAATCCGACTCACCTGCTGCTGGGCCCAATGTTTGTCATGGCAAAGCTGTTTATCGCGCTGGGCTTTCGGCGCGATCTCGCCATCATCATCCAAGTGCATCCGCAAGGCGCTGCATCTTGATCTCAAATAGTTCAGCTTGAGACCATCGGCAGCATGACGCACATACTGGTCACAGGCGGCAGTGGATTCGTCGGAAAGCACCTCGTCTCGGCGCTGATAGCGCGAGGTCGGCAGGTGAGGGTGCTCGATCTTCAGCCGCCCCCTCGCGCGTTGCCGCAGGTTCAGTATGTCAGGGGATCGGTACTTGATCGCGACCTGGTTGACCGCGCGATGGACGGGGTCGACGAGGTCTATCACCTGGCCGGCCTGCCGGGGATGTGGCTGCCGCGGAAGGCGGATTTTCACGCCGTCAATTTCGGCGGCACCGAGATCGTTATTGAGACGGCGCGCAAGCGCGGCATAAAGCGTTTCCTGCACTGTTCGACGGAATCCATTCTGTTCCGTGCCTCGCCATCAATGGTTCCTGTCGCTGACGATGCGTTGCTGCCGGACGATATGCCGGGTCCATATACGCGCTCGAAAATGCTCGCCGACCGGTTCGCTATGCAAGCGGCCGCATCCGGATACCCGGTGGTTATCGGCTGTCCCACCATGCCCGTCGGGCCTTATGACCACAACGTTACCCCGCCGACGGCGATGCTCCGGTATTTTCTCAAACGACGTCTTCATTTGCATCTTGATTTCGTCGTGAACCTCGTCGATGTCCGCGACGCCGCCGAAGGGCTGATCTTTGCTATGGAGCGCGGACACGCTGGACATCGCTACGTTCTCGGTGGCGAAAGCATGCCGCTAAGACGGGTTCTCGAACTCATGGCTGATATCAGCGGCCGTCGCGTCCGGTACATTCAAGTGAACGGCAAGGTCGCCGAAATGGTCACTGCAACGCTGGAATTCATCGCCGATCACGTGACGCGCCGGCCTCCGTCCGGTACGGCCGAAGGCGTTCGTATCGCATTGCGGGCGGGGGCGTTGTCGATCGAAAAGGCGCAACGAGAGCTGGGCTATGCGCCGGGTCCCGTCGAACCCGTATTGCGTGAGACCATTGCGCATCTGCTTGATGCCGGCCACAATCAACCTGAATGGGATTTAGCGCCGAGTACGCGTTTCACGTCGAGCGCCTGTTCGGCGGTTGATCCAATCGCTTAAGGATGGTCCGCGACATGCTGAACGATCCTGGTCAATGGCTGGCTTTCGCCTTGAGTGGTTGGACCACTAGCTGGCCCACACAGTTGCTCGCCATCATTTGGATTTTGTGGGTCATGAGCTGGGTTTTGGCGTCGTTCTGGTCTGGTCAAACGAAGAAACACGTGATGACCTGGGACTCGCTCAAATACCGCTTCCCCATTCTCGTAGGGGCCATTCTTTTCTTGCCATTGACTGGCAAGGTCCTGGGGGAAAAGCCGCTCTGGCAGTTTGGCAGCCTTGGCATCTACGTGCTCGCCTGCCTTGTCCTTGCGGGGATCTCATTCACATGGTGGGGGAGAATTCATCTCGGACGATTCTGGTCGAACGCGATCACGCACAAGGAAGGCCATCAGGTCATTGACACCGGCCCCTACGGGCTGGTGCGCCATCCGATCTATACGGGGCTTATCGCCGGAATGCTGGTGACGGGTATAGCGGTCGGAACGGTGAGCGCGATGCTGGGGGCGGCGCTGATCTCGCTCGGGATGGGGTTGAAGGCCCGCATGGAGGAGGGCTTCCTCACGGCGGAACTCGGTGTGGATGCCTATGGATCGTATTGCCGTCGCGTTCCGATGCTGATTCCGTTCCTGCCGCGCACCTGACGTCGCTCTGCACCTACCGTTTTCGTCGCGACGCCGCTGACGTCGCGACAGGTGGGACGAGGCGGCGCGGAACCAGGACGGGTTGGCCAACCGACAGCGGTGCACTGTCAGAATACTGATTGGCCTGGGTAAGCGACCACAGCGGTACATGGTTTAGTGCCGCAAGCCTCTGCAAGGTATCGCCCGAACGGGCGAATTGCTGCGTGCCGCTGTCCCACAGCTCCAGCGGGGCATTAGGAGGAACGACGTAGCGCAGCGGCACTGCCTCTCCCTTGGCCGGCAAAGGCGTCGTCGCAAGTTGCGCAATGGCTGTCACCAGTTGCTCGTGGACGGAATCCATCTTGTCGATGTTGATGTGGGTGACTTCGCCGTGCTGCTTCAAATCGAAGCTCGCGTAGTGACCCTGGTAACCCTGCTCCGCCACCACATCGCCGCCGCCCAATATACTGTCGGACAGGAAAATGTTGATGTAACGCTCGACGTTCAGCGGCACCTTCGGGCTTGCCTGAGCCGGATCGATGGTGACCACCAGACTTGCCGAGATGTTTTCGGACCTCAGTATGCCGGCGAACGTCAGGGCGCACAGTCCGCCCATCGAATGACCGATCAGGACGATCGGAGCAGGATCGTTCCGGAAATCGCGGATCGCCTGATCCGCAATCAGCCGACAAATCGTGAATTCGTAGACGTCAGCCCGGATACCGGCTTCCTGGAGACGATTGGTCAGGCGATCCATCCCGCGCGAAAAGATCGGGCCGAGCGCGCCGCGGAACAGGTAGACGCGCGCCTGCGGCTGGGTCGCGGCTGGCGGCGTATCGGGAGCGACCGTCGCGACAGCATTGGTCGTGCGTGCGACCGGACCGGCGACCGCCACATTCCAAACGGCCGACAAGATGCAGACGGAAAGGGCTGCACGGATCACCAGGGCTGCAACCAGCGTCGGACTTCTCATGTACATTCCGCTCGCGATTTAGGCGTAGAGGTGCCGGACCTCGAATGCCGGCCGGGCCACGCCACCCAGCGCTCTGCGGGTGATCTATCGTCGAGGAATTAGCAGAATTTGCGGCGCTCGTAGCTTGGCGCAGCCACCTGAACCGATCGAACCGAACTACTAACGTACCGCCGCGGCGCTTGCCGTGCCGGGCCTCGTCGCGTTTGCCGCTTCTGGTTGCCGCGGCTTCTGCGCCCCCGAAGCTGGTACAGATCGGCCGAAGACGACAGCGTCGATCTCGCTTATCACCTTCTGCTGCATGATCAGGTTCTTTTCGATCGACATGTGCCCGACGCCAGGCACGTCCTGCACGTTCACATTTTCGAGCTTGCCCTGGAATTGTCCGGTTTTCTGAACCGGCGTGCCGGCACCGTTGGCGATATAAAAGTTTATATAGCGTCCTACGCGTCCCGAGAGGCTGGTGCGAAACACCGAATCCAGGCCGATGGCGAGCCTAACGGGAGCGCCAAGCTGATCCAGCTTGGCGACCATGTCGGGAAGCGCGGTCGCCCCCGAGGAATGCCCGACCAGAATGATCGTCTTGATCCTGCCGCTCTTGTATCCGGCGGCGGCTTCGTCGGCGAGCGACGACCAGGAGGCAAAGTTCGCGACAGTGACCGGGATGCCCTGCGCCCGCAGCTTTACTGCAATGTCATCGAGCCCCAGAGAAAAAATATTGAGCACGCCGCGGAGCAGATAGACATGAGCAGTCGAGGCTGCCGACGCGGAACTCCTTGCCTGTGTGGGGCTTGCGCCGATCGCCAGGAGCAGCAAGACCGCAATAGCCATCGCGTGCAGTCGACGCAACGATGCCCGGCAGAAAAAGGATAACCAGCCGACAGAACCGATATCGCCGCGATATGGCTTCATTGCGCTCCTCGAAGGGCTGCGAAGTGTTTCGCCGGCCGACCGTAGCGCCCGCACGCTCGGAACTGCAATAAACGTGGCGTGAACAGTCGCAATTTACCAACACGACGTGTCTCCGCCGCAACACCGAGACTCGTCGATGGCTTTCGCCAGGCGCCCAGAGCAGAACGCGATCGTGCCCCGGGCGGAAATGCTGCGAATTTCTGGTCCTTGGAACTCTGAGGCCAAGGCCGCTCCTTCATTCAATTGCGGGCAAGTCACGATTGCGACGGTCCGACCACTCAGGTCTCGACCAGCAGGTGACTCGAGCGGTGTGCACCCGATAGTGCGGTCGCGGTACCGAAACGCAACAGACGACCACAATCAGATGTCAAAAGTAGAACTGAAATGAGGGAACCCACCAGACTCAGGCCAGACTCAGGTTAGATTCCGTGCAGCTTGAATTTGGCGGGGGGCACCAATGCCATACTTAAATTTTGATCTCGTCATCGGCGCGGAGCTCAAAAACCAGGGCGGCATGTTTCTCGAAAACACAGAAAATGCGATCGATAAGGCCGAAAGCCTCGCGAGCGAGCTTCGCATCGTTCGTCCCGAGCTGTGTTCCACGGGATGTGCTGTGCGTGTCACCGACGGAGACAGTAACGAGCTCTACCGTACTCCGGTCGAACTTATCGGCCGCGGATGAAATCGTCCCGTCGCGTACGATGTGTCGTAAGCGCACGGGATCGAATTGGCCTGAAGTGTAGGTTACGGCAAGGGCAGTAGTTGAGTTGGTGGCGATTTCTTGCCGAGGGGGCAGCTCGTTCGGTCCTTGAGGGAATGAATCTGAGCTGCAGATCCGTTGGAATGGTTCGGATCAGATGCCGATGACTCGGTCGCACTCATAAGCTCGGCCACGTCGGCATTCGATGACGATTCCACGTAACTAACAACGGCGAACGTAAGGGCGAACAGGGTAAAAAGCCCGACCACTGCTATCGTGCCCATTCCCTGGCAATCGATTTGGCTATTGAATAATGGCATGGCTCGTCTCCCGAAGCCGGGTTTGCGACGGCCTTAAATCAACTCGCGATTCTCAACTGTGAACTGCCTCACGTCTCACGCTCACTTGATGCCGAGACAGAATGCCGGACGTCTTCTTGCTTGGGCGATTCGTCGCGCAATGAGCATCACCGGTCTTATGGCTTGATCCCGATCTTCTCTCTGATCGCACCAAGCTCGGCCTCGTCCCAGATGCCGATCAAAACGCCGTTCTTGACCTGCAATTGCTGGGCGGCATAGGCGGCAATTTTTGCGTTCGGCGTGGTGATGTGCATCTTCGGGTGCAGCGCCCAATCGAACAGCTCCGACTGCAGCCGCGCCACGATATCGGCGCAGGCGGGATCGGCGCCGCGGTCGAAAAATTCCTGCGGATCGGTTTCGAGATCGTAGAGCATCGGCCGGAAGCCGGACGCATGGATGAATTTCCAGCGGCCGTCGAACACCATGAACAGCCGGCAGCGCTCGATCGGCTGGTTCAGCATCACGCGGACGTCCTGCATGGCGTAGTCGTATTCGGAGAACACCACCTTGCGCCAATCGGCAGGCTTGTGGCCATGCAACAGCGGCACCAGCGAGCGCCCTTCCAGGATGTGATCCGGCGGCGTTGAGCCGAAATAGTCGATGAAGGTCGGCGCCAGGTCGATCGCCTCGACCAGCGCATCGCTGACCGTGCCGCGCGTGGCATCGGCAGCAGGCGAGGGATCGATCACGATCAGCGGGATTTTGGCCGATTGCTCGTGGAACAGATCCTTCTCGCCCATCCAGTGATCGCCGAGGTAGTCGCCATGGTCCGACGTGAACACGATCATGGTGGTGTCGAGCAGACCGCGCGCTTCCAGGAAGCGCATCAAGATGCCCATCTGGTCGTCGATCTGCTTGATCAGGCCCATATAGGTCGGAATAACCTTCTCGCGCGCCTCGTTGCGCGACATGTTGCGGGAATAGCGCACGTCCATATAGGCGGCGAACACCGGATGCGCGTTGGCGCGTTCCTCCTGCGAGCGGATCACCGGCTGCACGTCCTGCGGACCGTACATGCTGGCGTAGGGCTCCGGCGCGATATAGGGCCAGTGCGGCTTGATGTAGGACAGATGCAGGCACCATGGCCTTCCGTCGTCCTCGGCTTCCGCGATGAACTCCATCGCGCGCCGCGTCATATAGGGCGTCTCGGAATGCTCGTCCGGCACCCGCGCGGCTTTATCGGCGTGAACCAATAGCCAGCCGTTCTGCAAGGTCCCATCTTCCGCCGCGCCGGAATTGGCCCAGTGCTCCCAGGGATTGGGCGCGTCATAGCCGTGCTGGCGTAGATAATTGTCGTAGGCCGGGCGCGGCCGTCCCGTCGGATGCAGGCCATCGTCGCGCTCATAAGGCTCGAAGCCGCATTCCGACACATGCACGCCGATGATCGAGTCGGCGGGGATACCGAGATTCTTCAGTCCCTCCAGGTCGGGCGCCATATGCGTCTTGCCGACCAGGACGTTGCGCACGCCGATCTTCTTTAAGTGATCGCCGAGCGTCGGTTCGCCGACGCGCAGCGGCCAGCCGTTCCAGTGCGAGCCATGCGAGCGCATGTAGCGGCCGGTATAGAACGACATCCGTGACGGCCCGCAGATCGGCGACTGCACATAGGCGTTCGAGAACAACACGCCGCGTTTGGCCATCGCGTCGATGTTCGGCGTCTTCAGCACAGGGTGGCCGGTGCAGCCGAGATAATCGTAGCGAAGCTGGTCGCACATAATCCAGAGCACGTTCTTCGCAGGCGTCTTGGCTGTCATCTCAGGCATTTCGGGTGTCATCGGGAAGGGGCCGGGATGGTGCGATATGTCAGCGCAAATGACAATCGAGCGGGCGACCAAACCCGAGGCGTTAACATTTGGATAGCGCCATTTCTCGCAATTGAATGGCGATCCACGGTTGCGCGTTAGCCTTACCGCCAGTTTGGCCGGCCGCCTTAACCCTTGGACCGGCGTGTTGGATTAAATTGGGACTCGGAAAACCGGATCCCAAGCAATGCGCATTGGCGTCACACTGGCACTTTTGATCGCGACGATTTCGGCCGCCTTTGCCGGCGGCGGCTTCGAGATCGTGATTCCGGGCCGTCCCGGCGTTCCCGTCATCATTAACGGCGTCGACGCATCCTATGCGGTGGTCGAGGGTGACTGGGGCCTCGGCAAAGGCACCCATGTCGAGCCGACCATCTATGGCGGCCGCTATGTCGATCCGGTGCCGCGCGTCGGTCATTACTATCCGAGCGCCGGCCGCATGCCCGGTTACGGGCGCCTGGAAATCGAGCCGCCGGCGAACCGGCGGCTGCCGCAACCGGCGGAGAGCTACCATCAGTCCTGGTCGGCGCAGTCGGCACCGCTGCCGGCGCAGTCCAACGTGCCGGTGGATCCGCCCGAGATCATCTACGCGCCGCGCGACGACAGGCGATGGCCGCACCACCTTCCACGTTGAGAAGACCAAGCAAATACGAACAGGAGAGAGTAGTAATGCGTCAGATACTTAAAGGATTGATCGCGGCAGTGGCCGTCATGGCCGCCGCGCCCGCGATGGCCTGCGGTTACGCCCCTTGCGCAGCGCCGGTCTATGTCGCACCGGCCGTGACCTACGGCTATGCCGGCTGCAGCCCCTGCGGCGGCTGGGTCCGCGAGCGTCTGCCCGATCCGGAGCAGCAGTATTATTATGTCAACCAGGGCCCGACCTATACCGGTCCGGGCAACTGGGCTCCGCGTCCGGTCTATCGCGAAAGTTCGATCTCCGGTTACGGCTATGGCTACAACCGTCCGTATCGCGCGTACCGCCACTATCATCGCCACAGCTATCACCACGGCTACGCGCCGCGCTATTACCACGGTCAGCGCGTGCTGCGTCGGTACTACTGATCCCGCAGTATCTGAAAGCTTCAGCGCCCGTTCGCTTGTCGCGAGCGGGCGTTGTTCATTTCGTAAGTCCCAATCGGCTCGCGCCGATGTAGAGCGCCAGAACTGCGGCGTTCGACACGTTCAGGCTCTTGATCTCGCCGGGCACGTCAAGCCGCGCCACCGCGCGGCACGTCTCGCGGGTCAGTTGCCGCAGGCCCTTGCCCTCGGCGCCCAGCACCAGTGCCAGCGGTTGCTGCAAGGGCACGGCGGCGAGGTCATCGGTCCCCTCGCTGTCGAGCCCGACCGTCAAGAAGCCGCGGTCATTCAGTTCAGTCAGCGCGCGGGCGAGATTTTGCACGGTCACCAGCGGCACCAGTTCCAGCGCGCCGGAGGCGGATTTCGCCAGCACGCCGGTTGCTTCCGGGCTATGGCGGGCGGTTGTGACGATCGCCTTCACCGCAAAGGCGGCCGCCGAGCGCATGATGGCGCCGACATTGTGCGGATCGGTGATCTGGTCGAGCACCAGCACGATGCCTTCCTGCGGCAGCGTTTCGATATCGGGCGAGGGTAGGGGATCGGCCTCCGCCAACAGCCCCTGGTGTACCGCGTCCGGGCCGAGCCGCTGGTCGATCGCGTTCGGCCGGACGATCTCGGGGGGAACGCGGGTGTCGATATTTTCGTCCGCCAGCCGCCGGGCGGCGTTTTCGGTCAGGAACAGCTTTCGAATCCGCCGCTCGGGGTTAGCGAGGGCCGCCGAAACCGTGTGCCAGCCATAGAGAATCACCGGCCCGTCGGGGCTCGAGTCCCGGTCGCGCCAGCCCGGCGGACGGGCGAATTTCCGCCCTTTTTCGAAGTGTTTGCCGCCGCCGCGGCGGAACGGCGGTTTTCGGTCGCGATCGCTCATGGGGAGCTTGTGTCACGGGGGCCGGAATATGGCAATTTGGCCTCATCGAACCTATTTTTGGTGGTCCGTGTTGGTTGACTTTGCCATCCCGCTTCGCCCATAAACGCGCCGGTCGCAGCCGTTTCGAAACGGGCTTTCGGCCTCAGCGTCATCCTTGGGTCCGGTCCTCCGCCACTCGGGCGGCCGGTTCGGTGACGTTGTCGGACGGGGAAGTGTCCCGAGTGGCAAAGGGAGCTGACTGTAAATCAGCCGCCGTATGGCTTCGAAGGTTCGAGTCCTTCCTTCCCCACCATCCTGCTTCGCGCCAACGCGCTTCGCAGGATTGGAGCCTGCCTGACCGCGAAGCAGGATGCCCTCCGAAGCCTTGGCGAAGGAGGGCCGCTCCAGATGCACTACGTGTACTTGTTACAAGCGAGAGCTTTTCCGACCGACGTTACGTCGGAATGGCGTCTGATGTTCAGAGGCGACTGTCGGACCATAATGCGGGCAGGTCTCCCCATACCTCTAAATTTTTTCCTTGGAAGCTGGTTACATACGTTGCGTTCTCGAACGAACAGAAGGCGCGCACATTCGAGCGCTATCTGAAATCCGGCTCTGGGCACGCGTTTGCCAGAAAACGGCTTTGGTAGACTGGCCCAACCCAGCCGCCAGCAGGCCAAGCCCCCGGAATTCAACGACAGGTACTCGGGCGGAACGGAAGCGCTGTTCGTTCGGTATCACCGAACTCCACAGCATACAGTTCCCGAACAGTTCGGTGGCACTCGCACGCGCGGCGCTGCAGGAGATTCACATCCAGAATGCTTATGTTGCCCCTGCTGTACGAGATCAGCCCTTCCTTTTGCAGTTGGCTGGCAACGCTGGTTACGCTGGTTCGCCTCACACCCATCATCTGCGCCAAAAACTCCTGCGTCACCGGCAGTTCGGTGCCCACGAGATCGCACATCCGGACCAGCCACTTGCACGTCCGCTGTTCAACGGTGTGAACCGCGTTGCAGGCAGTCGTCTGCTGCACCTGGGCGAGAAAGAATTGTTCGTACTTGATAAGCAGCGCGAGCAGGTCAGGAGAGGACAGGGCAACCGCTTTGAGGTGCTCCGCATCCACGACGCTCGCAAAGCCGGATACCTGGACCACCACTTTATGCAGCGACGCCTTGCTATCCAGCGCTTGTGCAGCTCCGAAAGCACCATCGTTTCCGATCATGCCGCTTTCGATCGCCCAACCGTCTTCCAGTTCAACAACGGAGGAAAGTATGCCGCCGTGCGGGAAGTACACCTGATTGATGCGCGCGCGGCTCTCCGCAACGACCTTGCCGCGTTGCATTTCGATAACGCGAAGATGCGGCCGGAGATCTTCAAGATCGACAGGGCTTGCTCGGGACAGAATACGATTTTTTGAGTGAGGCATCGTGGTCTCCTGATCCTTTGCAGGCGGGAGCACAACACTCTCAGTCACCGACGCCCACGGGCACTGGTTTTGTCGGTGATGCATTCAATGTGGGGATCGGAGACCGCGATAGCGAGTCACTTATTGTGTCGTATTTTGAGCCCCTTGCAGTGCAGTATGGTGAAGCATCAGCCCTGACCGGGTCCGCTCGAGGCTTCCGGCAACGCTTCACCGGGGAGATAAAGTCTGATCGGGCGGATTTCGTAGACGGCGGACGGATTGACACGCCGCAGGTCGCGGGCAATCGCGATCGCTTCCTCCTCGTTGGCGCAATTCAATACGTACAGACCCAGCAACTGCTCCTTGGTCTCGGCAAACGGGCCGTCGATAACCATTCCCGCGCCCGGTCCGCGCAGGGTGCGGGCTTCCGCCGTACCGCCGAGCCGCGCCGCCGGCCCGAGCACCTTCTTGGCGTTGAGCCGCTCATGCACGGCCAGCAATTCGGTCATCAGGGCCGCGTCCTCTTCCGCCGTCCAGGATGTGACCTCGGCTTCGACGTGATAGGCCAGCATGGCGTAGAGCATAGCTTTCTCCTTTATGGCGGGCCGGACTGGCTGCCTTTCGAGGACGTTTTGCGGCAGCCGATCTCGACAAACGGTGGCACGAAACAGTCCGGAAACACGATATACCCGTTGCCTCTTGAACGTGCAGTGGGAAGCCCACGACTGATGAGCAGAACGCGAGCCAACGCGCACCCTTCACGGAGACGGTCATGCGAAGCAAGCCAGCCACGATCATTTGCGATGCCGCCAGGTCCTGCGGGTCGCCGTCATCGTCGCAGGCCGGCGACTGGCACGACGTCACCGGCCATCACCGTTATTACGGCGGTTCGGCCATCAATGGTGGCGAGCGCATTGTCGAAAACCGCCGCGGCCGACGTCCGCGCTTCGTCAATCTCTGCGGCTTTTGATCGGCAATTAAGCAATTAAAAAGGCGCGGCGGGAGAACTCCCGTCGCGCCCCAACTGTTGTGCTCGCTGGTCCAGGGCTGAGAACGCCCCGATGCCAGGCCAAAAGACAAGCCTAGCGGGCGATCCCAGCGAGGTGACAGCGCTTGGTGTAAGACACTGGATCACCTCCTTTCATTGTTGATGGAAACGTCAATATAGGCGGCGAATCAGCCCCTGTTAAGGGCCGGTCGCCGGGAACGGCGGCCTTGTGCACGGATGAGCGGCGCCGCCCCGGGCGGGTTGAGGCCGCTTGCGCGGCGTGTTAGGTCAACGGCAACGCGGGTGTAGCTCAATGGTAGAGCAGCAGCCTTCCAAGCTGAATACGAGGGTTCGATTCCCTTCACCCGCTCCATTTCATTGCCTGCCGCGAACAAGCTGATGCCAGCCACGGCGTCGGCGGGAAGCGAGCAGTCTTTGTTGAATGACAGACAGGCGGCAGGTCTGATGCGCATCATCTACTTCAGCCTCGGTTGGGTGATGGTTGCGCTCGGCGTGATCGGCTTGGTGATGCCGCTGATGCCGGGGGCGGTTTTCCTGATCGTTGCAGTGGCGTGTTTTGCGCGCTCGTCGCCGCGGTTCGAGGCATGGCTGCTAGATCATCCGACACTTGGCAAACCGCTGCGGGATTGGCGCGCCGCCGGAGCCATTCCGCGGTCGGCCAAGGCCATGGCTTGCGTGGGAATGGCGATCGGGTTTCTCGTGTTCTGGTACAGCGTCGACCCGTCATTGCCGCTTGCGGTAGCGGTGGCGGTCATGTTCTTTGCCTGTGCCGCCTACGTTTTGTCACGCCCGGCAATGGCCGATGAGGGCGGCATCTAGGCGTCGCTACTGAAGGAACCACGTCAGCGGCCGCTCGCCCTGGCCAGCCGGGCCTAAGTGGCTTGCCTGGTCCGTTCCAGGAAGTCTTCGAGGCCGACCGGTACTTCGTCCAGGTCGATGCAGCGCGCGCGGAGTTCGTCAGCGATATCGCTCGTCACGTCGCGCGACCATCCTTCCCCGACGTTGAAGGCGACGATGCGTACCGGGTTGACGTACTGGCCTTCGAGCAGTTCGCGGATCAGCGTGGCCCGCCCGGTACTCTCCTCGCTGGTCTCGCGCCATGCCCTTCCAATCCGACCCAGATCGTCGAGCACGAGGTAGACGTCGCGGTCTCCACCTTCCGGCACGATGGACGGCGTACGCATTTGCGAGACTCGAAACAGACACACCGTCGATTCAAAGCGCGACCTTGTGAGTCGTTCCTCGATCGATGCGCCCTCCGCAACTGGCGGAGAGCGTGGGGAGACTTTCTTCGCAGGCTGGGGCGGGCACCGAAGTACGGTGCTCGCCCTCCTTTGCTTTAAGCTAATCGAATGGCGCCGGGAGTTGGCGGCAGCCTCAAGCGCCCATCATTGGGAAGCGTTCCGCCGAGGCGGGCGCGCAATGCGCCTCCAATCTTTTGTAGCGCGCGAACCTCGATCTGGCGGATGCGCTCGCGGGACACGCCGAAGGTGGCGCCAAGCTCCTCCAGGGTTTTCGGCTGTTCGGCCAGGAAGCGTGATCCGATGATATGCTGTTCGCGGGCCGTCATGCCGGCGAGTGCGTCTTTCAATGCGCTCCTTACCTGGTCGCGATCTTGTGCTTCCGACAACAGGCTTTCGGGATCCGGCGCCGGATCAACCAGGCAGTCCTGCATTTCCTCGGAACCGTCCTCCCGCGTCCTGGGCAGGTTGAGCGAAATGTCACCGCGCATCCTTCCATTCATCTCGACGACATCGCGGGAACCGACCCCCAGTTCGTCGGCAATGTATTTGACCTGCTCGGGCGAAAGATCGCCGTCCTCGCCTGCGGAAATCCGGCCTTTCAGTTTTCGCAGCTTGAAGAACAGTTTCTTCTGGGCGGCGGTCGTGCCAATTTTCACCAGCGACCAGGACTTCAGGATGTACTCATGGACGGTCGCCTTGATCCACCACATCGCATAGGTGGCGAGCCGAACACCTTTTTCGGGTTTGAACCGCTTCACCGCATGCATCAGGCCCAGATTCGCTTCCGAGATCAGGTCGGCGATGGGAAGGCCATAGCCGCGATAGCGCAGCGCCAGCTTCGCAGCCAGCCGGAGGTGACTTGTCACCAGGCGATAGGCCGCTTCGCTCTCGCCGTGTTCGTGCCAGCGGCGCGCGTACATGGCCTCGTCGGCCGCACTCAGCAGCGGAAACTTTCTGATAGCGGCGAGGTAGCGGGAGAGCCCGCCTTCCGAGTGAAGCGCAGGTAGGTTCGATAGAACTGACAGGGTGCTCATATCCAATTCCTCCTCAGAGCAAAGTGGGTGCGAGCTACCGAGCATGTGCCGGGCCCGGAAACGGCGCCCGAGCGCATCAAGCCGGAGCGTCCACAAAATGTCGTTGCTTGCAGATTGTTCCATTGAAAATGGCTTGAAAGCCGAAGGCGGTCAGCGGCTTGCAGGTCGAGGGGTGCAGCCCCTGGCCGCCTCCGTCGGCCAATGACAACCGGCCAATGACACCTTACGCCGCCACGGCTTGAGCCGCTTGTGCCGGCGCCGGCGCGGCACTCTCCGCCGCAGCGTTGCCGCGCTCGAGAGCCAGCAGGGCAAGCTCGACCTCGTGAAGGCGCGAGGGCCGGTCGTTCTCCGGCATGCCCTCGTTGGTCGCCTGGTCGATCAAATATTCGGTCCAGGCCCAGTCGATCAGGATCGAGCGTTTTGCATCGAGCGACAGGCTCGGATCGCACACCACCGCCATGGGCCAAGCCCAGCCTTCCTCGCCCCGGCAATCCTGCCGGGCTTCCGCACCGGCAACGGCCTTGTCATAGCTCTCCCGAAGGGAACCGAGCCCAAGGCGTTCTAGGGTCTCATCGGAGAAGGCGTGCTTCATCTTGCGGGACTGTCGCTGGTTTGCGTTCTGCTCCTCGGTCGCCTCAACGACATAGGGAAGTCTCTGCCGCTCGGCGTAGCGGATCGCCGACCTAAGCGTCGGGAAGCTGAGCTCGACGGTCGCGAGCGGGTCATCATCCCCGGTCCATCCCATCAGGGGTTCGACATAGGGGGCGCTGCGGCGCTCGAAGGTGAGCCGCCAGCCCTTGGTGCCGGCCTTTCCCGAGGTCATTGCGGATCGTGCGGGCCGAAAGATGCGCGCTACCGCATCCCTCGGGAAGGGGGACGAGGTCAAGCGTCGGTCCGGCATATGATTGTCGTTCGCGGCGAATGCCGCTTCCGATGTCGTCGTTTTCAGTTCGTCAATTCTAACCCTCTCCATTTTTTGTCCCTCCCACTTCTGGCGAAGGAAAACCATCCGCGGCTTGGCATCCGGCAAGCCGCCCATGCGTCATTGATCGGTCCGGCTACGACCAAATCGACAGCCGGTCAGGAGGGGCACCCCTTGCAGATATCCGGGACAATCTCCTCGGCTCGGAAGGGCGGGATCACCACGGTGGTCGTTCGGTTGGACCTTGTGTTCCGACCGGCCGCCGGCCGCTCCGGCGCTTCCGTCTGAACCGCGGCAGTCGCACTGCCAGGCTGCTTCGGCTTTTTCCCCTGCGCACCGGCCGCTTCGGTTGCGCTGAACAGCATGGCGAATGCGACGAAAGCTGCGAGCAGACCGCGCATCGTTCTTTCCTCAGCGTTAGCGCTTGCGAGGAGAGAGCCTGATGCGCCAGTTCCTGGATGCCGCCGCGATCCGATCGGCCAGTCGCCCGAGCAGACGGACGATTGCCGTGCTCCAACGCAGCACCGACTGGGCGTGATCTGTCATCTTCATAACCACATCCTCCTGAAAGCAACGTGGACTCCCAAGCGCCTTCTCCATTCGGGATCCGGCGCGCCAACCCTGCACAGGCCTTGGCGGCGGCCGATTTAGGAAAGCGCCGTGCGACGTCAAGAGGTGCGACGCTCGGACGCGGCGGCGCGCGCGCGCGGTACTCGTTCCGCAATGGCCGGACGCCATTCTGCGAACCATCACCACGGCGGCGGTGATGTGGCGCGCCGTGCTTCAAGGTCGATGGAGGCGGTGAAAAAATGAAAAACGTGCGCCGGTTGTGCCCTTGCAACCAAATCGAACCCTTCTAGTTCTTGTGGTGCCACAGGTGTGGCACCGGATGCCGTCAGGGTCCGGCCAAGGCCGCCGGGAACGTCCCGGCGTAGCTCCTATCCATGTTGCTCAAAGGAGGATGTGGTTATGAGAACCTACGATCTATCCCCGTTCTGGCGTTCGAGCGTCGGGTTCGATCGCCTGTTTGACCTCGTCAACGACACGGTGAACGACAGCGACACTTATCCGCTGTATGACATCGAGCGTGCCGGCGAGGACCAGTACCAGATTTCACTGGCGCTGGCCGGTTTCAGCCCGGAAGAGATCACCATCACCGCGGAGCAATCGACGCTCACGGTTGAGGGCCGCAAGGCTGACAAGGGTGTTCACGACTACCTGTACCAGGGAATCTCGATGCGGCCGTTCCGCCGCCTATTCAACCTGGCGGAGTACGTCCAGGTGAAGGATGCGACCTTCGAAAACGGCATGCTCAAGATCACGCTGGTTCGGGAAGTGCCGGAGGCGATGAAGCCGCGTCGCGTCGCGATCGAGGCCGCCGACAACGGCAAGCAGATCGAACACCAGCAAAGCGAACATCAGCAGGCGGCCTGACGGAGTTGTCGTTCAAGGCTGTCGAACCACCTGTGCGCGGCTCGGCCGCGCGGGTGATCTCTGTCCACTGAACATGAAGAACAGAAAGGAGGAACTATGGCACTACGCGATCTCATTCCGTGGAACAACGGCTCTCGTGATCTGAGCCTGCACCGCAATGAACCCAATCCGTTCCTCGCGCTTCATCGCGAGATGAATCGGCTGTTCGACGATGCGTTCCGCTCGTTCGACATTGCTCCGTTCAGCTCCCAGGCGATGGGTTGGCCGAGCGTCGAGGTTAACGAGACCGAGAAGGAAGTCAAAGTGATTGCTGAACTCCCCGGTCTCGAAGAGAAGGACGTCAATGTCGAACTCAGGGACGGCATGTTGACCATCAGCGGTGAGAAGAAGAGCGAGACCGAAGACAAGGAGCGTCGCTTCAGCGAGCGCTACTACGGGCGCTTCGAGCGTTCCGTCCCGGTCGATGATGTCGATCAGGACAATGTCGGGGCCTCGTTCAAGAATGGCGTTCTCACCGTGACGCTGCCGAAGTTACCGACCGCGCAGCAGAAGGTGAAACGGATCGCCATCAACGGCAAGTAATCGCGGGGCGGGCGGGAGCCTCACGCGCTCGCCCGCGCCGAGGGTGCTGCCAATCAACAACGACAGCTCTATCGAACTGCAACAGTGAATTGAAAGGAGCCAATGTAAGGAGTTACAACGATGAACACCGTCTGGAAAAAGGACATGATCGCCGATGTGGTCAACCTCGTAATCGGCCTGGCCTTGTTCGTGTCGCCATGGGCCTTGGGGTTCGCCGCTGAAAGTCCCACGAACTGGAATGCGTGGTTGAGTGGCATCCTGATCGCGGCGCTTGCGGTAGCAGCGCTGGCGGTATTCGCCGAATGGCAGGAGTGGCTAGCTCTTGCCGCCGGCGTTTGGGTGGCGCTGTCGCCGTGGGTGGTGCAATTCTCGGCCAACCAGACCACCACGACACTCCACGTCATCGCCGGGATCGTGGTGGCGGCCGTTGCGGCTCTGCGCCTCTGGTATCTGCACCAGAGTCCTCCTCGCGTGACGGCCTGATGCTTGGCGAGGGAGGCCGTTGCCGGCCTCCCTTCGCTGGGGCGGGCGTCAGTTTGCTTGCGGATCGAGGGTGAACTCGCCCGCGGTCCGTATTTCCCTGCCTAGCACTGCGCCTAATTGCTTCCAGTGAGGGCACCCGCAAGCCGTCGCCGGCTGTCATGAACGATTGCTCATGACAGCCGGCCGGCCGGAGCCCAGCGCCGTGCTCAATTGTCCTTGCGCGCAGCCGCTGGGGAGGCCTCGGCTTTGTGGGCATTGGCCGCTGCCGAAATTGCGGCCATGGCCGAGAGTTCGAGTTGCGGCGCGGCGTGCTTGCGCAGCATCTTCTGATAGATCTTGACGTAGTCCGCGGCCATCCGCGCAGCCGAGAACCGCTCCTCGAAGCGGGCGCGGATCGCCTTGCGGTCCAGCGCCAGCAAGTCCGGAACCGCGTGCACCGCCTCATCGATGTCGGAGACGATCCGGCCGGTCAGCCCATCCTCGATGATTTCCGGGACCGATCCGCAACGGAATGCCAGCACCGGCGTGCCACATGCCATCGCTTCGATCATTACCAGGCCGAAGGGTTCGGGCCAGTCGATCGGGAACAGCAGCCCGGCGGCCTGACCGAGGAATTCGCCCTTGGCGTTGTCATTGATCTCGCCGATGAATTCGACCCCGCCGCCGTCGAGCATCGGTGCAATGACGTCGCGGAAATATGCGTCGTCCGCCTTGTCGACTTTGGCTGCGATCTTGAGCGGAAGACCCGCCGCGCGGGCGATTGCGATGGCGCGGTCAGGCC
Organism: Bradyrhizobium sp. 157; assembly: GCF_023073815.1. Taxonomy (NCBI): domain Bacteria; kingdom Pseudomonadati; phylum Pseudomonadota; class Alphaproteobacteria; order Hyphomicrobiales; family Nitrobacteraceae; genus Bradyrhizobium; species Bradyrhizobium sp. 157. Next base: position 15,209 of record NZ_JADPKF010000090.1, on the reverse strand, counting down.
GTTTCTCGGGCGAGATGCGGCCGAGGAAGGCCAAATAGCCGCCGTGCCGGTCGAGGCTCGGCGTGTGCAGGCCGACCGGCAGCCCGTGATAGACGGTGCCGACGAAGTTTACGCCCGGGAGGGGCGCCCGCTGCGCGTTCGATATCGAGACCAGCGGCATGTCGGAGAACCTCCGGTAGAACGGCATGTGGTCGGCGAGGTCCTGCCTGCCGTGAAGGGTCGTCAATATCCGGCCGCGCTCGGACCGGAACAGCGGGAAATGCAGATAGTCGACGTGGAAGTGCAGAATGTCGAACTCGTCGGCGCGCTCGCGTACTTTGTCGAGCATGACCATGTGGTGGGGCAGGGCATCGCGGACGTTGGGATCGAGGCGCAGGGCGCGGGGCGTGCAGGGAACGAGCTCGGCCGACGTTATGGAGTCCTCGCTCGCAAACAGCGTCACCTGATGCCCCTGCCGGACCAGCTCCTCGGTCAGGTAGGCAACGACCCGCTCGGTCCCGCCATAGAGCCGCGGCGGCACGCTCTCGAACAGCGGGGCAATTTGCGCAATCCTCATTTTATCTCTCCGTTCGTGTAGTACAGGCCGGTCTTGCCACCGGAGGGCCCGCGGCTGACCGCCTTATTGTTGATCACGTATTGCCTGCGCTGCCGCACATGGCCGGCAGCGCGAGCCTATGAACTTGCAAGGGCCCGACTGGTTCCTGCGATGCTGTCGGGAGAAGGGGCGTCGACACTCCCCGTATTCACGTGGCGCCGGGTCGCGCGGCTCGCCGGCAACGAGGCGATAGCCGGTCAGCCCGGCCGGCGTTTGCGCTCGGACGAACCGCGCTGCTCCATCGTTTAAAATTTAGTCAAGATGTCGCTGCTATCGTGCCGCGTCGCGGGGCCCCCGCGGGTGCGGAGCGAACACGCGCTGATTGCGAGCGCGGTGCGTTAACGGCAATTTGGTGCATTTCTTGGGGCGAAATACGCGCTTGCTAACCATGCCTCACGGAACGCCTGGACTCGCCACAAAATCAATCCGATTGAGACACAATGTCGGCGAGTAGGGTTGAAACGGTGCCCGCGCGGCATCACGCGCTCAATCTATTTTGCAGAACATGGGCTCACAGGGGGACTGTAATGGGAGCTATCGGCTTCACTCATTGGCGAATGGATCAATTGTCCTGGGCTTCGGCCCGTGACGCCATGGGCCGGTTCAGCATCACGCCCCGGCGCAACGCGGCAGCGGTGCTGGTGTTGGCAGCGATGGCCGGCTCGATGGTGAGCGATCAGGTGTACGCGGCGCCTCCGGGCAGCAACGAAATCCGGATTGGCAACACCGCTCCCTATACCGGTCCGGCTTCCGCCTACGGCGTCATCGCTAAGGTCATCTCGGCTTATCTGGACAAGGTCAACGCCGAGGGTGGCATCAATGGCCGCAAGGTCAATATGATCACCTATGACGACGCCTACGATCCCAACAAAACCATGGAGATGACCCGCAAGCTGGTCGAGGACGACCAGGTTCTCTTCACGTTGGGGACCATCGGTACGAACACCAACGCCGCGATCCAGCCCTATCTGAACTCAAAGAAGGTCCCGCAGCTTTTTGCCTTGTCGGGCGCAGCAGCCTGGGACCAGCCGCGCGAATTTCCCTGGACCATGGGCTTCCTGCCGACCTACACGGCTGAAGCGCAAATCTTTGCGCAGTATATCCTGGAGAACCATCCCCGCAGCCGGATCGCTGTCCTCTATCAGGAGGATGGCATGGGCAAGGAATACCTGAAGGGCCTGAAGGACGGCCTGGGTGGCAAGGTCGCGATCGTGGCCGAGGCTCCCTACAAAGTCACCGACACCAATATCGATGCGCAGATGGCCAAACTGAAGGCGTCCAATGCCGACGTCTTCATTGAGTTCACCACGCCGAAATTCGCCATCATGGCAATCCGGCGAAGCGCCGAACTCGGCTGGCGGCCGGCACATTTCGTCGCCTCGATCGCCAATTCGTATTCGGCCGTGATTCAGCCGGCGGGCCCGCAAAATGCGGAAGGCCTGCTCTCGGCGGCATACAGGCTGGAGGGCGAAGACGCGGCGGCGGCCGGTGACGTGGCGTTCCGCGAATGGAGCGCCTTCATGCAGCGCTATGTCCCGAGCGTGAGCAAGACCAACGGCCAGGCCGTCCTTGGCTATCTGGTCAGCAGGACCCTGGTCGAGGTGCTGAAGAATTGCGGCGACGATCTCTCGCGCGAAAACATCATGAAGCAGGCCCGCGCGATCAAGGGTATCCAGCTTCCCATGATGGTGCAGGGCATCCTGATCAACACCAGCCCGTCCGATCATGCGCCGATCGAGCAGATGCGGATGATGCGCTTTACCAATGGCCAGTGGCAGCACTTCGGCCCGGTGCGAAGCGGCATCGATCCGGGCGCCGTCTCTGATTCCTTCAAGACGATCTTCAAATACGGCACCGCCACCAAGCGCGATCTGGCCAACCAGCTCAACGCCAATACCGTGAGCCTGATGACGGGTTCGTTCGGCTCCACCTATGCCCAGGTGGGCGCCGATCTCGCCTCCGTGCTCGACAACGGCACCGCGCTGCGGATCCTGCCGGTCATGGGCCGCGGATCGGTGCAGGCGGTGGCGGACATTCTGCTGCTGCGTGGCGTCGACGCGGGCATCGTGCGCAAGGACACGCTCGCCTATCTCGACCGCAAGGACTTCGCCAAGGACATCCGCAACCAGTTCGTCTATGTGGCCAAGATGTTCAACGAGGAGATGCACGTCCTCGCGCCGAAGACGATCACCAGCATGCGGGAGCTCGACGGCAAGACCGTGGTGGTCGATTTGCCCGACAGCTCGACCTTCGTGACGGCGATCAACGTGTTCGAGCGGCTCGGGATCAGGCCGCATCTGATCTACCAGGAGCCGCGACTGGCGGTGGACATGCTGCGCAAGGGTGAGGTCGACGCGATCGTCGCGATCGAAGGCAAGCCGTTGCAATGGCTGAACCAGGTCAACGATCGTAACCTGCATCTGGTCCCGGTCGATTACGCCAAGACGCTGCAGGAGGAATATCTGCCTTCCAAGCTTTCTTCGGCGGACTACCCGGGCCTCGTGCCGGACGGCGGCTACGTCGAGACGGTTGCGGCAGAGGCGGTGCTGGCGTCGTATAACTGGGCGCCGAACAGCGACCGCTACCGTCGCCTGTCGCTGCTGGTGGATACGATGTTCGACAAGGTCGCGCAGTTGCAGCGTCCGCCGTTCCATCCGAAGTGGCGGGAAATGGCGCCGCGGGCGACGGTGTCCGGCTGGACCCGCTTCAAGGCGGCGCAGGAATGGCTCGACCGCAACATGCCGCCGGCGGCCGCCGTATCGGCAGCATCGGGCGCCGTGCCGGCTCCCGCGCCGGTTGCCGCGCCGGCCGCCGCCGCGTTTTCCCCGCAGGAGCGCGATCCTCTGTACCGCGAGTTCCTGGAGTGGCGCGCCAGCCGCGCCAAGGCCGGCACCCGGTAGTCACGGTCATCACGGTTTGACAACGGAACGGCCCGCTTTGGCGGGCCGTTCTATTTTCAGCGACGTCCAGCCCGTTCCCTACAATGCCGCATCCGCTCCTGCTCTCCTATGACCCTCGGAAGGCCGGCTGCCTCGCGCGTCAGCGGGCGGTGAACGGATGGCGTCATGCCGGTAGTGCAGGGCTCAGCCGCACAAAATAGTGTATCGGCAGGCATCAAAGCGCCGGACCCTGGTCTCGCGTCCCAACGCCAAAGATTTCGGAGGAAGTTCATGTCGGCTCTGCCACTTTCGGGCATCAAAATTCTCGACCTGACGCGGGTGCTGGCGGGCCCGCTGTCGGCGCAGATGCTCGCCGATCTCGGTGCCGAGGTGATCAAGATCGAGCGTCCCGGCGGCGGCGACGATGCGCGAGCCTTCGGCCCGCCGTACCTCAGGGATCCCGAGGGCAAGAACAACAACAATAACTCGTTCTATCTCTGCGCCAACCGCAACAAGAAATCCGTCACCGTCAATATCGCGACGGCGGAAGGGCAGGATATCGTCCGCGAGCTCGCCAAGAGCTGCGACGTGATGATGGAGAATTACAAGGTCGGCGATCTCAAACGCTACAGGCTCGATTACGAATCGATCAAGGAGATCAATCCCGGCATCATCTATTGCTCGGTGACCGGTTTCGGCCAGACCGGACCGTACGCGCCGCGCGCGGGTTATGACGCGATCCTGCAGGCGATGGGCGGCTTGATGAGCGTCACCGGCCATATCGACGGCGAGCCCGGCGCCGGCCCGATGAAGGTCGGCCCCTCCATCGTCGACTACATGACCGGCATGAATGCCTCGATCGGCATTCTGGCCGCGCTTTATCACCGCAAGGCCAATGGTGGGGAGGGGCAGCATGTCGACGTCTGCCTGTTCGACACCGTGATCGCCGCGCTGTCGCACTACGCGCAGATCTTCCTCGTCAACGGCCAGACCCCGCCGCGGCGCGGCACCTGGGGCAATGGCGGCATGCCGGCCGGCGTCTTCCGCTGCACCGACGGCGAATTGATGCTGGTGGTCGGCAATGACGGCCAGTTCCAGCGCACCTGCGCCGTGCTCGGCGCGCCCGAACTCGCGAGCGATCCGCGCTTCGTCAAGAACAACGACCGCGTCGTCCACGGCAAGGAGATCATGGCGATCTTCGCCGGGCTGTTTTTGAAGAAGCCCGTTGCCTATTGGCTGGAAGAGCTGGAGAAGGCCGGCGTTCCCTCGGGTCCGATCAACGATTTCTCGCAGGTGTTTTCCGATCCGCATGTCCGCTCGCGCGGCATGCAGGTCAAGGTCAACCATCCGCTGCAGCCGGACCTGTCGCTGATCCGTAACGCGATCACGTTCTCCGGCACCCCGGTGAAGGACTATCGCGCCCCGCCGCTGCTGGGTGCGGACACGAAAGATGTGCTGGCGACGATCGGGTATGACGAAGCGAAGGTGGAAGCGCTGAAGGAGAAGAAGATCGTCTAGACCTGCCTCAACCGCGGCCCTGGCTCACTCAGCCAGTTCGCGCATGACCTTGATCAGGTCGGATTTGTCCTCGAAGCCGATGCCCGGCAGATCCGGCATGATGATGTGACCGTCCTCGACGCGAACGGAGTCCGGGAAGCCGCCGTAGGGCTGAAAGAGGTCCGGGTAGCTCTCATTGCCGCCCAGGCCGAGGCCTGCAGCAATGTTCAGCGACATCTGGTGCCCGCCATGGGGGATGCAGCGCGACGGCGACCAGCCATGCTGGGTCAGAACGTCGAGCGTCCGGAGATATTCGACAAGTCCGTACGACAAGGCGCAATCGAATTGCAGCCAATCCCGATCGGGCCGCATGCCGCCATAGCGGAGCAGGTTTCGCGCATCCTGGTGCGAGAAGAGATTCTCGCCCGTCGCCATCGGACCGGGATAGAATTCGGTGAGAGCGGCCTGAAGCGCGTAGTCCAGGGGATCGCCGGCCTCCTCGTACCAGAACAGCGGGTAGTCGCGCAGCATCTTCGCGTAGGCGATCGCAGTCTCAATGTCGAAACGTCCATTGGCATCGACGGCGAGCCGCGCTTTCGAACCGATTTCCTCCAACACGGCCTCGATCCGTCCACGATCTTCGTCGATCGGTGCTCCGCCGATCTTCATCTTCACGACGTTGTAGCCGCGGTTGAGATAGCCGCGCATTTCCGCCCGTAGCGCCGATTTATCCTTGCCCGGGTAGTAGTAGCCGCCCGCCGCATAAACGAAGACACGAGGATTGGCCTCGCGGCCCTTCTTTTCGGCGAGAAGGCGGAACAGCGGCTTGCCGGCGATCTTCGCGACCGCGTCCCAAACAGCCATGTCGAGCGTGCCGACGGCGACGGAACGCTCGCCGTGCCCTCCGGGCTTTTCATTGGACATCATCGCGGCCCAGATGCGATGCGGATCGAGATTGGTGCCTTCGTCGTCGAGAAGGCTGTTCGGATCGGCCTCGATGATACGATTGCGGAAGCGTTCCCGGATCAGGCCGCCTTGACCATAGCGGCCGTTCGAATTGAAGCCGTAGCCAACGACGCGGCGCCCATCGCGCATGACATCCGTCACCACCGCGACGAGGCTCGCCGTCATCTTCGAAAAGTCGATGTAGGCGTTCCGGATCGGAGAGGCGATCGGCTTGGTGATCTCGACGACATCGACAATACGCATGGCATTTCCCTCTGTATGGCTTTCAGATCTCCGAATGCCTTGTTGCTATGCCGGAAACGACTGTATGGGACGGCGTTCGCGTCGGCAGGCGGCCTGATATAGGGCTCAGCTATTTCCCGTCTTCTAAGGAGATTTTTAGAGCTGGATTTGGCGCAACGCCAATGCTATTCCCACAACTTGTTATGTTGGTTCGGCATCACCAATGGAGCTGATCTGGTTTGAGGACTATCTGGCGCTGGCGGAGACCCTGAACTTTTCCAGGGCGGCGCAACTACGCCACGTCACGCAGCCGGCCTTCAGCCGCAGGATTCGCGCGCTTGAGGGGTGGATCGGCGCAGACTTGTTTGCCAGAACGACGCATGGTGTGACGCTCACCCCGGCAGGAGAACATTTTCGCCACCAGGCGGAGGTCCTGACACGAGCCCTGCACCAACTGCGCCGTGATACCCTCGAAGTTTCCGGCCGAGGCGTCAGGCCCTTGTCGATCGCGGCGACCCACGCGCTTTCCTTCACGTTTTTCCCGAAATGGGTTCGCGGCAAGGAAAGAGTTCTCGCGCTGGGTAATCTCAGCTTGATCTCTGACAGCATGCAGGCGTGCGAGCAGATGATGCTGCGGGGGGATGCGCAGTTTCTGCTTTGTCACCACCACAAGGACGCGAGCAGCCGGATCGAGTCCGGCCAGTTCAAGAGCATCGTGGTCGGCGTCGACACTCTGGTTCCGCTCAGCGCGCCCACCGGAAACGGAGTTGCACGGTGGTGGCTTCATGGCGGCGAGCCGGTAAAATACCTTGCCTATAGCGCGCAATCAGGGTTGGGCCGGATCGTCGCAGCCCAATGGGGAGCGAAAGATCGCGCCTTTGCGCTTGAGACGGTCTTTACCTCGCACCTCGCCGCGACGCTGCTCTCGATGGCCCGCGCAGGAGATGGCGTGGCTTGGTTGCCTCGGACGTTGGCTGAAGAGGACATTTCGGCCGGGTTGCTGGTTGAAGCAGGCAGCCCCGAACTTGAGATACCAATCGAAATCCGGCTGTTTCGTCCGGTGGCACGTCAAAGCAAGGCGGTCGAAGCGATCTGGTCGGCCTTTGAACGGGGTTGATGTTCTTCAATTCACCGCGCTTCCCGCGTCACCAACCTCCCGGGCGTTTTCTTTATCTTTTCCTCGCCACCGGTCAGCGCGATCACATTCGGGGACGACGACGCGAAGCGCTGAAGGCGCAGAATTATCTGATCCGAAGACCGGCGCGGGTTTGAAAGCACGCGCCGGTTCTCATTCGGCGACACGACAGAGTATCCGCGGTCAGCGCAGGCCCTGTCGGTTGATCAGGATCCGATGGATCTGGATGAATTCGGGCAGCTCGATCAGAAACTCGGGATCGCGATCGAGATGATGAACCTTGGTCGGTTCGCCCTTGGTGAAGGCGGTCATCGATTCGAGATCGCTCCAATAGGAGATCGTCGTGAACCAGCTCTCCTGTTCGCGGTCTTCCCGGAATAGCTGGACGCCGAGCGCCGTCTTCTCCAGAGGCGGGATTCCTTCTGCTCGAATATACGATTCATAAGCGTCCGCGATTTCTGGCCGCGTGCGGCCGCGCCAGATGCGGGCAATCGTCGGCTCGGTCGGCATCAATTCCTCCGTTCTGTGTTCCTCGACCAGAGTGTCGATTTATGTTGAAGCACGTTGCGAAGCCTGACCCACAACGACATTGCTGGCCCGCGCGTTCCCTCGAAGATGCGAAGATGGAAAGCGCTGTTGTGATCAGGTTCGTGTCGAACGATCTCATCCTGTCTTTCGAAGCAGCATTGTCGCGCGTGCCACGCCACAGGATGATTGGAACCCAAGGGTCGCTCAATCGAGCACGACCATTCCCATAAATGGTCACGATTGGGTCAACGACTGATCACACTGGGCCAATAGCAGCAAATCAGAACGATCGCGAATGGTCCTTCAGCACATCGTCATCTGTCATCACCCTGCGAGGACATCGTCATGGCGCAGCCGAGTACCTATGAGCAGTATTTGCTTGAACTGATCAATGCCGAGCGTGCCAAGGTGGGCGCTCAGCCGCTTGCCTTCGATGGCGATCTCAACGAGGCCAGTGAAGATCATAGCCAATGGATGATCGGCACAGACACGTTCTCGCATACAGGCTCAGGCGGGTCGACCGCGGGTCAGCGCATGACGGCCGCGGGCTATACGTTCACCGGCTCCTGGAGTTGGGGTGAGAACATCGCGTGGGCAACGACCCGATCGCCCGCGGGGCTCCAGGACGAAGTGCTTCTGTTGCACACGAACCTGATGAATTCGTCCGGCCATCGGGCCAACATCCTCAATGACAATTATCGCGAAGTCGGACTTGGCTTCGAGACAGGTGATTACGGCGGCCGCGATAGCGCGTTCGTTACCGAAGATTTCGCGCGTTCCGGTTCGAGCGTGTTCCTCACCGGCGTGGCGTTCGACGACAAGGATGGCGACCGCTTCTACGATGTGGGCGAGGAGCTCGGAGGTCTGACGCTGACCGCCGTGAGCAGCACCGGCGCAACCTACACCACGACCACATACGGCTCCGGTGGCTATGATCTCGCGCTGCCGCCCGCCACCTACACGGTCACGTTCTCAGGGGCGGGCATTCAAACCACCACGATGCAGACGACGATCGGCAGCAAGAATGTCAAGCTCGACCTGATCGATCCCGCCACAAGCGGCGGCTCCCAGCCGCCGCCTTCCGAACCACCGCCACCCGCGTCGAACGTGATCGCCGGCACGGCATCAGGCGAGACCCTCAACGGTACGGCCAGCGCCGATACAATCCAGGGCTTCGGCGGTGACGACCGGCTCTATGGGCAAAGCGGCAATGACCGGCTCGAGGGCGGCACCGGGCGAGACTACCTGTACGGCAGCACGGGAGACGATACGCTGCTCGGCGGCGACGGAAGCGATCGTCTCTATGGCGGAGCCGGCCGCGATGTCCTGACTGGCGGCGCGAACCAGGACAGCTTCGTTTTCGACACGAGTCTCGGCGCTTCGAGCGTCGACAAGATCACGGACTTCTCGACCGTGGACGATACGATCCGGCTGGACAACGCGGTATTCACCGCGTTCGGATGGAACGGCACGATGTCCTCTTCGGCGTTCTATGTCGGCGCGGCCGCCCATGATTCGACCGACCGGATCATCTACAACAGCGACACCGGCGCGCTTAGCTACGATCCGGACGGAACAGGCTCGGCGGCCGCAGTCCAGTTCGCGGAGCTCTCGACCAAGCTGGCGCTCACCTCTCAGGATTTCCTGATCGTCTGATCCGGCGCCGCTCGTGATGCCCGCTTCGGCTTGATATCCTCGACGACCGGCGCCACCGACTGCGCGAATAGCTTCGCCACCGGACTGAGCGAACGATCCTTCAGCGCGATCAGGCCGATCGCCCCGCGCGTGGTCGGCAGCCGCACGTCGACAGCGGTCAATTGCGGGTGTTCATTCGGCGTCGTCAGCATCGCGCGCGGATGAATGCCGAGGAAATTACCATTGCCGACCAGCACGCTCAGCGAATAGGTGCACGCCGTGGTCACCGTCGCGCGCGGAAACTCCAGGCCTTGCTCCTCGAAAGCGCTGCGCATGATTCCCGTAAGAAAGCCCGTCGGCGGCGGCAACACCCACGGCTCGTGAACGAGATCGGCCAGGGAAACGTTGCGGCGCCGGGCCCATTTGCTGCGCTTGCTGCAGAGCACGACCAGTTCGTCTTGAAACAGCGTCTCGACGTTGAGATCGTCATTGCCGGCCATCGAGGCGAGCCGGCTGATGACGATCTCCACATCGCGCTGGCGCAATTGGCGGAGCAGCACCTCGGTCGGACCGACGGTCAGTTCGAACCGCATGCGCGGATAGCGCGGTACCAGGCGGTTGAACACGGCTGACGCAACTGCCGACATCGGCGGCGTGGTGCCGATGCGCAGCTCTCCGACCTCGGGGTCGGCGAGCGAGGCAATCTCACTGATGCCATGCCGCAATTCGTTGAACACGATGGCGCTGCGCTCAAGCAGCGCCCGTCCGTAGACCGTCGGCGTCACGCCCTGCGACGAACGATCGAGCAGCGGCGCGCCGACGGCGTGCTCCAGCTCAGAGATCGCGTAGGAGACGGCCGGCTGCGTGATCGAAAGATGCGCCGCAGCCTTGGCCATGCTGCCGGTTTCGGCCGCGGCCTGAAACACGTGAAGGTCGCGCAGCTTGATGCGCCGGTCGACGTTACGATCCATGGCGGATCTCCATCAATGGATTTTATCGCCTTATAAGGAGAAAGAGACTTCTTTTATGGATCGTCAGGGGAGAGGGTCAAGACAATTCAGGCATCTCCATTGGCGAAGGCATCCTATGCGCAAAATCCGAACGGTGTTGGCGGCTTCCCTCGGCCTCCTCATCAGCAGCCCCGCCGTTGCTCAAAGCGGCGAGGCCACGATCCGGATTGTCTTGCCGTATCCGGCCGGCGGCGTCGGCGACACCGCGGCACGGATGATCGCGGAGTCCATGCGCGCAAAGCTGAATCGAACCGTCATCGTCGAGAACAAGCCCGGGGCGGCCGGCCGCCTCGGCGTTCAGTCGGTCAAGGACGCTCCCTCCGATGGCAGCGTCTTGCTGTTCACGCCGATCGCCCCGATGGCGCTGTTTCCGCACGTCTATGACAATCTTGCCTACGATCCGGCGCGCGATTTCCAGCCGGTCTCGCAGGTCGGGACCTATGACCTTGCGATGGCGGTCGGCGCGAATGTCCCGGCTAAAAACCTCAAGGAACTGGTCGACTGGTTGAAGGCCCGTCCCGATCAGGCGGCCTATGGCACGCCGGCCGCGGGATCGTTGCCGCACTTCTTTGCGGTGCTGTTCGCCCGCCATGCCGGCCTCGAGCTCCGCCACGTCGTCTATAAAGGCAACCCGCAGCCCGTCTCCGATCTCATTGGCGGTCACCTGCCGATGTTCTTCACCTCGACGCAGGATCTCGTCGAAGCCCACAAGGGCGGGCGTGTTCGCGTGCTCGCAACGTCAGGCCGTGCGCGATCGGCGGCGCTGCCCGAGGTGCCGACGTTCACCGAAAGCGGCTACGGCATCCGCGGCGAGGGCTGGTACGGAGTCTATGCCCCGGTCAAGACGCCCGCCGAGGTGGTCGCGCAATTGAACGCGGCCGTGGTCGAAGCCGTGCACACAGAGGAATTCAGCAAGCGATTGATGCCGCTCGGCGTCCAGCCGACCGGTACGTCTGCCCAGGAATTCTCGAAAATTCAGAAATCGGATTCCGAGCTGTGGGAGCCGGTGATCAAGGCCTCCGGCTTCAAACCCGAGTAGGCGGTAGCTCCCGTCTAGGTGCTCTCCAAGCCTGTTCGCTCCCTGAACACCTGCGATTGCTGCCCTGCGAACCTTCGGCGATTTGCGCCAGACACCGAGGCCGACTGAACTGCCGGCCTCGATGTTACTCAATCAGCGTTTCTGCTGGGCATCGGCCACGGCGCCCAGCATCTGCGTGCCAACCGTTAGGTCACCAATCTTCTTTCCCATTTCTTTGCCGGCTTCGGTGGAGAAGCGATAGTGAAAGCCGGCATAAATGCGCGCGCTGGAAACCTCGTCGCTATAGTCCTGCAGCCGCGTCCACTTGCGTGTAGCGCCGGCAGCCGTCGGACTCGTCAGCGTGATCTCGCCGATTTCGTTGCCCACCACATGCTGCAGCACCGTCGAGATGGCGCTGGCGACGATGCAATGGGCGCAGGGATATTCCGGGTGCATCGGCGTCACGCCCAAAGGCTGCCAAGATGCCTCGCGCGGGGTCGCGGGATTGGACGTGAGGTCGGCGTTCCGGATGGCTGTCACAGGACGCCAGAGATTGTACGCATATTTCGCATCGAATACGGCGATGAAGGCATCAGCGCCGGCCATCGATGTCAGCGCATACAGGCGGGCGCAATCGACCAGGTCCATTTTCCTGTTCGAGGCGATCTGGCGGACAATCGCATTGTAGGTTCTAGGCCCCGTGAAGAACCAGAAACGGGCGATCGCCGTCTGCTCGGCCGAGCGCTTGGCGCTGGCATTGCTGCCGATCTCGCGGATTTCGTTCAAATCCCTGGTCCAGGTTTCGGATGTCAGCGCGGGAGGTGGGCCGGCGCGAAATTGCGACGCGGTACCCATCACGAAGGGCTTGATCTTCGAACTCTTGGACTCGATCGGTATCGTGGTCGGCACATACACGCCGGCTGTGGTGGCGGGCCGGTAATCTTCCGGTGTGTTGCTACCGTCATTGGCGCGCAAGGAGATGATCCCGGCGGCAGCCTTTTTGCCGAGTTCGACGCCCTTCGCTTTCGCCTCGTCCTCGGCCATCCCGGCGAGCGAGCCGGCAAGCGCAGCATCGAGATCGGCCTTCTTGTCGGGATGAAGCGCCAGCAGCACGTCATATGCCGCGGCAGCCGCTGCGGCTTCTCTTGACGCGGCGCGGTCCGCGGTGAGGCTAAGCTTGTAAGGAGCATAACGCTTGTCGATGGCGTTGACCGCCTCGAACATCGCAATGTGAAGCATCGCCTGTCCGCGGGCATTTGGGGCATTTGGCATCTGCTTTTCGACGGCGATCGCGTCGGCCTTGGCGTTCCAGTCCATGATGACGTCGCCGCGGGCGGCGGTGGCAAATAGTGCGACCGCGAGGGCGCTGCCGATCTGAATGGCCGGTAAGAACCCTGATGTTGGCTTCATTGGAATTTCTCCTTGCGTGTCGCCCTCGAAAGAGGGCTTGCCCAAAGGTCCCACATTCGGGAGCGTGGCAGCCGTGAAGAACCGGTGAAATTGTGATGAAATGCGCTAGATTGTCCGCGGACGCCGGATAGGCCGCGTATTGCAGAGATGTCGGAATTCAAGAGCTACCGATTTGGCCCGTTCCTGATCGACCGTCGATCGGCATGTTTGCGCCGCGAGGGCGTCAACGTGCCGCTGCGGCCGAAGTCGTTTGATGTGCTGGTGTATCTCACGCAGCATCCCGGCCGGCTCATTCCCAAGGCAGAACTGATCGAAAACGTCTGGCAGAACCTGAACGTCACGCCAAATTCGTTGGTTCAGTGCATCAAGGAGATCCGGCAGGCCTTGCAAGACGACGCTCAGGCGATCATCGAAACCGTTTCAAAGCGAGGTTATCTGTTTGCTTCGCCGGTAACGACCATCAACGGCGACGAACTTTCTCCGAGCGCAAGCGCCGCGACGATAGATGCCGATGAACACCACGCGCTGCCTTTGCCCGATCGTCCCTCCATTGCGGTGCTGCCGTTCGACAATATGAGCGGCGATCCGGACCAGTATTATTTCGCTGACGGCATATCCGAGGACTTGATCACGGGCCTGTCCCGCGTCCGCTGGCTGTTCGTCATCGCCCGCAATTCGACGTTTGTTTACAAGGGCCGCGCCGTCGACGTCAGGCAAGTCGCGAGCCAACTCGGCGTTCGCTATGTGCTCGAGGGCAGTGTGCGCCGCGCCGGCCAGCGGCTGCGTGTCAGCGCGCAGCTGATTGATGCGGTCACCGGCGGCCATCACTGGGCGGAGCAATATGACCGCGAACTGGGCGACATCTTTGCGATACAGGATGAGATCACGAGCAGCGTCGTTGCCTCGATCCAGCCGCGCCTGTTGGCAGCAGAGGGCGTTCGCGCGTTTTCGCGCTCGTCCGGCGATCTCGGCGCCTGGGAGTTGGTGGCGCGCGCACAAACGCATGTTTGGCGTTTGACCCGATCGGACAACGAAGCCGCCATCGAAGCACTCAATCGCGCCGCCGAGGCCTATCCGGATTATGCCCCGGCCCGAAGCCTGCTTGGCTTCTGCCTGGTGTTTGCCGCGCACAATGGTTGGATCGAGCGTGATCAGGGTTTGCAGGCTGCCCGTCCACACATCGTTCGGGCGATTGCGTTGGACGATTGCGATCCGTGGGCACAGATAGCGCTCGGCTATGGGTCAATGATGGAGCGGCGCACCGAGGAATCGATCGCGGCATTCCGGCGTGCCGTCAGCCTCAATCCAAGCTCGGCGGCCGCGCATTGTTATCTCAGTCATGGGCTGGCGTTCTCGGGGCAGTGTTGCGAAGCGATTGCTCACGGCAACGAAGCCATCCGGCTAAGTCCGTTGGATCCCGATACCGCGATGTTTCTCGGCGGCGTTACCGTGGCCAACTATCTCGCGGGCCGATATACGGAAGCCTTCGAAACCTCGGAGCAGTTGTTGCGGCTGCGCCCCGGATTCCACGGCGCCCAACGCCTGCGTTGTGCGAGCCTGGCCCAGATGGGGAGAGTAGAGGAGGCCAAACAATCTCTCGCCGCCGTGCGCCTCGATCAACCCCAACTCTCGATCGATTGGATCAAATCAAGCGTGCCCTATCAGACGCCGGAGCTGATGGAGCGCTTCCTGGAGGGAATGCGTAAAGCCGGGCTGACATAAGGTTGAGGCAGGGAGGGCGGGCATTCAGGTTGGAGGATTGCAAGGCTTGTGTTTTTTCCGTGCGCCCGATAGGCAAATCACTTCTGATTTTCAGAAATCGTGTCAAGCCCGGGAAGCAAAAATATTCCGCTTAACACGAGGGGCAAATCAGCCGCATAACTCCGCCCGTCTCACGGCAAGATGAGGGGCGCTCGCGATCGTCACGAACGTGCGGTGAGATGCGGTGGACGCTGAATGCGCGCTAGACGTACGCGCAGGAAGCGTACGGTGAAGTCGTGTGGTTCGGGCGCCGCGGTGCTGGCGTTAAGTCCGAGAGGGGCAAGCTTCTCACGGGCGACGGAGGCAAAAGAGCCGTTCTCCGGGAAGAGCACGAAGTAAGCCGTAAAGCCATTGCGCAGGGAAGGCCGGAGTGTTTCCGCTGGACCTGTATGCTCGTGTGCGTTTCCTTTTGCGCACTTTGCACACGAGACCGCGGGTGCGGCAAGCACCCGGTCTTCCCTGCGCCCTTGTGTCCAGAAAATTTGGCAGAATGTGCGAACGGGCGGTTGCGCACCAACCGCCCGTTGCTGGAACTGAGCCCGCTGCGCCCAAA
>NZ_JADPKF010000068.1:0-53019 GCF_023073815.1 Bradyrhizobium sp. 157 | reverse complement strand
GACGGCCTCAGTGCCGATCCCGTACAGAAGCAAGTGCCCGGCAGGTGGACAGCGCAAAAAGGGATTGACTAACTAAGGCCCGTTACAGAAGCCCGGATGAGCGAAGCGACATTCGGGCGCTTTCCTCGCATGTCGCTGCGCTCATGCGGGCCACACGTCGAATGTGAAAACGTCGTCATGACCGATCAGAACACACCCACCGCTTCCCCCTTCCAGTCCATCCGCGCCATCGACTACACCGTCATCTTCGTGCGCGACATGGCGGCGATGCGCCGCTTCTATGAGGGCGTTCTCCGTTTTCCGCTGACGCGCGAGTTGTCGGCGGGATGGATCGAGTATCAAATCGGCGGCAACACGCTCGCGCTGGCGCGGCCGAGCCGGACGGCGAAGGATGCGCCGGTGCCCACGGGGAGCGCTTCGCTGCAGCTTGCTTTCAAGGTTGGCGCTGACGACGTCGACCGCTGCGCCGACGAGCTGGTGCGGCAGGGGGTCGATCTGCTGGAGCCGCCGACCAACCAGCCCTTCGGCCATCGCACGCTATTCTTCAGGGATCCTGATGGGAATCTGCTGGAGGTATATGCGGAGATTTGACGCGGGCGAGAATCGTAGCCCGGATGGAGCGCAGCGAAATCCGGGACAGGTCGCGCGGTGCAGAGATCGCCTCCGGATTTCGCTGCGCTCCATCCGGGCTACTCTAGGCGTTATGGCGCCGCATTGCGCGCCCTAGTTCAGCGTCAGCCACACCAGGTTGCAGTCGGTGTGGCAGGTGTTGCAGCGCGCCGGCTGATTAAACGTGTTGGCGAGCTGCCATTCCTGCGCTTCGTTGCTCCACTGCGCGGTGGCGTGGCAGATGATGTCGTCGGAACCGCAGGCGGCGCAGACCGGCGTGGAACGGGCGGCGCGATTCACCACCTTGCGCTCGATCGGCTGGGGCCGGTCCTGGGTGATCCGGTCTTGACTGACCCGGTCTTGGGCGATTTCGAACGGGTTCATCAGCTTGGCGAGTCGCAACATCGGTCCTGTGCATCCATCTGCGAGTTCTGGGAATCGCTACCTTTAAACTAGCGAATCGGCATGGCCGTTCCATCGCAAAATTTAGGAATACCCACGTTTTAAATGTGATCGTCACCAGCGGGACACAGAAGCGGCTTTCCGGTGAGAGAAAGCGGTCCATTGATGCATCGCACTGTGCAAATGACGCAGAGACCTGCGGAGAAGATCAACCTGCACGCGCACGCAAAACGGCCCGGCATCGATGCCGGGCCGCGCTGTTGGAGAATTAGTACTTCTTCTTCGCAGCCGATCCGGTTGTCGTCTGCTTGCCGGGCGCGCTTTCCGAATGGCCCTTCGCCGTCTTCTTCTGATGTCCCGGCGCGTATTCCGACGCACCCGGCGCGGTCGAAGTCGTGCTCTTCTGCATCTTCTGTCCCGGGGCGTATTCGGAGGAGCCCTTGGACTTCGTGGTGCCCTGCGCAAACGCCGCGGTCGTGAGCAGCACGGTCGAAACCGTAATCAACGTCTTCAGCATTGGTGATCTCTCCTGTTGCAGGAAACCAAGCAACGCCTCGCTCGCGGCGGTGTTCCACTTTTTCCCGCTTGCGGTCGCAGCGGCGCATGCTGATGAACAAATCTTCATCTTCACGGTATGCGGGCGCCTTACGGGGCGCTGCGCGTAAACAGAAAGTTCTCCAATTCTTTCAACGTGATTTGCCCTGTCCAGTCCTGCGCGAGAAAAGAATCCTGTTCTCGCGCGAGGCAAATCAGTCCTACAACTCGCGTCATCCCGGCCCGCAAGAGGGGCGTTGGCCATCGTCACGAACGTGGGCCGGGCTGCGGTGGACGCGAAAGCGCCGGGCGCGCGAAGTTGTTCGCAGGGCGGTTATCCGTGAGCGAACGCGGCGCGCAGGACGTACGGCGCTGAAGCGTACGGCAAAACCGTGTGGTCCTGTAGTCCAGCATTATTTTCGTTCGCAAGAGAACCGATAAAACGTAGAGAAGCCAAAGGCTTCGGCGAGTTTGGATGACAGAGAAAAGACCCGCCCGCATGAGCCGGGCCCCAATAGGCCCTAGACCGTTCATCCCTTGAAAGCGGACGTCGAGCGCTCGCACGTGCTCGTCCGCGAAGGGCCAACAGGCGACATGGAATCACATCAAACGAAAGAGGCAGAGCTTGCCTGCCGAATAGGTCTTGAGCGGCTGGTCTCAATGTATCGCGACAGGGGGCAGTGCAAGCACTGGATCAAGGTCAAGAACCGCAACGAATCCCACGAGCGAGCGTGTGCTAGACAGCCTTGCTGTAGCGGGATCGTTGTCGTCCTTTACACGCCGAAACGGGAACTCAATATCCTTCTGGAGTACCCCAATCGATCATATTGCGTTTCTCTTAAGCCGAGAGCATAGGCGCGGGCAGACAAGCATTTGCTTGCCATCTGCTGTCCGCATAACGGCGACGTACCGAACTCTCCGTTTCTTCGAAGTGGCAGCGTTGGTGCCATCGGCAGGCTTTCAAGACTTCAACTATCAATGCCAACCCGCACTCGCGTTTGCACGCGTGTGCACAGCTATGACGAGCAGATTGGCTGAACAGCCCTGCCCCAACTTTGTGCATTCGGGGAGAACGGCAACAGCACCTTTCAGCAAGACATGGCCGAACATCTCCCCTTCTCCGCTGCCATCGCTGACCTCAACAGAGATGGCTAATTGGAAATCTTGAGTGCGAGGGCACTACTCGCCTCGAATGTTCTCAAAGGGAGAATTCAATGGCTATTACGTTTGCCTCACACGCCGACTATGGCGTTGGACCTGCACCGCAGTTCATCACCAGTGGAGACCTGAACTCCGACGGTTTCCTTGACCTCGTCGTTGCCGACCGGGACGCCGGGTTTGTTTCAGTGCTGCTCGGGACAGTCAGTGGCACTTTTCTGACACCCACGAACTATTCGACTGGACTCGACAGTAGAATGGTTAAACTGGCTGACTT
Source organism: Bradyrhizobium sp. 157 (assembly GCF_023073815.1). Classification (NCBI taxonomy): domain Bacteria; kingdom Pseudomonadati; phylum Pseudomonadota; class Alphaproteobacteria; order Hyphomicrobiales; family Nitrobacteraceae; genus Bradyrhizobium; species Bradyrhizobium sp. 157. The sequence goes on along the minus strand of NZ_JADPKF010000068.1, from coordinate 50,039 downwards.
TAACAATGATGGGACGTTGGACATAGCGGTCACGAACCAAACCTCCAACAATGTTTCAATATTGCTTGGCAACGGCAATGGCAGCTTTGGCGCGACCTCGAACTTCGCGGCAGGCTCCGGTAGTCCTTATGGCATTACCGTGGGGGACTTCGATGCCGACGGCAATTCCGACCTTGCGGTTGCTAACGTAGGCTCAGGTAAAGTATCTGTGTTGCTCGGCGACGGAAATGGTGCATTTAGTTTCGCCTGGGACGGCGACGTAGGGACTAACCCGAGTGACGTTGCCACCGCTGACTTCAATGGTGACGGGACGCTCGACTTGGCCGTTTCGAACTCCTCAAGCAACAGCGTCACGGTGTTGCTTGGAAACGGTGATGCCACCTTTGGCGCAGGAACTAATTTCGCTGCAAGCACAGATCCGTTCCGTATCATTACGGCCGACGTTAACGGCGATGCTAAGCCTGACCTAGTAACGGCCAATGCCGCTTCCGGTGACGTGTCGGTACTGCTTGGAAATGGCAACGGCATCTTTGGGGCGGCCGCGAATTTTGCGAGCGGCCAGGAAGCTCGGGCGGTCCAAGCCGGCGATTTCGACAACGATGGCAATCTTGATTTGGCGGTCGCAAACGCGACTGATAATAACGTTTCGGTACTGCGCGGGTTCGGGAACGGCACGTTTGGCGCGCCGCTCACCTTTGACGTTGGTGCTAACCCCCAATCTCTCACGATTGGGGATTTTAACGGTGACAGCAAGCAAGATATAGCTACATCCAATCTTAGCAATAACAGTGTTTCAGTTTTGCTGAACACGACAACGCCCAGCCCCAACTCGGCCCCGATAGCGAAAGACGATATCGCCGGGGTAACAAAGGGCAAGGTCGTCACTGCCGACGCCGCGCACGGCGTGCTGGCCAACGATACCGACCCGGACACCGACACCTTGCACGTCACTGCCGTCAACGGCAATTCGGCTAATGTGGGCCACGCGCTTGCTGGCGATTTCGGGAAGCTGACATTGAACGCTGATGGCAGCTACAGCTATGCCGCCAACAAGGGAGGCAGCGCATCCCCAGTGCTGCCCCAGGACACGTTCACGTATACGGTCGATGACGGTCATGGCGGGACCAGCACAGCCACGCTAACAATCTCGGCCATAGCTAACAACGGCCAAGTCTATAAGAGCGGGACGGACGGGAACGACAACCCGTTGCAGGCAGGCACCGTCCGAACCGTACTCGATGGCGGTAACGGGAACGACGTCCTCGTCGGCGGAAGCAGCGCCGATGCACTGATTGGCGGACGCGACAACGACACCCTCACCGGCGGGAAAGACTCTGACACGTTCGTGTTCAACCCCAACTTCGGCAAGGACGTGATCACCGATTTCAAGCAGGATCACATCCAGATTGATAACACGCTCTTTGCAGACTTTGCTGCCGTGCAAGCTCATGCGGCCAGCGACGGGAACGGCAACACCGTGATCACTTACGATACGAACAACACGATCACATTGACTGGCGTCGCTCCCTCTCAACTGCACGCGAGTGACTTCTTCTTCGTGTAATGGCGAGGCAGGTCCGTTGAGCGCGACAGCAAGTACAGCCGCACCAACCACAACGATGGCCCCGACGATATTGCACGTCGGGGCCATTCAAGATCACCAAGCCGGTTACATCCGCCACGTTCCGACATCCATTTCCCGTTACGCGCATTTGTCTCTTTTGGGTCAAAACCGGAATTCAGCCTCAACACCACTCGGTGCCCGGTTTATCCTCGAAAGCGGACATGATGCCCTTCATCAGTCCGAGCAGGATCGCGCCGACCTTTGCCTCGGCCCCGGCGCCGATCGGATTGGTCGAGCGCGTTCTGCCAACTGATAATCTCGCTTTCGTACCAAATCTTTCTGTTCGGCGAGATGAAAACGCCTCGCGGAAACTTGCCCGCGCGTTCCAGCCGCCACAGGGTTGAACGTCCGATCGGAATGAGTTGCAAAATCTGCTTCTCGGTCAACATACGTCGAGGCCGGGGGGCGCCGTCTTCCGCTTCGGCTGGTGGCTTGGGCGCGATCATCGCGAACTCCACACTACGGGTGAATGCCACCTTTTCGTGTTGTCTTCTCTTGTTCAGCTATCCACGCGAGCAACGTGCTTCGGCGCCCACAGATAACTTCGCCCAACCGAAACAGCGGCAGGTCCGAACGTGCGGCCAGATGATAGACGCGGCGCCGCTTGTCTGGGGAGCCAAACATGAAGCGCGCGATCTCCTCGGCGCCTTCGAGCAAATCGTCCGCGATACAATCGTTTTCATGCGCCTTCATGGCACTCACTCCTACGTCCGAAGAATATCGGCGATAGCAAGAATTGTCCGCTGCGTGATCCTTGTTCTTTCCCTGCGGTCAACACTGGCCTCAGCCGATGGCTGTCTTGGAGGATCTCCGAACGAGATGTAATCCCTGTGGCTGGTGTTCAAAATAGAAATTCCGACGAACACGCTAGGAACGGGTTTCTCGAATTCGATCTCGAACCTGTACGTCGCGTTAGGGAAACGTCTCCGCCCGAGAACGTGGCCGCGTGTGCCCAAAAGCGCGACCATCTTCGTAACGTAATCGGCCAGCATTTCCCGCTTGGCTGCCCAAATCAGTTCCTCCAACTCGTTGCCGAATTCACGCTTTCGCTTCGCTTGGAGCAATCGATATTGCGCAACAGCGGCAGGGGCGGTTCGTGCCGTATCCGCTGTGTTAGCGGCGATCAGCAAGTTCGCCGCGTCCGGCTCTGACATCTGCGCGGCCGAGGTTCCTCGCCCAGACGTGCGAATGAGCCGGTGCTCGCGAACCGCGCGTGCGATCGCGCCGACGCGCTCTGGATCGAAGCCTTCCAAGGTGGCTATGGCAGTTACCAACTGACTAAGTGTCGCCATGACGAGTACCCATAGGTAAATATTGCAAATGGGACGGAGATGGGTCAAGCTCCATTTGAGAAAATTTCAGATGGCGTCGGCGGCCGATGCTGCCTGAAACGAAACGCCGCCCTGCTTGGGGGCAAGCAGAAGCGGCGTGAAACTTCATTTTCCGACCGGCGAAGGCCGGGACCTTGAGCGGCCCGCTTCATAACCCGGTCAACCCCAACCACGCAAGTGGGAGGCCGGATGATGTACGCAAACCAAACGCGCGCCAGTCCAAACTGCTCGCCACCTGCGATGGCCGGATGGGCAGCGCCGCGCGTCCATCCGATTGCGACCCCCACCAGCTTCTCGATTTATTGCCACCGATTGCCGGACGCGCGCGCGAATGCTGCCCACGCGCGTGAAGCCGTTTTCTGGAATGGCAGCACGCAGCACCTAAAAGGATGAAAAACGATGACCGCGTTCGATGAGTTGGATACCAAGACAATCGATCGCCTCAAGAGGCACGCGCAAGAAGCTCAAGCTACCCCGCTTCCCTTTCTGAACTACGAAGGGAGCGTGTGGAGGATCGGTGGCGAGCAAGTAACCGACTCCGAGTGGGTCGTGGCCACGGACATGTGCGCCGTCGGATGGACCCTGTTTCATGACAATCAGATCGCGGGCGAGCTTTACGTGTCGGCTCTTGGAAACGAGAAACCGCCGCGGCCCAAGACCCATACCGACAAATCTCTCTGGAAGGTCAGCGCTGGCGGATGGCGCAGTGATCCATGGAGCCTTCAGTACTCGCTTCCGTTGCGCAACGAAATCAGCGGTCAGATTGTGCTGTTCAAAGCGAGCAAGTCCGCAGCGAAGGCGGCCGTCGGGAAGCTGCTGGAAGATTTTGCTGACAAGCGCCGGCGGCCGCGCGTCGTGCTGACTTCCACCACAGTCCGCCGCAACGGCCGCGACGAGATCGATCCGGTCTTCGAGATCATCGAGGTACGTCGTCGACGACGCGCCTTGGCCGGGTGTCATTGTCGAAAAGAATGACGTCCCGGTCGCAGAGCCGAAGCCCGCCAAGAGCGCCATGGACGATCCCATTCCGTTCTAAGTGCCCGCATGTGGCCGGCCTTGTCAGGCCGGCCGCGCCCAAAGATCGCTCCAATGTCAGTACACGTCAGTGCAGAGCAAATTGCCGCCAGACTTGGCGGCGAAGTACGCCTCGGGAAGGATGGCCCGTATGTTGCGGCACCGGGTCCCGGACATAGCGTCAAGGATCGCAGCCTGATCGTTACGCTCGTTCCGTCCGCGCCGGACGGCTTCCTCGTCCACAGCCATTCGGACAAAGATAGGGACGCCATTGCCCTCAAAGATTACGTCCGGGAGAAGGCGAGCCTGCCGGCTTTCCAACCTAAGACAACGGCCACTGGCGCGAATGGGTCTCGGCTAGCGCCTTCGGAGGAGGTCGCCGCAAGGCGCGCCGCCGCCACCGCGCGGGCTGCGGCCGCACTGGCGAAAGGGGCCGAGCCGGCGGCCAAGGAGGTGGCAACATACGACTACATCGCTGCCGACGGCAGTTTGCTCTATCAGGTGGTGCGCTACGAGCCGAAGGCCTTTCGGCAGCGTCGGCCAGACGGCTGCGGCGGCTGGATCACTCACAAAGTGTTCGAAGGCGTCTCCCGTATCGTCTATCGGCTCGCCGATTTGGCTAAGTATCCAGACGGGACCGTGTTTGTCACCGAAGGCGAGAAGGATGCCGACAACGTCGCCGCGCTTGGACTATGCGCGACCACAGTTGCTGGCGGCGTCTGGACGCCGGATTGCAAGGCGCCGTTGGCTGGCCGCGACGTGCTTATCCTTGAGCACAACGACAAGACCGGACGCGAGAAAGCGCTGGAGGCGGCGACCGCATTGCACGGCATCGCCAAGAGCATCCGCATTGTCCCGTTTACCGATCTGCCCGCCAAGGGCGACGTGAGCGACTGGATCGCGCTCGATCCGGAAAGGCATGATGCCGATGCCCTGACCGCTCGGTGCTTAGCCGCACCGCCGTGGCAGCCGGGCGCGACCTTGCCGGCCGTCGCGGACACAGCAGCGCCGACACCGTCCGAGCCTCTGGGCGAGTGGGATGCAGGCGATGATGACCGGCCGATCCCACCGCGCGGTTGGCTACTCGGAAACACCTTCTGTCGACGATACGTCAGCTCGGTGATCGCTGAGGGGGGCACCGGGAAAACGGCGCTGCGCACCGCGCAACTGCTTTCCTTAGCGGCCGGCCGCGCGCTGACGGGCGAACATGTCTTTGCGCGCTCGCGTGTGCTCATAGTTTCGCTTGAAGATGATGCCGATGAATTGCGCCGCCGGCTCAGGGCAGCCTGCCTGCACCACGGTGTTGAACGGAGCGAGCTCAAGGGCTGGCTATTCCTGGCGGCGCCCGGCGGGCGCGGCGGCAAGATCATGACAACGGACCAGCACGGCCGGCCTGTCATTGGTGACCTTGCCGTCAAACTGGCGAACACCATCAAGGCCCATCAGATCGACATCGTCAGCCTCGATCCGTTTGTGAAGGCGCACTCGGTCGACGAAAACAGCAACAGCCTGATTGACGAGGTGGTGCAAATCCTCAGCGATCTCGCCGGACAGTTCGATATCGCCGTCGATGTGCCGCACCATGCCGCGAAAGGTCCGGCCGATCCCGGCAACCCCAATCGAGGCCGTGGCGCCAGCAGCATGAAAGACGCCGGAAGGCTGGTCTACACTCTGACGACCATGAGCCCCGAGGAAGCGCGGGCGCTTGGTTTAAGCGAAGCCCATCGCCGCAGCCTGATCCGCATGGACAGCGCCAAGGTCAATATTGCGCCGCCAACCGTCGAGGCCAAATGGTTTCGGATCGTTGGCGTCGATATCGGCAACCGCACTGATCTATATCCCAATGGTGACCGCGTGCAGACGGTCGAGCCGTGGTCGCCGCCTGACATCTTCGAAGGGCTGAGCACTATGCTGCTCAACCAGATTTTGACCGACATTGAAGCCGGCGCACCTGACGGCAATCGATATACCGACGCCCCGAACGCCTTCGATCGCGCGGCATGGCGGGTCATCGTTAAGCATTGCCCGGACAAGGGCGAAGCGGCCGCAAGGAGGATCATCAGGACGTGGACCATGTCCGGCCTGCTGGTCCGCAAGAATTACGAAAATCCGTCTACCCGGAAGACCGTCAGCGGCTTCTGGATCGACCCGGTAAAGAGGCCATCATGAGTTGCGCCATTGACCACAACTCAATGGCGCACCAATGGCGCAACCAATCTGCGCCATTGTTGAATTGCGCCTACAGGAAAAAGCTAATGGCGCAGAGGCGCCCATTAGCTGTTTTCCAACGGCGCACCAATGGCGCAACGGCGCTCGCGGCAGAGGTCAGAAGGAACCTGCTATTGCCAAGAAAGGAGCTCTACAGATGACGTATCGCTGGAAGGCTGACATCCAAAACAACAATGGCGAGCCGCCGGACGTGGTAGCCTTTGAAGAACTGGCCGAGTTGCAAGATATTGTGGAACTTGGACCCGACTGGAATACGATTAATCAGATCGTCATCACGCTCAGCCGACGCCGTAGTGTCACGCCCGCTTCCCCGCAAAAGATGCGTCCGCCGGCTCGATGACGTGAAGGCTTGCGGGCCATCCAGATGAACGAGCAGGAACGCATCGCCCGAGCGCTTGAGCAGATCACCGCGCAGGTGCGTCAACTTCCGCCGTCGAACGATTGGGTCGACGCGTATGGCACGGGCGACGCGGTGACCAGCGATGCAGCGGGCTTCATCGCCGACGTCTCGTCGGCCACAATCCGGCGGCGGGCGACCGAAGCCGCGGCATGCGGCAAGCCGCTCGGCGTTTTGATCGCGAGCTCGATCTGGCTGATAAGCGAGAGGCGACTGATCGGCTGGATTCGGGATCACGAGGGCGAACACGCGGCGCTGTGTGCAACGACACGGGCGAGGAAACTCGCTCAAATGAGCGCGCCGCTGCAAGCGTCGGCGTGGAATGAGCGTGCAACGCCAGAGTGACCCTTCCAATTGTGCGACGACGATTTACCATTCCACCATGGCAGCAAGAAAGACATCAACGACTGAGAGCCTCGAAGTGGCCCTCACCAAATTGCGTTCGCGCCATTTGACGCTCAACGAGCGAAAGGCGGAAGCCCAATCCGCACTCGATCAAGCCAGGGCGGATCAACAGAGATATTTCTTCGAATCCGACATCATCGACAACGGGGCGATCGCGAAACTTGAAAGTGCTGTCGACGCCGCAACGTTGCGCCTTTCCAGCCTCAGCGACGCATGCACAGCGCTTGCAGCCCAGATCGCTGATGCGGAGCGGACGGTAGCCGCCGAGACCGAGCGCGAGGAGCGACAGGCAGCGGCAAAAGACATCCTCACTACCGCCGACGCGATCCAGGAGCGGCTTGAGGCGCTGCTCCGCGAGAGCCGCAGTGTCGGAGAAAACCTCGTCGCGATAAGGCACTTGACGTTCCAGGCCCGTGAATTCGGTCACTACCTTGACGGCGTGGCCACCAGGCTCGGGGTTGCGTTGGACGTCGTACCGTCTCAACTGCGTGGTCTAGCCAAAGCCGTCGAGCTGGGCGAAGAGCAAATCCCGATCGCGTGATGCATGAGAACTCGCGATCGGCGGCGCGGTATAGCCACGGCTCAACGTAGCCGTCTGCCCGCAGCCTCGCCCGGCGCGGTCGGAGGGGTGGCGCTCCTCCGGCCGCTGCTTTTCTAGTGCGTGTACTAATAACGAGCGATGTCCGATTTCTGAGGCCAAGCAGACACACCTTTGGCTCTGGTGGATGCCCGCAGATGACCCAACTCGGACGTCCCGAGCCCATTGCCCTGATTACAATTCTGGTCTCGAGGTCGGAGACGCCGTAATGGCTGGTATTCCAAGGCTCGCCAACAGGAGCAACTGATCGCAACTGCTTAGCCCGCTGGATTCATATCTGCAGAGCTTGTCGAGCATCCCTGTTGGGACATCAGGCTCCGCGCTCAATAACTCGCCGAGATATTTATCCCCAGAGCCGGTACAATCGCCTCGTGTATTTCACGGTAGCTGCTGTGTCTCCGTTCGGCTTAGGATCGCATATTCAGCTGCCAGAAAATCCAAGAGCGCACGCACTGAGGGAAGCAGACCTCGACGGGACGGGAAGATGGCATGGATGATGCCTGACTGAGGGGACCACCCCGGCAACACGTCGATCAATGTTCCGTCGGAAAGGTCTTTTGTCACCACCATCGTCGGCAACTGTACCACGCCCACGCCGCGGAGGGCCGCGAGGCGCAGGGCAACCATGTCCTCGGTTATCAAGCGAGGCTGGTGAGGAATCCGGGCCGTGGCTCCATTTGGCCCATCCAGTACCCAGTCGTAGTCCTTTTGTTGTTGCGGTGGACCCCAGGCAAGAGTCGGAAGCTTGCTGAGATCCGCTGGCACAAGCGGTCTGGAAAGTTCCTTCATCATGATGGGACTGGCCAGCAGACGTTGAGGGCTCTCTGCAAGCACTTTCATGACAAGATCGCTTTCCTCCAGTGGCGGGAAGCGCACTCGGATCGCGATGTCGAATCCTTCGCCGATCACATCGACGGGCCGATTGATGGCTTCAAGATGGACTTCGACGTTCGGGCACGAGGCCATGAAGCGCGCCATCATGTCACCAACCTGAAAATAAAGCACCGATGACGGACAGCTCAACCGCACTATGCCTCTCGGCTCGGCGCGCGCCCTTTCGATCGCGTCTTGCGCCGCCTCAGCTTCGACGAGCATGGCGACACAATGGCGGTAATATTCCAGACCTATCTCCGTGACAGTGAAACGACGAGTCGATCGCTGCAGCAGACGGACACCGAGACGATCTTCGAGCAAGCCAATACGCCGGCTGAGCCTTGAGCGCGGCATGCCGAGCGCCCGCGCCGCCGCCGCAAAACCGTTATGCTCGACCACCTGAGCGAAGAAATAGAGATCGTTGAGATCCAGCATCGTTGCCGATTGTCCCTCCAATAGGACACAGCGACTCGATTATGCCGACTATTCGAGGGTTTGTCTCGCTCCTATCCTCTATCGCATCGATACGAGCGATGGAAACCTTGGACGGAGGAATCCTATGCGAAAGGTTCTCGGCGTTTATGCAAGTCCCAATCCGCATTGGGTCGGCGACGGCTTTCCGGTGCGATCGATGTTCTCGAACGCAAGCCACGGCCAGCACGTAAGCCCCTTCCTTCTGTTGGACTATGCCGGCCCGGCAGAGTTTTCGCCTGCGCAGAAACCGCGCGGCGTGGGGGAGCACCCGCATCGCGGATTTGAGACGGTCACCATCGTCTATCAGGGCGAGGTCGAGCATCGCGATTCGACAGGCAAAGGCGGTGTTATAGGGCCGGGTGATGTGCAGTGGATGACGGCGGCGTCTGGCATCCTGCATGAGGAATTCCACTCGCAAGAGTTTGCGCGCAAGGGTGGGACGTTGGAGATGGTCCAACTCTGGGTAAATCTGCCCGCCAAGAATAAGGAAGCTGAGCCGGGCTACCAGACGCTCCTCGACCGAGACATCCCTGCTTTGGCTTTGCCAAACAATGCGGGTCGCCTTAGGGTAATCGCAGGCGAGTATCAGGGCAGCCGGGGACCGGCGCGGACCTTCACGCCGATCAATGTCTGGGATTTGCGGCTGAGCCAGGGCGGCATGACAGCGCTTACCTTGCCGGAGGGGCACACCGCCGGCATGGCGGTGTTACGTGGCACCGTTCTCGTCAATGGAAGCGAGAGCGCGAGTGAGGCGCAGTTCGTGCTGCTTGACCGAAGGGGTGGTGACGTGACCCTGGAAGCCTCCAGTGATGCGACGGTCGTGATCTTGAGCGGCGAGCCGATTGACGAGCCGGTCGTCATGTATGGCCCCTTTGTCATGAACACCGAAGACGAAATCAGGCGTGCGATAACCGACTTTCAAAGCGGGAGGTTCGGCGCGATCCGCGCCGACGCCTAAGCGCCATTCCGAAGGCCGGACCTTGCCTGCCGGCCCTCGGCTCGGCTCGCGCAGCAGCGTGAGGCTCTCATGGGCAAATGACCTGTAACCAAGGAGGAAAGTCATGAGCACGATTGCAAGTCCTGCCAACTTCGAAGGCAAGCGACCGGTCATAGATCCGGATGATTCCGCGATGTTGCTGATCGACCACCAGAGTGGCCTCTTCCAAACCGTTGGCGACATGCCGTTTCCGGAATTGCGCTTGCGTGCTGCGGCGCTCGCCAAAATGGCATCAATGTGCAAGATGCCGGTAATCACCACCGCATCGGTGCCGCAGGGGCCGAATGGGCCGCTGATCCCTGAAATTCATGAGAATGCGCCGCACGCCAAATACGTGGCGCGCAAAGGCGAAATCAACGCCTGGGATAATCCGGAGTTCGTCGCAGCGGTCAAGGCAACCGGCCGCAAGACTCTGATCATCGCCGGCACCATCACCAGCGTTTGCATGGCGTTCCCGTCAATCGCCGCGGTGCACGAGGGTTACAGAGTGTTCGCTGTGATCGATGCCTCGGGGACCTATTCGAAGATGGCTGAAGAGATCACGCTGATGCGTGTTGTCCAGGCCGGCGTCGTGCCGATGGACACCGCGGCGGTCGCTTCGGAGCTGCAGAAGACATGGCATCGCGACGACGCTAAAGAGTGGGCCGAGGTCTACGCGAAGATCTTCCCGCCCTATCAGCTGCTGATGGAGAGCTACACAAAGGCTCAACAGGTCGCCGTGGATCACGAACAGTTGGATTCGCAACGCGCAGCCTAGCGAACGGACGCTCTAGCGCTCTGGCGGGCCGCCGCCAGAGCGCTATGATTTGGAGCACTTTCGCTGGGCGGGGCCCGACATTTGGACAGACGTCTGGCTGTAGACACGCGAGCATTTATTGGCCGGTGCAGGTCAATGATCGATGGTTAAGGCCCCTGCCAACTCGGGGAAACCAAGTGCCAAGGGAGACTGACGTGGACGGTCGTCAAGCACTCCGGATACCTTGCTGCTTGCTCGTTCTGGGCTCTGCATCGATCGCTTATGCGCAGCAACAGCAAAAACAGCATATGCCACCCCCCTATAAGCTTTTCCGTTTCGAGGAGGATTACAGATATCTTCGGGACCCGACCAAGCGCACGGACATCTGGGACCCGATCAAATACATCCCCTTGGGTTCGGATCCCGCCTGGTATCTCAGCATCGGCGGCGAACTCCGCGAGCGCTTCGAATTCTATTCGCACCCGAATCTTGGGTTGCAGGGTCAAGGGCCGAACGGCTATCTCCTACACCGGCTCCTTTTGCACGCCGACTTGCATGCGAGCGACTACTTCCGCGCGTTCGTTCAGGTCGGCAACCATCTTGCCCCCTGGAAGGACGCCGCCGCGCCTCCATATCTCGACCGGCTCGATTTTCAGCAGGCCTTTGTCGATTTTCGACTGCCGTTCGGTGCCGACCGGGACCCGATTCTCCGTTTAGGGCGCCAGGAGATGGTGTTCGGCTCACAGCGCCTGGTGGCCATCCGGGATGCCCCGAACGTACGCCGCAGCTTTGATGGAGCGCGTCTGAGCGGCACCATCGAGGGCGTCAGCGTCGACGCCTTCGTCACGCGCCCTGTACAGCATCAGGCCGGCATCTTCGATGATCCCTCAGATCAGAGACAGGCTTTCTGGGGCCTCTATTCCACAATGCCGGCAAGCTTCGCGCCCGGCGGTAAGCTCGATTTTTACTATTTGGGCTTCGAAAACACACAGGCCCGCTACGCCGCGGGGCAAGGCGAGGAACGACGACAAACGATCGGGTCGCGCTTCTTCGGTGCTGCCGGGGGCTGGGATTGGGACTGGGAGGCGCTCGGCCAGTTCGGTACGTTCGCAGGGCAAAACATACGGGCGTGGGGAGTCTCAACCGACACCGGATACACGTCTGACCCTGCAGGCTGGAAGGTTCGGCTCGGGTTGAAAGCTGATATCGGAAGCGGTGACCGCAATTTGCAGGATGCCACGCTGGGCACCTTGAACGCGCTCTTCCCAAAACTGGCCTATTTCAACCAAGCAGCAATCCTTGGGCCCTCGAATGTCATGAACCTGCAGCCGACTTTGTCGTTCACTCCGGTGGAGAAGCTTCAGCTGACGCTGGGCTATGGCTTTCTGTGGCGCGCCACGACCGCCGACGCAATCTATACCGGGACCGGCGTGCCCGTGGCCGGAACGGCGGGCCAACCCGGCAGATTCACTGGCCGTCAATTTTCTATCGATCTCGCCTGGCAGGTGGATCGTCATATCGAGATCGGTCTCGGCTACGTCCACTTCGATCCCGCCAGGGTCCTGCAAATGGCGGGGGGCCACGATGTGGACTTCACCTACCTTTCCGCCGCGTATAAGTTTTGATTGACTAGGGGCGTGAACCCAGAGGGCGAACGTCCGCTTTGGTGCGCATTCCGGACTCAAAGTCGGACATCGCGCAAGGTCCGTTCGTGGCCCAAACCGGACATCCCGATAGGCGGCTCCAAACGTCTGCTTCTGAGGGAAAGGCGGAGATTGCGACCCTTGCATCGGTACGGAGGATTTTATAGGGACACGCTTGGCAATTGGTCGCGACGCCCCCATCGCCTCGAACCCGATCAGTCTAATTTACCAGCGCCGTAAACGGCCGCCCATGCGTTTACCCAAGGGGCTGGCCTCCCGGACTCCTCAAGCCGTCAAACGCGCCAGCGGCGGTTTATGACCGAAGCCGCTGTAGGTCCGCCTCGACCAAGGTCAGGTCCGACAGGCTCGACACTCTCTCGCCATGCGCGCCGCCGCCATTCCTCCGGAGGACCACCGCGCGTTCCCGGGCATACTGCTCACGGAACAGCGCCAGAAATTGCGCCTTCTCGGTTCGCGAAAGCGCGCGCCATCCTTGCCAAACCTGTTCTAGCCCGCTCATTCTGCAATATTAGTCGAGGCATCAAAACCGGGAAACACCACCGCGAGATATGCGGGAAGGCTGCGGTCCCGCGTACCCGCGAGTCTCCCTCCCTATCGGTAGGACCCGGTAAAAGGTTAGAGCAGCGTCGTTCGCGCGTCTCGTTCCCGAATAGGCCCGTGAACGCGATTTGTTCCTATGGTCCTAATGGCGCCGGCCTGTTTCGACCCTTAGTGGCCTAGTTTGAAGTTAACAGTGGCCTAATTTGAAGCCGAGCCTAGGATGTCCAAAGGCAACCAAAGGGGGAGGACAGAATGAAATTGAATCTAGCCGTTGCATTCGCCGCGACCTTTTTTATGGTCGGCATTGCCGAAGCTCAGGTACCAACCGTGACGCGCACCGGCCCCAACGGGCAAACGTTGGTCCTCAAACTCGATGGCAAGTACTCGACTTGCCTCCGGGATAGTCAGCGCCTCGGATACTCACTTGAGTCGGCCACTCGCTACTGTGATTCGAAGCCCGGCCTGAAAAAGTGAAATTGACGCAAAGCGCGAAAGAGGCCGCCTCAGTTGGCGGCCTCTTTCATTTCAAGGATTCCTCGACGCTGATGTCCGGGAGGAATTCTCCCGCCCTGAGGGTCAAGGCAAACGACCCCGGCGCTATACGCTACGCTGCACCAAGGCCGCCAACCCAGTTGGGGGTTTTCTTCCGGGCATCAGCCGGAAGCCTAGGCATTCTACGCCCGCCGCCGGGAAAAGATGATTGCTCAAAAGAGGCAATCTTTTGGAATGAATTCCCCGCCGCAATATTGGGTGGCCTATTTCGCGGGAAGTGCGAAGCTCGCGCTGATGATAGCCACCGCGGGAGTGATGACCAAGATCACCATCATGGCGACCATCGGGGCACTATCGTTCTTAGTGGTCGTTGAGGAAGCGAGAGCGCAGAGAACGACTACACCATCCCAGAGCCAAACAACGTCTGGCGTATGCCCGATAGGCACTTGCGCCCCAAATGGCGGTCAGAATGCGAGAGACGTCAAAAACTGCAAAGCCGCTAACTGCAAGAAGAAGTAACTAGGCTCGAAGAAGCCGCCTCAGTTGGTGGGCTCTTTCGTTGATTTGTCTGACCGCCAAACTTCGCACAGCCCCAAAATGCCGTGCCGTTGCCGTGTTAGTACGGATCGAAAAATTAACCGTGCCTCTGTCGGGCAGAGATAGGATCGGCCCTCTCACTCGAACCGGGAGAAGGAGTCGCGCCATGTTATTACCGGTATGCTCCGCCTGCGCCGTAGAGCGAAAGCTCACGGCGGTTCAAGATTTCGCCAAAGGCCACGAACTCCGATCGTTCGAATGTCCGCTCTGCCATACCACATTGCGATTGGTCGTCCGGCGCGGTAATCCGGGGTTGCTCAAAGAAGGAGTGGGACACGCTTAGGCGCTGCCGGCGACACCCGTACTCACCCGGATAGAGTGTTCTGTACAAATACCGTATCGTTGCGGCATTCATAAATTTGTATTTGCGTTCGCCCGGCCGTCTCAAACGGCAGCCGGGCTTTTGCGATGACGCCGCAAGCCGCCGTTTGAGTGATGTTTCCAGTCAGTGTCAGCCTATCAGTCATTGCAGATAGGTCGCGACGAGCGACGGCAAATGTCGAAGTTCTTTTGAACCCTGACCAGCCCGGTTGGTGATCCATCAAAGTTAGCCATCACCGAAGCCTGCCTCGTGAACGATCTCTTCGCTTTTGCCAAGTACTCTATCGATATATTTCATGCGCCCCTCAAACCGACACTAAGGGCTGGTCGCAGGATGAATTGGCCTACGAAGCTAAGATCAGCCGCAGTTACCTAAGCCAAATGAGAAGGGATCACGTCAGTATTTCAGTGATGGGGAAGCTGCATGCGCTGGATGCCGAGCCGGACGAATTATTGAAACGGGCAAAGCGTGGCCCGCAACTGAACTAGCCAAGTTTTTCGCAATTGCTCTGGGATGCCCTTTTCTGAGCGCGTCATTTCCGGGTCACCAATGAATTACTCTCAAATGAAAGACGAGCGCCTGATGGCGTTTTATGAAGCCGTCCGACAGCAAGTCATTCTAGATGGCAAGAGCCGCTACCGCTTTGCTGGTGAAGGCGTCAAGGCTTACGCCGACAAGCTTCGCGAAGAAATGGACAGGCGGCGGCTCAGGTTCACGCCGATTGATTGGCCAGAGGACGGCTGCCGATGATGGATAACGGATTGGAAGTGCCATTTCAGGTTCGCGACCTGGCCGCCACCAGCCTCGATAATATTGAAAAGGCATTCGCGCTGTTCTTCGACGCCGCAACAAGGTCGATTGCGCCGAACTCAGCGGAAACCATCGCTCTGCTAGAACGAGTGATTTCAGTAAAGATAGATTACGCTCGAAAGATTTCACTCGCGAAAGACCTTACGGAAGCGACCGCATTGCAATTTGCATATTGCCGATCACAGGTCCAAATAACGACCGATCTTATTCGAATAGCTTCGGATTCGATTGCGAGCCGACCTGCGGACAATTAGCAGTATCCGGCTTTCGGTTTTTCCACATTCGCCTCTGTCGCTTGGCCTGAGCGCAACCCCGACAATCTCTCGGTGCACTCAACGTCTTCTCTCAATTTCCTTAAGTCGAAATAGGCTCTGGCGAGGCTGTAGTTTGAAGGAATAGCCGGTGCGGGGCGCTTGGACATATGCAATTCTCCGATGCCAAAAACAGACACAACAGTAGTGAAATCGACGGCGCGGGCCCGAGCGGACTCGTTCGAGGCTTGGAGGTTTCCTAAAACGAGTCCGCAACCGCCGCCGCATAAGAAACGTTACTGATCGCGGCAGAAGAGTCTGTACCAAAGCGAACAAATTGATGCGGAACTGGTGCGATGTGGTAAGGGGGACACATATATTTTTGCGCCGGACCTTCGGTCTAACAAGCGGGTGCGATGCTTGGTAAGGGGCCGGCATGTCGCAACGAATAGATGCACGCAAGCGACGTCACGCGACTGGTGCCCCGACCATCGCGGGCGGAGGTTCCGAGCCTCGGATACTTCAATCTCGCTGTCGTCGTGGTTTGCTCTGCGATTTGGCCGAGATGGCGCATCTCAAACCATTACCCGCAGGCCGGGCATATCATGTGGTGGTCGGCTTCGGTCCTAGCGATGCCGTTGACGTCCTGACCCGGTTTCGTCAACGCCTATGACCTCGTATTCAAACACGACGCCTTCGGGATCGTTCACTAAGAACCATTCATCGGCGAGGTCCGAGTTTGCAAACACCTTGAGATGGTCACGGTCGCCGACCTGTTTCTTTGTATCGACGTAAATCCAGACTGTTTTCATGAGGCCCTCAAGGCCCATCAGCCAAGCACATGCCGGAATAGATCGGCCTAATGCTTGAGCAGTTCGTGCTGCGTGGTTGTCTCACTGCCGCCGACCGGACTAGCGCCGACAGCATCCTTGGCATCGCAAAGCGCCTCTGGGGCCTCATGCCTGTCAGGCAGGATCAGAAGCTGTTTCCGCATCTCGGCGAGGCGGGCACGGCAGTATTCGCGGTACAGGAGGTCGAATATGGCGGGCATGATCTAACCTCGTTGTTTGATCTGCACCATCAGGCTCCAAGCTATCATTTTTCTTGGGGCCCGAGATGTGAACTAGATTACAGCCTGTCCCTCTTGAGCTTTCTCCGCTCCCGATGATGCTGTTTCCCGGACTCCTTAAACTCCCGAACGTGGCCCCGGTTCAATGCTTTCATGACGCCGATCCGGGCAAACATCGTCGGGGCCTCCGAGTTCGACCACCAACATCAACGCCGCAATCGCGCCTGCCATTCCGGCTCTGCGGCGTCCTTTTTTGGTAGCCCAGTGATGTAGGTTGCCGCATCGTGCAATGTGACCAGCATTCGCCCGTCGGGTAACCGGATCGGGTCGTCGAAATCGCGCGGCCAGCCGCGATCGGTCACGCGGCGGCGGCCTTGTCTTCCTTGTCGTCGCCTCGCGCGACGATCTTGGCCCCGTCGTCGGGCAATGGCCGTTGCAGCGCCTTCGCCTCATCCCACGGCGCGCGCATCCATACATCCCGTTCTTCGTCCGTCGTCAGGATCGCCGGCATCGCTTTGGGAGTATCGGTTCGACCACTGCATTGGGCGCGGTGGTCAGGAAGCCGTATACAAGGTGCGGTCCGGGGATCGGCTTCGACTTGGTACGCCGGTCGCCTTTGAACTCGGTCCAGATGCCGCCGGACGCGAAAAGCGGTCGGTCATCATGCAGCGCAAACCAAACCACGTCCTTTTTGCCGGTCTACACTCAATTATCAAACCGCACGCCGACGCGATACCCTCTGCGCCAGACAACGCGGCACGAAAGCTTCAATCGGTCATCCGGCATGATCAGTGTGAATTCATTGGGAATGCGGATCAAATCGGAAAACTCTAGCGCCGCGCCGGTGCTAGATATATCGCGGACAACGCAGGGATACTTGTCGCCGCCATAATCGATCTTGGCAGTTTTCATGATCCGAATGCGCGGCGCAACCCGAGTTTCGACCACGGTAATATTCCTAATTCAAATACCGCCTCTGATAGCAGGAACGTGTTAAATGGTTACTAAGGCGGAACCTGGCATGTATTTGCGGCCACGACGGGCTCAAGTTAATGCCTCGTAAGTCAAACCTAGCAGACCTCAGCCGTTAGCAAACGACGGTCCGACAATAGCTTAGAGGCTGCCCCCCGGTTCGGGTCCGGCGCGTATTCCGCAAAACTATTTGCGGGGACTACGCATCGGTTCTCCGGTTTCTTCCCATGACGCGCGCTCTAGTTTTCCTGAAATCGCCTACCTTTCGCATGTAATAGCCTTGCCGTTGAACGGCCCACCTAATCTCCTCGCTGACACTGACTACCCGTCTCTTCTGCTTGCGCCATCTGCCTGATGCGTCGCCAGGAGGGATAGGAATCCCCTACGGACGACCAGCAAATCGCGCCTGCCGTTTAGATAGACGTCGAACATTGCGGTTCTCCCCAGCCCAACGCCAGCATATCGCCGTAGAGCAGAAAGATGCGTTGCGCGAATACAACAGCAATGCAGGTTTTTCCCGCCGCACGCCAGTCAGCCCGCCAGAGGGTGGTGGATCGCTGAGCAATGTCGCAGGTTAGCGTCAGCCGAATTGGCAGCCACAGGTGAGCGACTGGCAATGTCCCTGCAATTCCACCGTGTCGTCGAGGACATGGAAATATGGAGCGCAAGCAGCGACGGCTATTCGTTTGTGATCAGCTTCGAGAGTCTCACCGGTCCCGGCCTTCACGGAAGCCCCGGCTATATCGGGTCATGGCGTCCGCTTTACCAGAGTCGTGGCGCGATCAAGATCATCGGCTCGCCCTTCAAAACTTTCGCTGAGGCCGAGGACGCCTGCAATACCATGCTGAACCACCTGAAGAGCGAAAATTGACGCGCTATCCGTGGAAGACTTGAGCCGCACTTGAAATGCCAAATCGCAAGAAAAGCCGATACAGGCAGGCCGCCCGTGCACATGGTGAAGCTGACGCAAAAGCGGGAGACCGCGCCGCATCCAGCATCCATGGGTGCACCTGACAATCGCAGGCGCGGCGGCGGGATCAGCGAGCGCAGCAGTTGCGGCGGATGTCGGTGATGGTGGTCATAGGGTTCCAGCAATTTCCGCATTCTCCCGGATAGACGCTATTGATCCTGCTCAATACATCCCAGTGCGGAAAGTAACACAAGTTCCAAGTAATCCAGTTAACTCTCGCGGTGAAGATATGAAATCGCTTCTAAGGATCATGCTCGTTCTCGGCGTGATTTTCCTTTTTTATAGGATGGGTACTGACACCAGCAGCAGCCCGCCAGTGCGCATCGACAGCAGTATTAGCCGCCCGTCCACGCTCACAGATGTGCGCAATGGCATAATTTCCGGCAGTCCAGCCGAAGTCGTTCGGGTCACGGCGACCGAACTTTTTCGAGAACACGACAACAACGAAGTCGCAACCGACAACCGTCTGAAAGGCAAGATTGTCGAAGTAACTGGACGGGTAGAGTCGATCAATAAGAACTTTTTGGATGATGTATACATTAGTCTGGTGACCCAAATCAATTCATGTCCGCGAGCATGCATGTCCTGAAGTCAGAAGAACAAAAAATGGCCGACCTGCGGAAAGGGCAAGCAGTATCGTTTCGTTGCCCGAAGATGAAAAGATGGGCAGGCTCTCCGTGGGGGGACGACTGCGTTCTCGTAGGCTCGAACTAGAACCGCTCGAACGATCATCGGTCCTCACCAGCCTGGCTCAACACCGCCCTGATCTCGGCGTCGATCTCGGCAAGGTCATGCTTCGAAAGACGGGACAGCCGCGCCGCGACCTGCGACGGGATCGCCAGCATTGCGGCCCGAAGAGTCCGCAGCACGCCTGACTACTCGATTTCCACAGGCTGCCTTGATCGCGGTAGGGTTCGCTGCGCTTCGGCGAGCCAGCCGCGCTCGATCGCTACGACACCGATTGCGGTTCGGACACCCGTACTTTCATGGTCATGCGCCGCTTCCCGTGTGGAATGGGATTTCGATCTTCCCACGCGGCGGCTTCGCCAATCTTTGCCATTAGTTCATCAACACGCTTAAGATCTTCCTTAATCTCGTTTTTGGTCACCTCTCGGCGATTTGCCTCGTTGAAGCGCAGCACGTCGTCATCCGTTCTTACAACGTAGACACGGCCGTTTTCGTGAGTAGACCAAAGCCCGTGAGCATACGTGTTACGCTTGTCTCTGATCTTGTCATAAAGCTTGATGACTTGATCGAATACATCGGGCTTGCCAGCGTGCACGAACGAGTTTTGTAGGACCGCACTCATCGCGCTGATTTTGCCCTCCGCGGTCCGGATGCTGCGCAGCACCTGCCGCGCCACATCGGTTGATGCACTTGGCAGAAGTATCAGCCGGCCAAAGAACGGCACCAGGCTTTCTTCTATGTATGGCAATGCGACAATAAACTGACCGACCATAGCGGCGATCTCTGGATTGCCAATGCCCGATCGCCACTCGCCTTTGGGCAGGTTATCGTTAAAGGAGCGGGCCCGCCCGACGCGTTGTCCTTCAATCCTCTTGGCCATCGGCCGCCCCATTCGGTTTGTGTCCGGCAAATAATTCTATATGCCCCATCTCTGACCTCAATCCCGAACAGAAAGAACGCCCGAAGGCGATCTCTCGGTAGCTTCTGATAGGAGCTGGAAATCAGGCCTCGGTGAGGGCAGGGCCCGATTGCGGCGGCGATAGGCGAGGAAGCCGACGCCGGTAAAGCCGAGGACCAT
This sequence comes from Bradyrhizobium sp. 157, assembly GCF_023073815.1. NCBI lineage: Bacteria > Pseudomonadati > Pseudomonadota > Alphaproteobacteria > Hyphomicrobiales > Nitrobacteraceae > Bradyrhizobium > Bradyrhizobium sp. 157. The sequence continues at coordinate 29,909 of NZ_JADPKF010000068.1, read as the reverse complement.
CATAGCCCATGCAGAGGGTTCGGGGACGGCTGCAACGCCGCTAAATGTAGTGACCAACCCGACGTTGTCTGCAACCAGACCAAACCCAATGTCCAGGCTACGAGTTGTCGTCGATCCGCTATAATCCGCCTGAAAGTATGAGTTTCTTCCATCGTTCGGTACGTTTGCCGGATTTGTCACAACAACGTCCATAACCAAGTTGTCCCTCCCTCGGTATGAATAATGGTTGCCTACAATGCTGTAACTTGACCCCACTATCGGGCCGCCAAGCTCACCATCGAAGAATTTATGAAATGATCCAGGATCGGGGATCGGCTCGTTTGTGTGGAGAGCAGACGTGGTCTGAAAAAAGGAGATTTGATAGTGGGCGTTGACGACCTCAGGATGTCCACCGCTGAGAGCGTTGTAAAACGTGACCGTATCAAACGTTAGCTGCCCCCCGAGCGCACTAGCGGAATAGATTTGCTGATAATGAACGGGGACACCACCGTTAACACTGCAATTGAAAGGGGCACAGTTTGCGTTATTCCATGAGCCGACCGTGACACTAGAGGCGAAGCCTGAACTCGGTATTCCTACGCCGAACCCCAAGGTCGCCATAATAGCAAACAGTTCGAATTTCATCCGCCGTATGCGCATCGCACACCCCCCTCGGCCTTGCTTCCATCGCCAAGAATAACTCTAGATTGTTTTCTTTGGCGGCGCCACGGTGTCAATCCTATCTATTTCCGACCTCGGTCAGCGCCGCGCGGACTTCGGCGTCGATCTCGCTAAGGGTCGTGGTTCGACAGATGCGACAGCCGCGCCGCGACCCGTGATGGTACCGCCAGCATACCCGCTCGGGCGGCCCGCCTATGCGTTTGCGCAAGGGCCCGGACCGTTTCCTCCCCGCGCCAGTAAACGTACCAGTGACCAAATGGCGCGTTTCAGCGTGTTTCAAAGAGAAAAGCCCGACCCGGAGATGGGGGCGGGCTGAAAGTTCAGGCGACGAGACGCAGTTCCGTTTCTGCAGGCTCGCTGATGATCCGCCGAACCTCCGCTGCGACGCCATCCAGCACCGCGCGCTTCTCCTTCATGCGCTTTGAGTGATTGTAGACCTTGCCGGTGACGGAAGGCACGATCTGCTCCTGCTTCTTGCTCGCGGCGTGATCGAGACATTTCGCGATCCACCCATCATCAAAGCCGAGATCGCCCGCCAGGGTCGCCGCCGTCCGGCGCAAATCGTGCGGGGTGAACGGCTTGAGGCCGAGCAGCGCGCAGATGCCGGGCGTTTTGACCTTGCCCTTGTGCTTCGTGCCACGCAGCGCCGTTGCCATCATCTTGCGGTTCATCGGCATATCGCCCAGCGGGCTCGCGAACACGAACTGCTTGTTGCTGCCGCGCAGGGCCTCCTTGATGATCTCCACCGCCAGATTGGAAAGCGGCTGTTGGATCACCCGCCGCTTCTTGACGCGCTTGAGCGGGACGTCGAAGCGCGGATTTTCACCGTCGAGATCGAACAGTTCGTCGCAATGTGCGCCGAGCAGTTCAGCCGACCGCAACATGGTGACCAACTCGAATTTGAGCGCGAGCCTCGTTCGGCGATCCCACGGCAGGTCGTCGCGGTCGAGGCCGTGCCAGAAAATCCTGATCTCGTCCTCGGAAAGGACGCGCGTGCGCGGATGCTCCGGGTCAAGCTTCGGCAGGTTTACGCAAGGACTGGCGGTTACATAATCGCGGCCGGCTTCCGCTGCCCAGTTGAACAGGCCCGAGGCCGCCTTGCGCATATGCCGCGCATTGCTGACCGAGGGAACCCCGAACTTGCCCTCGACGATATCATTCGAGAGCGTCGCAATGTCGTGCTTGGTAACTTCGCCCGGTAGCTTTTTGCCGAGCCTTGGGCTAACGAAGCGCCGCAAGTGGCTGGCGGTATTTTCCCAGCTTTCCAGCCGGGGTCGCATTTCTCCGTCCGGCTTGCGAACCGGCGTCTTCATCCACTCGATCCGTTCCTCGATGATCTCATCGACAGTCTTGCCCCGTTTTGCCTTCTGCGCCTTCTGTTGCCGCAAACTCTCTGCCACGTTCTCGCCGTTGCCGATCCGGGTTTTCAGGGCATAGACCTCGGTGCGGGCATGCTCGACCGCGAAGGTTTCGGGGTTATAGACGCCCAACCATTTGGAGCATTGCTTGCCGGTGGCGCGATCGGTGAACTTGAAAAAGAAGGTCGCTATCCCGGCCGGGATGATGCTGACGTAGAGGCCCGGGCATTTGCGGTCGTAAATCTTGACCCGCTTCGCGACCCGCTTCTCGCACATGCGATCGGTCAGGATGACGCTGCCCTTGCGCGGTCGCTTGCCAGCAGGTTCGGCGGTTGTGGTAATATCCATTGCGGTTTCAGGCTCCTAAAGGGTTTGACCAATAGGGCTGGCCTTGGGGCCGGGCCCTAGATTTGGCGAAACCCGCCGAAGCACCCCGAAACAGGCTAGGCGAATAGTACTTGTTTTAAAGGCTTTTCTTCGTTTCGGCGTGTTTCACCGAATACCAAAATATAGACGTGTGGTCCTGACACCCGTGGCTGGTGCCAAGCTGCCGATGGCGAATTTGATCCGACCGGATCGATCTCGCCATCAAGCCGGCAGTGATGGAGGCAAGAGGAATTCGTCTCCAGGGAGAGCGCGGCATAAGCCGTCAAACCATTGCGCAGGGAATGCCGGAGTGCTCCGGCTGTACCTGTATGCTCGTGTGCGCATCTCACTCTATCTCTTGCACACGAGACCGCGGGTGCAGCAAGCACCCGGCATTCCCTGCTCCCTCTGTTTTGAGGGAAAAGGTTCATGCAAACCTCGGGCGCAACGCGCCGCGAGTAGGTGAGTCATGCTTACGAACGTTGACGCACGCAAATTCGTTATGCCCGGCAAACAGCCGCGCCAGCGTGAGGCAGCCTGCGGCGCCTTAGGCTTCGTTCTTCGGAACGTACTTTCCGAGCACGCACTTGTAGCGTTGCAATCGCCATTCGCGATACGGGCCCTTGGCGAGCCAGTCGGCAATTCCGATCTGCGCGTTGACCGCGCAGGCGCTCATGGTGATGCCGGACTGGTCACTGGTGGTGACGATTTTTTCGAGACAGAGCTGGCTGTTGCAGAGAACGGCGACGAGAGTAACGAGCATGGTGACCTTCGTTGCTGGATATCGGTTCGTTTGGCTTATTTCGTTCAACCTATGCAGGGTTCATGCCAGCCACGGTTCACACCGTGGTCTTCGGGGCGTCCCGTAGGGGAAATCGGCCCGTAAAAATACGCACTTCAGCTCCCGCGCCTTTTCTGGCGCGGCACGGAAAATAGAACGCTCAGGAAATACAGATTGCGTTGACAGTAAAGGCGCGACGCGGACGATTCGCAAAGCGTAGAAGTACGGTCGCCGTGCCGGGATGGCGATGACTGTCGTCAAGCGGCAACAGTTCTGTATTGCATCGGGCGGACGCGCGATGAGCGTACCCTTCGCAGGAAAGGGCGCAGCGACCCTGTCGGCCGAAGCTTAATGAGCGAGGGCGGAGGCGAAATTCATCACCGCGTGGTCAGGCCCGTTCGATCGTTATCTGAGTTTGCTTGGCACCGAAGAACCGGGGCCTGAAATGGCAAATTCAGATGATCGGCAGATTTCCGCTTCGAAGCGCACTTCTGACTCAATCCGGACATTGCGCCGTGTTGGTTTCGCGCTCCATGTGCAGAGCGGTTCCCCTCCTGGGAGCAGGATGAGACATTCGTGCAACAACCGCCGTCCTAAATCCCGGAAGGCGCATCGTTAAGAAGCTACCGCCTGCTTGTGCAGATATAATCGCATCGACGAATCCGGAAAGGAGTTTTCGATGTCGAAGTTTGCGATCGGCGAGCAAGTCGAAAACGTCGCTAACGATCAGGAGTCGGGTACGGTTGTCGCCGTTTTTCCGACGGTTGACGGAAGCTTTAGATATGCCGTCGACACGGAAGGTTACGGCACACTCCAGTTCTTCGCCGAGGAGAAGCTGGCTTTCGCCGCTACGAGGCAGGGTGCCACATGACAGGCCGTGCGACCACGCAAGCGATCTCCGCGACCGAACTGTCGGAGGGCGACAGCGACGCTGCGCGCATCAGACACCAGCTTGACGCCTGGGCGAACGCTTCAAACCGTACGCCCAGATTGGTGGCGACACCTGCGGAAGAGATGAGCGTCGAACCATCTGGCGAGGCGCCGTTGCCGGCAACGAAGCGCGGCCGCTCCTCTTCTGCTTCCGGTCGCGCCAAGGCCGGCAAGAGCACCAAGGCCAAGGCCGCCAAGGCGAAGATAGCCGAAAACAAAACAGCAGAAGACAAGATAGCTGACGTCACGACAACCGACGTCAAGACGACCGAGCTCGGCGGCGAGCCGGAGGCGCCCAACGCGCAGCTCGAGCCGCCGACAGTTTCCGTCGCGCCCATCGTGGCGGAGGCCGTTCCCGCCACGTCGATAGTCACCAGCCGCACCATCGCCCTTGTTGCAGCTTTCGCGCTGGCAACGGTTGCGGCCTATTTTTCAGTCGCGGGCATGGCCGAAATATTTCCCGGTGACCCGGTTGCCGTGATGGTGCTTGCCGCCACGATGGAGGCCGGCAAGCTCGTGATCGCCGGATGGCTGGCGGCGCATTGGCGCCGGACCAACTGGAAAATGCGCTCGGTCATGGTCGCGCTTGTTGCCGGCCTTGCGCTGATCAACGCCGCCGGCGTGTTTGGCAAGCTGGTCGAGGCGCATGTCAGCGTCGCGGCCACGGCGCGCTCCGGCGTCACCGAGCGCATTGAATCGCTCGACGCTCGCGTCTCGGCGCAATCGGCTGTCGTTGCCGATTTGGCCAACCGCATTGCGCAAATTGACCGTGCCGTGGATGAATCGACACGCCGCGGCCGGGTGACGCGGGCCATCAACATCGCAACGCAGGAGCGCGCGACGCGGGATGGGCTGGATGCGCAGCGCCAGGCGGCCACCGCAACGCTGGTTGGACTGCAGGCGCAACGCGCGGCGCTGGCCGGCGAACGTTCGCGCATCGAAGCATCTACGGGCCCGATCCAGTATCTCGCGATGATGGTCGGTGCCGCGCCCGAAGCCGCGGTTCGCTGGCTGATATTGTTGATGGTGCTCTGCTGCGATCCCGCAGCGATTGCCTTGACGGTCGCTGCGGCCAGTTCGCGACGCTAAGGCGTCGAGGTTAGGTTAGAGGAGCCGCCAACTTGGCCATCTTCCCGCCATGCGGGAAGGGCGCGCCCTGAACCGGCTACATGGTCCTGCCTTTCGACAGTTTCGCGGTTTTCGCCTGTTTTGCGGTTTTCGCCTGTTTCGCTGCCTTGTGATCGAGCCCCTTGTGATCGTGCCGCGCGGCCACACGGACGCGCTTCTTTGCACTCACTTGCGCTTCCTGCGTGTTCGTGCCGCCGCGGCGAGAGGCATATTCCTTGCCGTCGATCGGCCCGACATGCGGCGGATCTCTGTCGAGGTAGGGCCGCCCGATTCCAAATTCCTTGCCGTGCTCGTCGATCCAGTTCCAGAGCTTTTCGGTGGAGACCCATCGCTGCGCCCGGCTCGCGCCCTTGACGCTCACCACGTCGGCCGCGAGCCCGCGGCCGTAGCCGCCACGCAAACTCCCGCCATGGTAGGATCGGTCGCTTGCTGCCTTCAGCCCGGTCGCAATCGATTGACGGTAGTCATCGCGAAATGCGCTGGTGATGCCGGGCGAGAGCCCGGCCTGCTCAGCCGCGTGCAGCATATGAAAGAGCTTTAGCTTGAAGCTTTCGTCCATGCCTCCGATCACGTAGTCCATCATGGTCATGCCGGCTCTTTCCGCGGCCTTCGGATCCTTCCACGTAAAATCCTCGTCGACACGCCTGGTAAAGGTTTTGGTGACAGTCACCGTCTTGCCCTTCCTCTTGACTGTCACCTTCCTCCGCTCGTGCACCTTGATGGCGTCGATCTTGGGCGCGCGTTCGTAGAGAGCCCACAAATAGCGATCGATGCAGGGCTCTACGACCAGACATTCCTCGTTGATTTCGATGGTGCGCACAGCTTGCACGGCATTGTCGGGTGCAGGATCGGGCGTGACCGTGGTCGCAACCTCGGCGGAAGATATTTCCGGCGGCAGTACCTCCGCCGGGTCGGTCAGCGCGGCCACGACAACAGGTTTCGGCTCCTCCAGGCCTGCGGTCGCGTCAGGAGCTTTCGTCGTGTCAGGCGCTTTCTCGATCACGGATGCGGTAGGGATTGGCACATCGATGGCATCGATGGCGGCGCTTGCCAGCGCGATCACAGGCGGCTTGTGCGTAGGCTCGGCGGTTGCGGGGAGAGATGGTTCCTGACGTGCCACGATTGAAGGCGCGTCGGCGCTCTCGATGGAAGCGGCGGCATTCTTGATGGAAGCGCTGACGACAGAAGCGCTGACGCGTTCGGTGGAAGCCGAATCGAAGCCAGCGAGACAAACGATAATCCAGCTCGCGAGAGCGAGGCCCGCGAGAACGTTGATGCGGCGCTGCGCCGTCGTCGCCAATCGCCAGGGGTCCATGATCCGGCCTCCCAAGGCTCCGCATGAGCCTGATTACACAAGCACGCGACAGGGTTCATTCTTCGGATTGCGAAATGAATCCGCAACGGCCGGAGACTACGGGACAATCTGTTTTTTCAAGGGTGTTGCCTCAAAACAACGAGCGGCACAATGGAACTTGTTGTGCTTTTTTGGGATTCGCGTGCGGTACCCACTAAGGGCAAGGACTGTAGGCGGATCAGCGCAAACGTAATCCGCCGCTTGGTTCGTCGAGCCCGGACTCGCGAAGGCGGGTTACGCCTACCGCCCTACAAAGGCTTACCCCAGCAATGCCGCATCCGCGCCGTTCACGGCATCGGCGCTGTCCGTCACCGTCTTCTCCAGCGCGCCGGCCTGCACGGTGATGTTCTCGGCAAAGAACCGCGCGACCGTCACGTAACGCTGCGGATCGCCAGCGTCGCCATGGCTCTTCGCGGCCAGCGCTTCGCCGGCCAGCATGCAGCCGCCGAGCGTCGAGCCGAACAGGCGCAGATAAGGCGTGGCGCCGGCGAGCGCGTCGTTCGGCGCAGACGCCACGCGCTCCAGGAGCCACTTGCTGGCGCGCTCGAGCGAGCCGAGCGCGTCGCGCAGCTTTGCGCCGGTCGTGCCGAAGGCCGGATCGTTCGAGGCTTCGACCTGCTTGACGATGCCGCCGAGTTCATCGAGCAGCGCCCACACGGATGCGCCACCATTCGCGGCGAGTTTTCGTGTCACGAGGTCGATCGACTGGATGCCGTTGGTGCCCTCGTAGATCGAGGTGATGCGCGCATCGCGGTAATGCTGCGCGGCGCCGGTTTCCTCGATGAAGCCCATGCCGCCATGAATCTGCACGCCGAGATACGTCACCTCGTTGCCGATATCGGTGGAGAACGCCTTTGCGATCGGCGTCAGCAGCGCACCGCGCGCGGCCGCATCGGCGCGCACCTTCGGGTCTTTGGCGCGAGCGGAGATATCGAGCGCCACGGCCGTTGCATAGCAGATCGAGCGCGCCGCGGCCGTCATGCTGCGCATCTGCAACAGCATGCGCTTGACGTCGGGATGCACGATGATCGGATCGGGCCCGTCACCCTGCTTGCCGACGGCGCGGCCCTGTTTGCGTTCTTGCGCGAAGGCCAGCGCCTGCTGATAGGCGCGGTCGGCGATGCCGACGCCTTCGAGGCCGACGCCGAGGCGGGCCTGGTTCATCATCGTGAACATGCATTGCATGCCCTTGTTTTCCTCGCCGATCAGGTAGCCGATGGCGCCGCCATGATCGCCCATCGTCATGGTGCAGGTGGGTGAGGCGTGCATGCCGAGCTTGTGCTCGACGCCGGACGGATAGATGTCGTTACGTTCACCGAGCGAGCCATCGGCATTGACGAGGAATTTCGGAATCAAGAACAGCGAAATCCCCTTGGTGCCCGCGGGCGCATCGGGCAGGCGCGCCAGCACGAAATGCACGATGTTGTCGGTCATGTCGTGATCGCCATAGGTGATGAAGATTTTGGTGCCCTTGATGCGGTAGGTGCCGTCGCCGGCCCGTTCGGCACGGGTGCGCAGCGCGCCGACGTCGGAGCCGGCCTGCGGCTCGGTGAGCTGCATGGTGCCGGTCCATTCGCCGGAGACGAGTTTTTGTAGATAGACCTTCTTCAGTTCCTCAGTGCCATGGGCGTCGAGCGCCTCGATCGCCGAAAGCGTCAGCAGCGGGCAGAGGCCGAAGGCGATATTCGACGCGCTCCAGATTTCGGTGCAGGCGGCGTTGATCGCGAGCGGCAGGCCCTGGCCGCCAAAGGCTTCCGGGCCGGACACTGCGTTCCACCCGGCGGCGGCCCAGCGCTGATAGGCATCGGGCCAGCCCGGCGCGGTCGTCACCTTGTTGTCCGCAAGCTTGATACCGTGTTCGTCGCCCACCCGGTTCAACGGCGCCAGCACGTCGCCGGCGAATTTGCCGGCTTCCTCCAGCACGGCGGCGGCGATCTCGGCGTCGAAATCACCGTAATGGCCGGCCTTCACGGCCGCCTGCAGTCCGGCGCCGTGGTTGAGCGCGAGCAGGATGTCGGAGATCGGCGCGCGGTAAGTCATGACGATAATCTCGCTTTTTTGGCTAATGAGCTGCCGCCGTCTTCCCACGAAACCAGGGTTCTCTCAACTCTCCGGGGGGCGGTATCGGTCCCGCCCGGGCGCGAAAAACCGGCCCGGGAGACCGGAAGCAGGGACCCTTTATAAAGGGTCACATCGATGGAGCTGATTTTGGGGTGAAATTCGCCCCCGCTGCCTGTTGAAATGGCGAGATACCCTCTATAGACCGGCGGTGCCGGACACCGATCGCGTCGGTCGATCCCGTGTTCCGGCCAGGCCTTTTGGGGCGTAGCCAAGCGGTAAGGCAGCGGATTTTGATTCCGCCATTCGGAGGTTCGATCCCTCCCGCCCCAGCCAGAGCCAACGCACTGATTTTGTTAAGTAAATGGTTTTACTTGAGGCGGAATTTCCAGCGCATTTGGAAATTCAGTTTGCCCCGCATTTGGAAATTCTGTGCTGGTTTCGTTTGGTCGAAGGCCGACGGAGGACGTCGCGGGTTGAACACGTCAACCCATCAAAAATGCGAATTGAGCGCGTGAACGCTGTCTGTGGGTTGCGAGCTTTCGATCGTTGCCACGTCCTCGCGTGCAGGATCGCCAGCCGCGAGACACCGTCGACCCTTTGCAGCGTTCAACGAAGCGCGAAGTCTATTTTTGCGATCCGACACTAGTCTTCGACGTTGGGGAGATCTGCTGAATTTCGTCTCGAGCTGATGCTGCTCCATCAGCATTCTGCTGATCGAGTTCCTTCTGCGCCAAGAGGTGTGCATGTCGCTTACGGGTCGCAGCCAACGCTCGCATCATCGTTTCCTTGGCATAGCCGCGATAGGCCTGTGCGGTCTTGTGTCCGGAAAGCGCACGACCCTGGCCGTCCGTCAGTTCGGCTTCCTCAAGCTCGGTCATGCCGCCGTGTCGACAGGCATCAAGCGTGAACAGCTTTGACACGCCGTCGATCTTCTTGCGCATCTGCTGCACCACTTTTTCCATGCCGGGGTAGGACCACACTTTGGCGTGGCCCTTGCACTCACCCCTTTCGATCCGACGCATGATCATCGGGACGCCAAGCTTGGGCAGATGGCTCAAGACGTCCTCTGCTTCGGCATAAAACTTGACGGTCTCGCCGTCGAGAGTCTCTTCTAGCGGATGCCAGACCAACGCATTGTTCTTATGGTGCTCGATGCGCACGGCGTGTGGCCAATTCTTGCTGCGATAGTCGGGCCAAGTCAGAAAACCGGCCACCACATTCTCGGGCCGTTGCAGCCACTCAAAGCAGATCACTGCGACGGCCGCGGGTTCAGGCCGGCCTTCCTTAATGCAGCCCCACGCAAATTTATAGACCTCCTCGCGGGTGACCGCGTGCTTCTTGGTCTTGGTGCGGCTCTTGAGGGTGAAGTCGTCCCAGGGGTTCGGGTGTTTCTTATCGAACAGCTCCGGGTGCAGCCGACGCATGATGCGCCAGACCTTGCGACAGAGGCCGACCACTTTCTCGCCCTGCCGCAGCCTGAGTCCGTTCGGCCCGTTGATGATCTTGTCGTAGATTTTATCAGCGGCCCGTGGCGTGACTTCCATGATCTGCCGTTCGCCGATCCGCCGTCCGCTCTTACCGACGGTATCGCAGATCATCTGCATGATCCGCTCGTAGTCAGGGCGTGACCTTGGAGAGACTTTCTCGGTATAGGCCTTCTCCGTCTTGTATTGCCGGAACAGCCAATCGATTGTGCCATAGCGCGCAATCTTTCCCTGCCCGCCCGGCTCTCCTCTGCGCTGGCCGTTCCACTCATCGAATAAGGCATTGAGTGTGGCGGCGCGTCCGCCTTTTCCGTCATCGCCGCATGCGGCTTCGTAGCTTGTCCCAAGTGGCTCATTCGCCATCTCGCAGCCGAGCTTGCGGTAATAGGTCGGGATCCGGAAGTAGAATGCGACCGAACCGCGGGCAAGCCGACGCACCTCCACAAAGCGTGGAAGTGGGCGCTCCAACGTCACAAATCCGCGGCGAGGTCGCCCGGCACGATGTCCGGCGCGATAGCTCGGTCCAGATCGTCTCGCAACCACAGCTGACGCCTCCCTTCTTTGACCCGCGGTTGAGGATATTCGGTACCGACGCGCTTCAAGAATGACTCGACGGTCGGCTCTCCGCAATATCCCGCTGCTATCGCAGCCGGCATACGGCGCGGCCAAGAACCCGCTGGAATTATAACAGAACGCGGCATCGCGAAGGATCAAAAAACGTGAGCTGCCGAAAAAGTTCGTCTCGAACTTTCTCCACTCATCTGATGGACGATGCATGATGCAGATCACCAGCAACGATTAGAAATGGCGACATCAGGCAAATCGTAGAAGAAGAAAGCGCGGCGCAAAGAAGGGATGGATTTTCAATAATACAGGATGGCCTTCGACCCTGGCTGAAGCACTGAGCAATTGTTTCAGCTCCGAGCTGCCTGCCCTTTGCGGCGTGGTCTTCATGTCAATCTCGGTGCGGATGTTTCCAGCGGGGCAGGGTGTCCACGTATCGCGTTGAGGCCTCGTGAAAGAGGTTGGCAACTTGCAACGCGCTACGGTCTGCCACCGTTTACCTTCTTCGAACCGCGCAGTATCAATTTTGCTATTGTGGTGTACTCTATTTTTATGCATGTCGAGGTCGACTTGCATTGAATCAACTTGGGATCTGGAGGGCAACATGGCTAAGAAAGCGAAGAAGGCAAAGAAAGCAAAGAAGGCGACCGGCAAGAAGAAAAAGAAGTAGCCTTCACCGGCGCACAATAGCCTTGATGAAACACATCAAGATGCGTGCGTGGCTTTGCGATAGCGAGCCGTTATTGCCGCAGCTCGATGTAGTTCAGTGACGCTAGGAGCCGGACCGTGATGCGCATATGTGCTGACCGGTCCGGCTTTTCGTTCCGCTCACCATCACATGGCCGAGCTAGGCCGAAGGACGATGCCCCGCCTAGTTCTTCATCGCGTAGTTCAGTCGCGGTGTCGAACGCGTCCGAAACACGCTTAGCAGCGTGCTCATCATTGTCGAGAAGGCTAGAGTTCGAAAAGTATTGTTCTTTAACTTTCCGGAGCGTTTCTGGTGCGGTGACCTAAGACAACCCAGTAGCTAGTTCATTTATTTTCATTCGAACCTGCAACCAGACCGTTATGAGCGGCCGGCTAAAGATGACTTTCGTTGATTTCCTTGCGTTTTCGTTCAAATGCGATCGCGTTTGTTTGCTTTCGAAGAGCTCGTTTCTGGTGCGAAACTGGTGCGGTTCTGTGCGACCGCGGAAAGGCCCGGCGACGATGTTGCTACAGCCCACCGCTAAGCGAGCCGAGTTCTATACTTGAGAAAGGTCACCCCTGATGGGATGGCTCGCCTTTCAGATCAAGCCCAACCGTCGGCACTCACTCTCAGTGGCTTCGCCGACTGCGGCGACAGCATTCAGCATTTGTTTGAGGACGCCAACGGCGGGCTTGTGGCGCAAAAAATCGATGCCCTCAATAGATACGGTCGGGGAAACGTTTGCATCGTGATTGACATGCTTTTTGGGGTCGGTTCTGAGCAACAGTAGTTCATTTCTTGATGCGTCCCAACGGGGATCGCGGGGGCTAACATTTCCGCCTACAAGCCCGTAGAACCCGGCTGGGCTAACACCCTTGGCAAGGTGCTCGGCGGTCGGTCGTGCTTTGCTCGCTAAAGGGTGCTCGGCGGTAGGGATAATTCTAAGGATGGCCCTGCCGGCAGTCATGGGCACCAAGGAGAAGTGCTTCTTGGTATTACACAATTCGTTCAATGCCCAGAGAACGTCATTCCCTCCTTTGTATGCGTTGTAGCTCCGAAACAGCGCGATGATTTCCGCAGGCAAATCCTTGCAGCATCCGGGGAGAGCCCTAAGGAAATGGGTCTCGTCTTTCGCAAAGGGAAACTTGATGTGCTTTGTGGACTTGTTTTTCGCGGCCATGGCGCAAGCGTATCCGCACTGGTCGAGCGCAGACCTGAGATTATTCACCGCGTCGAACAAAATGCTCGGTAAGTCATCTGGAAGGCTACGACTCCATCTGATCTTGTGCAGATGATGGAATCCATCTGCATCCAGATCGACGACGTGGGTCCACGTGTTGCTGGCCGTGAAGGCGATGACGTGCCGTTCCAGGTCGTCGATGTGATGCTTCGCGCGTTGGATGGTTCGCTTAGGGCTTTCGAAATGGTCAACCATGGCTAAACCCGTACCATCAGACAATGTTGTCTTTAGCGATGCTAGCCTCGTGTTCGCGGACCAACGCCTGAAATGCGCGAAAGGCTTTTAAGCCAAGCTGATATTGTTCGTCCATGAGCCCAGCAACAAAATCAAGACTAAGCGCCGGCAGCCCTCCAAACGAATAATGAATGGATTTTGCTTCCGTATCCACTTCTCGTGCAACAATCTTGGTGATCCCAATAACAAAACGCGGCGAGAACCGGTGGTTATATGCATTCCGAAAGTCCCGTGTCGCCGTCTGATACTCTTTGTTACCAAACTGCTCGATGCATTGTTTAAAAGCGTTGTACGTTCGCCATGGGGCGCCGAACTTGTCGGCCGCGGCGAAATACACCTCGTTGTCTAGTGGGAATTCGTCGCGCCATGATGCACCCTCGCGCGATCGATTTGCCTGGTGAGATAAATGGGCTGCTGCAAACATGAACCGCGACCGGATCACATAAGGCAGATTCAATCCGATGGTCGCAATCGGATCTATAAACTCATGTGTGGCGTCGAGCTTCTCCGCGTCGATCATAGGAGCGATCACGGTGTTCCAAGCCTTCAGACGAAGACTATAGTCATTCAACTCGTTGAGGCTGTTTGCGATCTCTCGCGAGAATTCGTTGAACATCTCGCTATACGCGAGCCATACCCCGCTCAGCGGGTTCGGCAACTCTCCCCAGTTATACTCGACGGGCTGCGCCTCATGGACGATCGCGTCCAGCGCATCGCGATACCGGCGATAAAGGTCAACAAGCACCTAAATTCCTCTCCGAAGAGCCGCGCCCCAACCCTGACCCACGCTTACGAGAACGAGATTCTAGCTCCGTCCGCTTTGACTTGATTTATTGCGTAGCTGGCCGGCTTCGTTCTGATTCCGTTCGGCCTGTTTGGAAAGACCGCCTTCGCCGCCGAGCGCGTACTCGGGAACGTCATCTCGTCCGGCGTCAAGGTCCTGGTGCTTGCCGTCATCGTTGGCATCGGATCGACGCTGTTCTCCCAGTTTACCTCGGGGTTTGGTGGCAACCAGCCGACAATCGAAAATGCGATGGCATTGGTGCTCGCGGCCCTTTCTTTGCTGGGCCTCGGTATCTTCGGGCCTGGAATTGCAAACGGCATTGTATCAGGCGGTCCGCAACTTGGGCCCGGTGCAGCAGTTGGAACCACGATGGCCGCAGGTGGCGTGGTAGCCGCCGGAGCAGCACTCACAGCAGGCGGGGCTGCTCTCACCGGCAGCATGGTTGGAGGCGCGGCGAGGGGAGGCAGCGCGCTCGTAGGCGGCGCGGCATCCGCGTTTCGGACGGGAGGGCCGTCCGCCGAGGCCGGCTCTTCCTCTGCGGCTAGCCCCTTGCGATCGCTCGCCGCTCACTTTGGTAGGTCGAGCGCCGCGCCCGACGAAGCCGGCAGTGCAGATCCTTCTGGAGGCGCACCCGCGTGGGTTCGCCGCATGAAGCGTGCACAGACGGTCAGTCATGGCGTCTCGGCGACTACGCAGGCGCTGCGGTCTGGGGATCACGGCGGAGGCGGGGCCTCCGTCGATCTCAAGGATCAAGAGCGCTGACATCAGAACCATCGCAGCAGAACTCTTCAAACGCACCAAACGCCACCCACGCCCTTCGTCTTGTATGTCGAGATCAACATGTTCAAACGATCGGCCGTTCACTATGGCCGCACACCTCAGCCGGTTACGCCTTACCAAAAAGCCGCGCAGGTTTGGGATGACCGGATCGGCTCGGCGCGTGTCCAGGCCAGGAATTGGCGCTTGATGGCCTTTGGTTGTCTGTTCCTCTCTGCCGGCTTTGCCGCTGCGCTCGTCTGGCAGTCGGCACAGGGGTCCATCACGCCGTGGGTCATCGAGGTCGATCGTCTCGGCGAAGCAAAGGCGGTCGCACCGGCAACCTCGGCTCATAAGGCAACCGACCCTCAGATCGCCTTCCATCTCGCCCGCTTCATCGAACATGTTCGCGCCCTCCCCATGGACGCCATCGTGCTACGCGAGGATTGGCTTCGGGCGTACGATTTCACAACCGATCGCGGTGCCGCCGCGCTAAACGACTACGCCCGCAACAACGATCCGTTCACGAAAGTCGGGAAGATCCAGGTCGCCGTCGAAGTATCCAGCGTGCTCAGGGCTTCGCCCGACAGCTTCCGCATCGCCTGGATCGAACGCCGCTACGAGAACGGCCAACTCGCGACCACAGAGCGGTGGAGCGCCATCGTCGGTGTTGTCGTCGAACCGCCGCGCGATATTGATCGGCTGCGCAAAAACCCGCTTGGCATCTACGTCAACGCCATCAACTGGTCGAAGGAGTTTTGACAGTGATGCGGAGAAATCAACGTTCACTGCGAATGAAAATGGGGAATGGGTTTTCGGCTCTCCTGATCTGCGCCTATGCGCTCGCGGGGTGCACGACATTCAAACCTCCGCAAATCAGTTATGACGACGAAATCCCGCCGCTGCCCAATCAGCCAGCGCTTGCGGACGATCGGCCGCGTCCTCTTCACGTGCCCCCTGCTTGGATGCCGGCACGCGGTGGCAAGGAAAAGGAAGCCGAGGCGCCACTTGACCGAATCGAAAGCGCCAACGACGCGGCCCGCGTTCAGCCTCGGAAGGCAGGGTATTTCAACGCGGTTCAGGTGTTTCCCTATAGTCCGGGCGCGCTTTATCAAATCTATGCGGCGCCAGGACAGATCACCGATATCGCCTTGGAGCCGGGCGAGCAATTGATCGGCTCGGGACCCGTGGCCGCCGGTGACACGGTGCGCTGGGTCGTTGGCGATACCGAGAGCGGCAGTGGCGACACACGGCGGGTCCATATCATGGTCAAGCCGACACGAGCCGCCATCGAAACCAACCTCGTTCTCAACACAGATCGGCGGACCTACCTGATCGAGCTGCGCTCGCGTGAAAAATCATACATGCCGTCGGTCTCCTGGTTCTATCCTGAAGACCGAGCCGCGCGTGGTCGTGCGCTGCCGCCCAAGCCCTTCATTCCAGACCCTGCCCAACGGCGATATCGATACGCTTTTGAGGGCGACAATCCTCCCTGGCGCCCCGTCAGCGCCTTTGACGACGGTCGCAAGGTCTACATCGAGTTCTCGCCCGGCATCGGGCAAGGCGAGATGCCGCCGCTGCTTGTCATCAACTCGGACGGAAAGACCGGGCTCGTCAACTATCGCGCGTTCGGCAACGTCCTGATTGTCGACCGGCTGTTCGCAGCCGCCGAACTGCGGCTGGGGGGCGAGGACCAGCAAAAGGTCCGCATCATCAGAACCGACGGGAGATCTTGATGAGCAATACCGAACAGGGGGCCACAAACGGGGCGGGTGTTCGGCCGGCGCCCGAGGCGGAGATGGCGAGTTCTTTCCGGTTGCGGCCGGAGCGCCCGCACGTCACGCGAGTCTCGCGCAAAGCGCTGATTGGAGGCACGGCTTTAGCGCTCACCCTCATTTCCGCTGCCGTTTTCCTGGCGCTGCAAACACGCGAGAAGCGGGCTCCTGCCTCGGACGAACTCTACTCAACCGATCACCACAATGTGGCAGACAAGCTTGCGAGCTTACCCAAGGACTACGGCTCAATTCCGCCGGAAGTGCCGCGACTGGGACCTCCTTTGCCCGGTGATCTGGGCCGCCCGATTGTCGCCGCACAAAACCAAAATAGCCCACTTGCGGTCGATGCCGAGCAGCAACGGATCAATCAGGAGAGTGAGGCAGCTCGCACCAGCAAAGTCTTTGCGAATACCGTTGCGCGCTCGTCACGTGGCCCAGCGACGTCAAGCGAGAGCGCAGGTGGGGCCACTTCAACCGACGATGCCTTTCTTCAGAACGGTCAAGACCGCAAACTTGCGTTCGTTAATGCTCCAATCGACCGACGAACCACTAGTCCTGAGCGATTGGTGAAGCCCGCCTCGCCCTTCGTGGTTCAGGCTGGGACCATGATTCCCGCTGCGCTCATTACTGGAATTCGTTCGGATCTGCCGGGCCAGATCACAGCGCAGGTAACCGAAAATGTGTATGACACCCCGACGGGACGAGCTCGCCTTATCCCACAGGGCGCGCGGCTGATCGGGATCTACGACAGCCAGGTCACGTTTGGCCAATCACGCGTGCTTCTGGTTTGGACGAGGCTAGTCATGCCGGATGGTCGATCCATTGTGCTGGAACGACAACCGGGAGCCGATGCTGCCGGGTATTCCGGTCTTGAGGACGAGGTCGACAACCACTGGAAGGAACTGCTGGGAGCGGCCGCGCTCTCAACCCTGCTCGCCGTCGGGACTGAGGTGAATTCAGGGACGGATGTTAGCGACACAAACAGCGCTATCATTCAGGCCTTGCGGCGAGGGGCAGGAAACTCGATCAATCAGACTGGCCAGCAGGTGGTGCGGCGCAATCTCAACATCCAGCCGACGCTGACGATCCGTCCGGGATTTCCGGTACGGGTGATCGTCAATCGCGACCTCGTGCTCGAACCTTACAAGGGTTGAAAAGGATGGCTAAGCTGAAACTTGGCGCCATCGCTGACGACAAGCCAGTGAAGTTGACGATTGAACTCCGGCAGCGGTGCATCGGGATATCCTTGCTTACGCGGAGGTGCTTTCAAAAGAAACCGGCCAACCTGCGCATGATCCAGCAAGGCTGATCGCGCCGATGCTGGCGCGATTCATGGCGACGGACCGCGCTTTTGCAAGATCACGAAGGACGTCTCACGGGGCCACCGGACCGAAGGGATAGCGCTCGGCAAGCAATTTTAGGAGATTTTGGAGGGCAGGGTTTTCATTGTCTCCCCGCCAGACCGCTGAAAAGCCGATGCGACTCGGCCCCGTTCCGTCGCGCAGCTCACGATAGACGAGACCGGAAAAGTTGGCACCGATATCGGATTCCAGTACAAGACTTATGCCAAACCCCACGGCGATCAAGCTCTTGATGACGCCACGGCTGACGTCATGGCGTTCGATACGAGGCCGGTGTTCAGGGGAGATGAGCTTTGCGTTCAGGAGATCCTCAAGCTCGCGCCCGGGATCATAGTGACTGAGCAAAACAATCTGATGCTGCAGATCTGTCCAGTAGATGACTTCGCGCGCAGCCAAAGGATGGTCACTCGGCAGAACGATTAGAATTCGTTCACTCCAGAGTGGAGTGATCTTGCTATCGAAGGGCTGCTGGTCGCCTGTTATGATGCTTACGTCGATAACTCCGTTGTGGAGCGCCGTTGTAAGCCGCGTTCTAGATCTCTCGACGGTAACGAGTTCGACCTGCGGGAATAGCTTCTTGAAATCGAGTAATTGTCGCGCGCAGATTGCCTGCCGTCAGCGAGGTACAGAACCCGATAACGAGACGACCGGCTTCGCCAGATCCCTTCGCTCTTGTTGATGCGATAAGTGCCTCGATCTGTTCCAGTATCGAGCGCGTCATGCGCAGAAAGTGACGACCCGCCGGCGTTGCGCGAACGCCACCGCTTGACCGTTCGAAGATGACGACGCCAATTGAGTGCTCGAGAAGCTGGACAGAACGGCTGAGCGTCGATTGCTTTATCGACAACGCATGGGCAGCTTGCCGAAAACTCCCGTAATCTGCCGCAGCGACTGCGTGTTGAAGCCGACTGAAAACAATAGTTAAGCGTCGGCCTCCGACAGGCAGGCCGGCAAAATTCGTTTCGTCCATATGATCAACACCATTGTCCTTATGCTGCGTCGCCCCGGGATCGTGCAGAACATTAAGACAATTTCGGGTTGTGATGCCGCCTATTTCGTGGATAACGGAGCAGGCGATCCATCCGCGGCGCTCGAGATAAGGCAGAGCAGACCCGTTTTTCGGGTCGGCAAATTCGATGCTTACGCCGATAGCCCCCAACACATGAAAGGCCGCAGTGGGCGCCTCGTCAGCAGGAATAGATTCGCCATACGGACGTGGCGTTATCGCGTGTCGTTTAGGAATGCGAATGATATAATTATTAGATGTAGCCCAGCCAGCGCCAGAACGTCGTGCTGCGTGGAAACATTGATCGTTGCAGTGCGGGTTTGGCTGGTGGCGGCTGCGGGTGGCATTTGCTATTTCTGATCGGCGCGGGAGATGTAGAGGACGACTTCACCTCACATGGGCCGCCGACCCACGATGAACATGCTGCTTGATGCTCGACCTAATCGGGACCTTTGTCTTCGCGCTCAGCGGTGCCACCGCTGCCGTCAAGCGCCGGCTCGACCTGTTCGGCGTTCTGGTGCTGTCGTTCGTGGCGGGGAATTTCGGAGGTATCACCCGCGATCTGCTGATTGGCGCGGTCCCGCCCGCAGCGATCAGCGACTGGCGATATCTGGCCGTTTCCCTTTTGGCGGGCGTGCTCACCTTCTGCTGGTTTCCCGGCGTCGACCGGTGGCGCAACTCCGTCCTCCTGTTCGACGCTGGGGGACTGGCGCTCTTCGCCGTGTCCGGCACCCAAAAAGCGCTGGCCCTCGGCATGAATCCGGTTATGGCGAGCACTGCTCGGCATGGTGACGGGAATAGGCGGAGGCATGGTGCGCGATGTCCTTGTCGCCGTTCCAACCGTGCTGCGCGCCGATCTTTACGCCGTTGCCGCTTTGGCCGGTGCGGCGGTGGTGGTTGCAGGCGCCCTGCTGCACATTCCCTCAATCGCGACGACGATTGCCGGAGTCGCACTCTGCTTTGGACTTCGCCTGATGGCGATCCGCCGTGGGTGGCAACTCCCGACTGCCCGCCCTCGCAAGCATTTCGAGAAAGAGCCTTGAGCTGCGGGACAGGGCACGGTGGCCGGAAACAAGGCGGTGAGATTGAGAGTGCTGCCGACTACTGAATTCTCGACCTGTTCCAAGAGACAAAAAACGCATCATTCCTTCAAGCGGCGAGACCTGAATATGGGATCCCAGATTAAAATGACAGGACGCTTGATTGCGGCCGCGCGCGCCTTAACGGGAATTAGCCGCGAGGATTTCGGGGAGCTGCTGGAATCCCGGCCGAAACCACAGCCCTGATGGAGGCGAACGGCAGCGCCTGGCTCCATTCGGAAGGCGACGTCCAAGCTGTAAGCCGGGCCTTCGAGAAGCTCGGAGTCGTCGTCGTCGAAGAGGATGGCAGTATGGGGGCCAGTGTCGGATTGAAATTCACTCGCCAGGACGTCAAACAGATCAATCGACTGGAAGGCGAAGACGGAATCGTGCGTTCGGACGACGCGCCCTGACGTCTGGTTCGTGATGGCTGAACCGAGCTGCGCGGCCGGAAATGCCCGCGGAACATCCGATGGCAGAGAGAGTTCAGGCCTTGCCTTTGGGTCTGACAAACGAAATCAATTAGCGCTCAATTATCTTGTTCTGGGAAAAGGAGGGCGGGCATAGGACAGCGTGCCGTCTGGTGACAGTATAGCCCCTCGAGTGAGGGATGCTGGCACAACGTGGTTGGTCCCTAAAATATGGAATACCGTCTCGCCGGTCGTGATGAGGTAGTCGGCAATTATTCTTCGATGGCATCGCCACCAGACGGTCTCAGCACACATTATTGCAGAAGTGGTCCCGTGCCCAACTTTGCGAAGCTTGGCGAGGCCGGACCGAAACTCATCGCTCATGGCGTAGTCCGCATAATTGTGAAAGCTTCTATTTTCCCAGAATGCATTCACGTCCGCGGGCACGTCTCGCTTCTTGCCACGGAGTCCCCCCAGCTCGGTGATATGTTCATAGCCAATTTGTAACTCGGACAAAGCGTTAGCGAACCGCGCGGCGTTATACTGGGGGTTGGTCAGTGAGCGCGGAATGGTTCGAACGTCGACGACAAGCTTAACCTCGTGCGGTCTCAGCAAATCCACGAACGGAACGACAGAGCGGGTCGAGTGCCCGATTGTAAAAAATCGATGCGCCATGTTTCAAATCTTCCGTCCGACTGCGGTACTCCTTTCATGGCCACTCCTTTGCCGAACTCGCACTTCAAGAACTGCGAGGCTACGCTCTCTTCCTTGCTCGGTCCAACGGATCGACTGCCCCGGTCCAAGACCGATCAGCGCACTTCCTATTGGACTTAGCACTGAAATGCAGCGGCCGCGCAGAGTCTCTTCCGGGAAGACAAGTTGAGCTTGTTGAATTCGTGCATCTGCGTGATCGACGAATTTTACGTCACAGCCGAGTCTTACGACCGAATTCGGTGCGATATCGTCTGGTGCAACATCCGCGCGCTCGATTTCCTCGCGAAGAAAACAGGCAGTGTCCATGTCGACTGTCGATGGCGCGGCGCCAAGCAGCGCGAATAACCGTTCACGGTCCGATGCCGTCAAGACGATGGACGGCCGCTTCTCAGCGTGATCTCGCTCGACGTCGCTCATGGTTGCTCCTTTCACAACGATCGTTGCGATCGAGCTAACGGGCTTTATCTCGCCAGGAATACGATCTCAGCCGGCCTGTTTCCAAACGACGCAATGGTCCGCGAACAGCGGGAGCACACCTTAGAGAAGGAGCATTCGAAGGGATGAAGTGTAGCCTCCGAACTACGACGAACTACGGCGCGAGCGCGAAGCGAGCGAGAATCAGGGCGTCGTGGGATGCTCCGGCCAAGCAGGATTTCAGAACGACCGCATCGTTGTTAGCCTCATCACGCGCTGCAAAAACGATTGTAATCGGCTCCTTGAGCGAGGGTACGAAGTTCGCCGAGCTGGTCTTGATGCCGATGTATTTCTTCCGAGTAGCGACGTCGAAACGTGCAATCCTTGGCCCGCGGATCGATCGCAGCATCTGCTTACCTGACCCCGCGCGGCCACACAGCCGGTCGACCAGTATTCGAGTGCCGTCGCTCGAACCAGCGCGGGATCGTATGCCCGCTTTAGCTTGATGTTCTCGGCAGTAATCCTCTTACTCATCGATACTTCTCCAGTATCGCCGATATCTTAGTCCGCTCCAATCCCTCGGGACGATCGTGTCACCGCGTGTCCCTGTGCAGCCATGCTGACGCTGGTGGCCGGAGCGCTGGAGTCACTGGTCGACTTCTGCATGTTGTTTGCCGATATGGCGACCGATATAAATAGCATCCAGCCGACCATCCAAAACGTCAACCTGCCAGTGTCGTCGCCGGCCCAGAGTGGGCTGGAGTGGAGGCGACTATGCGAAGGCAGAAGCTTGATCAAACGAGCCGCCAGGATGCTCGCCTCAGATGGCGACCATCGCTCGCTATTCGATTTCCATATCTTCGCGGCGAGGCTGTTTATCGCCTGAGCCTTCGGAAGCTGTGTCAGGCGAGCTGCCTCCTGCCAGGGATCAACGTCCTGACGTGCGAGCAGGGACAAGACGCTCAATGTCATCTCATCTGTCTCCGAAAGCGAAGCGAATAGGAAAGCGTCATACTGGGATTCGAGACCAGAAAGTTCGGTCATGTTGCCTCCCACTCTCGAAGGAGATGTCTGGTTGCCGTTGCCCTATCGGGTCGTCCAGCATCTTGCGAGTTCTCGGCAACATCTGACAAGCGATAAATAGTGACAATTCATATTCAAAAAATTGGTAGACGCTTCGCTCGGACCTTCCGTGGAGTGACGTTCTTCTTTGTTCGATCTGCAGCGCTGGGGGACCTTGCTGAAAAGCGAGTTATCTTTGGCGGATCGCTTGCTGGGAATGTGGCCTCCAGTTCCTCATCCAACTGACGGTCCAGTTCTCTCTTTTCCCGTTCTGAGGAAGTTTCCTTTGCGGTCATTGAAATCTCTCCATCCATTTTCATACATGTAGTGCCGTATGATGTGCCTTGGTGGGGGGCCAGTCATTGGATTCAACGCTGGATTTGAAGCGCCGTTCCGTGACCGACCATTCCGCACCAAAACTAGACGGAAATCATGAAGATGGGAGTCGAGGCGAACTAGGTGAGAAACGTCTCAAGCTGCTCGACCTGTTTACGGTGTAGCAGCAGCAGGTACATAAGTTTGGCATTTAGTTTTGAATCGAAGATGTTCAGGACGGCATCCTCGATCATATCGGCCAGCCTAGCCTGATTGCGGATTGCGAATGCGATCATTCGGCGGAGGCTGCATTCTACGTTCGGATGGGCGGTTCGCCTATTGTGACGAAGCATGCCGGCTCCCGTTCTCGTGGCAATCTCCTTTTTGAGAAGGATGCAAATTGCCCCCTGAGCCAGCTCGGATTCAAAAGCGAGGTCTGCAACATGAGAGTCAGCCGCGCCTCCGATCGCTGCATATGCCGTGACACCGATGCGTTCACTTTCAAGGAGTTCCTTGAGAAAATTCAGCACCTCTTCTTTGGACCAATAACCGAAGTAGCTGGGGTCACCTGCATTTATTTCGCGCGGAGAGGATGCGCATGTCTGGATTGTGTCTTCATCTAAATAGGCTTGTTGGGGTAGCCGGGCTTTCCGCATGATTTCGTTTCCCTGCAAGAACGAGATGAGGATCGGCAGCCTGATTCTGGGCCCTCTATTGCTTGGCGGCCGCGCACAACTAGCTGCTCCTTAGTCAAATTTCACAAGCGAAAATTATTGCCACTTTGCATCAAGGAAGTTGTTGCCTAAAAATGGATCGGAATAACGCGGTTCGTGATCTGCGTATGATACGCAGTAGGCGTTTTCGAATCTCGGTACCTGGGCAGGCGGGCGTGAATCGGTCGATGGCGCTAACTATCCATCCGTGATGAGGTCAGGTCCGTACCAACTCTGTGCCCAAGCAATCTTCGTATCAATAGAATCGATACTAAGTCGCGATACTTTTCGTTTGTCAAAATCACTTGCGAGCATACGTTGATGACAACGTTACGTCCGCGATCTGTTCATCGGGGCCAGGACGCAGGCGGTGAGGGCCTAGATGACAAAGACTTCCTTTCGAAGATCCGGCGAGTTCTCCGCCCAGGACGATAAGCGAGGCCATGGGCGTTCTTGAAAGTATCAGCAACCTGGCCGCCGGTGCCGTGGCAGAGGGCGCAACCGTCTGTTTCAAACGTATGAGAGAGGAAACTCGCATGTACCAGAAGATTCTCCTGGCATTCGACGGCTCCCCTGACGGCCGCGAAGCGCTGGTTCAAGCCGAGAGCTTGGCATCAGCATGTGGTGCGACGGTTCATCTTCTCGCGATCATCGACCCGTCCGAAAGCATGCTTGTCGTCGAGGCAATGCCGTTCATTCCCGACAATCAGCGTTTTGTAATCCAGACCGTACTTGATGAGGGGGTGAAACGTTTGCAACGCGCTGGATGCACTGCAACCAGCGAACTCAAATACGGCAATCCAGCGGAACAGATAATTCTGTCGGCAAGAGAGATAGACGCGGATTTGATCGTCGTTGGTCATCGGGATCAAGGGACGCTTGCGCGCTGGTTGAACGGCTCAGTAGGCGAATCGATCTTGCATCAACTTCCGTGCAGCCTGCTCGTCGCCGTAAAGTCCGAGCAAAGGGCGAGTAACGTCACGCCGATTCAGCAACTGAAGGAGCGGGGGAAAAGATGATGAACCTCACGCTGGAAGGCCCAGTTACTCGGCGCGGTGGTGGTACGACGGTGAGACGTCTGAACGACGCAGCACCATTTTCGACGTTAGTAATTCCGGGAGTACCTCAAAGCAGTGGGGTCAAATTGGATCGAGCGGGATGCTGGATATGGGCGATATGGGCAACGTGTTCGTAGTCATACGCCTAGTCATGGTCTTCTTCACGGTCATGCCGGCCATAATCGACCATTTGGGTAGTGCGGCGACGTGACGACGGGTGATGGCCCTGTTGGCTGACGCCGAGGGCTGTCATTGATCAGCAAAACCGGGAGGCTACTCGGCGGGCGGCTCCTCCCGCCTTGTCCTGAACGGATCGGCTGCGTCGTCGTGACCGCTGCGGCTGCTGAAGAACATCAGGGCCATCAATCCGCACCCGACGAGGAGCGAAAAGAAGGTTCCGAGACCAAGGGCGATCCAGCCATGCTTATCCATCACGGCGTCGCCAGTCGCGTTCCATACCGACGTAGCCCAAAAGCCCGTGAGCATCAGCAAGGCCGTCAAAACGACGATAATGGCGATCTGGCCAAGGCTAAGGCTTCGCATGGGTGGCGCCCTTTCCGTTCTGTCCCCAAATAGGCGAGCTGAGCCATCAGGGAAAGCATCCGTTCCTCAGGGGCGCGCTCGCTCGACCAACGGCTTCTGACGGTCAACCTTCTCACCCAGCGATGTAGCATACAAACGAAGTTAATTGACGCTTGAGTGCATTTTTCATGTTAGATAGGTCATGGACATCGAACTGGCCCGGACGTTTCTGGAGATCGTCTCGACAGGGAGCTTCATCAAGGCTGCCGACCGACTGCATGTCGGTCAAACGACCGTCAGCGCTCGGGTACGCTTGCTTGAGCAACAGCTTGGGCGCCCTCTTTTTATCCGGAACAAAGCCGGAGCGTCTCTGACTCCAGCCGGAGAGCAATTCCTACGTTTCGCACCAAGCTTTGTGCAACTCTGGCAGCGCGCGCGCCAGCAAGTGGCCGTGCCCGCCGGACATCGCGCCGTCCTTACGGTGGGTAGCGAGGTCAGCCTGTGGCAGCCTCTCTTGCTCAATTGGGTTCGGCGGATGCGACGCTCACACTCGGACATTGCTCTTCGCGTACATGTTGACGTCCCACAGGATCTAATCACTCACGTAGCCGCGGGGATGGTCGATATCGCAATAATGTATGCGCCTCAACACCGGCCAGGACTTAAGATCGATCTGATAATGGAAGAGGAGCTTGTCCTGGTGACGACGGATCCAAAGGCAGATTCATTGGATACTTCGCGATATATTCTTGTTGAATGGGGACAGGAATTTTCTCTTCACCACGACGTAGCTTTTCCCGAGATTACGCCAACTCTCGTGACAAATCTTGGCCCTTTGGCTCTCAATTACGTCCTTTTAGAAGGAGGAGCCGGGTATTTCAGAATGCACGCTGTGAAACCGCACCTGATATCTGGAGAACTCCACGTCGTGCCTGGAGCGCCTAAGTTTTCGTTTCCGATTTACGCCGTTCATTCTGCAAATGTTGATGAAGCTACGCTTGCTTCAGCGTTAGCGGCGCTACGGGAAGTCTCGACGGCTGAAGCGAAGGAGTGAGGAGGCCGAACGTGTCGGCGACCATTCCAGACGCAACGCGTAGCATGGCTACCGTTCCTCTCAGGTCGTGCGGGCTGCGGAACGCTCTCGCTCGACGCGGTCCGTGACGTCGCGTGCCATGGCGACCGAACCCAACACTTCGCTTTCGTCGCCTTTGACGACAGCGAAGGTCATCTCGACGTAGAGTTTGCGTCCGCTTTTGTGCAGCGCCCGGGTCAGCGTCGGACGGCCTTGAAGCTTCATTACGCCCTTTGTCATCGCCGCGTTGAAGCCGCTCCAGTGCGCAGCGCGCAGATGCTCCGGAATGATCAGGTCGAGACTTCGGCCGAGTGCTTCCTCCGGGACGAAGCCAAACAGACCGATCAAAGCGCGATTCCATCGGACAATTTCGCCCGATCGGTTCGCGTAGATGACGGCATCGGAAAGTTGATCGACAATTCTCTCAGCCAAGAGCCGGTCTTCCATGGGTAGCCTCGCGGGTCGGGTCAACACCATCTGTTGCCGGCATTTACCACATGGGCCTTTCGAGTTGCGCTACTTGCATATCGGCGAGCGTTGGCGACCTGGCCGCGCTCGGCGTGGAACGAAGGACAGTTACACTGCGTCGATCTCCGCTTGCGGTACACCATTCGATCGAGGAGCCTTCCGATAGTCCAATCAAGGCTGCTCCTAGCGGGCTCAGTACCGAAACCGCGTTCGGTTGCGTGGACGCTCCGTCTGGTAGGACGAGGACTATTCGCCTGTTCGCGCCGGCGACGTTGTCGCGCACATCTACATATGAGTTGATACCCACAACATTCGCTGGAAGGTGATCATTAGGGACTATTGTCGCTCGATAGATCTCCCGTAATAGGTTTGAGGCAGCCGGCGCCATGCGACCACGGAGGTGGCAACAGCATACAGCTTCTCTCGATCCGCCTCTGAGATAATGACCGGGGGAAGTCTCACGGGATGATGGTAGTCGGGGGTATCCATTTTCCAGACTCCTTTCATATCCGCCACGCAATTCTCGCTTACCATTCACTTTCTGCAAGCGAAAAAAATTGCGCCTCAGGATCAAAACAGTTGATGCGATCCTCGAGACCGGCAGGTTGATCGACGATCAGAAAGCGTTCAGATTGGCCGCGAAGCCAACCTCAATGCACTCGGCCAGTCTATGCATGCACCGCTTCCGTGCGACGAGTTTACAACGTCGCACGGAAGGCATCGCGTCAACGCCAATGGAGCTTGCGGACCGAGACTACGGTAAGTTGCCGCGTCTCTCCGAGTGGCGTTTTCCACGTGATCGAGTGTCCGGTCCGCAGGCCAATTAGGGCTGTTCCGACCGGGGTCATCACGGAAATCTTCCCTTGTGAGATGTCAGCTTCGTCAGGATAGACGAGCGTGACCTGGCGGACACGTCCCGCTGTATCATCGCGAAATTCGACGTCGTCGTTCATACCCACGAAGTGGTCCGCTATTTCGTTCCGGCTCAGCACGTGCGCGCGGCCGATCTCCTCGGCCAACTCAGACGCCAGATCAGGCAGCCTGTTCCGTGCCGCATGTGCAAGCGTGGAAAGCCGATTGTAGTCCTTTGCCGAGAGGATGATCGCAGGCTTGACGTGGCTCCTCGACGTGGTGACTGTCTTCTCAGTCGTCATCTCAATCTCCCCAATCCATGCTCGCCATGTCGCCGTTCGTGCTGCATAAGCATTGACGGTCGGACGGCAGTAGCGGATTCATCCTGTTACCTTCATCTTCCTTGAGGCG
Source organism: Bradyrhizobium sp. 157 (assembly GCF_023073815.1). Taxonomy (NCBI): domain Bacteria; kingdom Pseudomonadati; phylum Pseudomonadota; class Alphaproteobacteria; order Hyphomicrobiales; family Nitrobacteraceae; genus Bradyrhizobium; species Bradyrhizobium sp. 157. The sequence goes on along the minus strand of NZ_JADPKF010000068.1, from coordinate 2,289 downwards.
GTCTGCTCTCACCGGGCGACCTGTGCGGCGTCTGGTGTTTGCTACCGGCTAATGGCTTGTCGAGCGTTGGTCCGACGATCAGCAGTCAGCGCTTTGGACTTCGCCTGCTGTGATTCCGACGAGGTCTCTCCGCGCCAAATCCATCGGGGTCAAAAAACAAGACGAGGCCTAGCCATAAAATCAGGACAGTCGCTGTTAACATTAACAACATTGATATCATCACTCCTCTTTCGCGCGAGCTACGACCGTTCCGCCCGGCAGGCGTACAGCGCACGCGTACCGGCGGATCGAGTAGGAGGCATTGGAAATTGGATAGAACTGTCCCGGCCGGCGTAAGCCGCCCGGGCTAGCTGCCAGCTTGCAGCAGGCCCGCGCGAGATTGTAAGTGGTGCGCTTTAGACATCGTCATACCCACGAGCTAATCATGAAATCAGAAAAGTCAATTCTGGCGCTCAGATGCCCTCAGTTCGTGCCCTGACAAGAGGTGATCACGGCGACGATCCGTATTTCACTTCCACGCTCGCACAGATCGTCTGTGCCGAAGATCAGGAAAACCTATCGGCAAATTGCTTTGCTAGAGCGTCAGCGGTAGCATCGGCAATTTGGTAGATGTGGTTTTTCATCTCTTCCCAGGTGTGAGCCTCGGCTTCATACTTCCGATCCTTCAATTCTTGGATCTGCTGGATGTGATGACCACCATGGGCCAAAAGAAGGTTGTTCACTGCATCCTTCGGCAAATGAGGATTGGCCTTGCTTAAGAAGCCGGCAATCTCCTCGGCGTTCGACGTCAGAGACTGAGTTGCCGTGCCTTGCTTGGCAGCGTCGTTTGCGACCGTCGCCATAAGATAGGCCTTTACAGCACCATAGTGACCCGCGAGGAGTTTGAAGAAGGTGTCCTTCGCGGCTGCTCCGTAAAATGGTTCGATGGTCGCGGCGATCGATCGCGCGTTGGTGACGGCTTGTTGCTCTGCTATTTTTGCGGCGTCGTCGCGCTTTTCGATCGTGGTTATCGAAACTTCTCTTACCCAGAAGATGTGTCCGACCCAAAGATCTCGAAGAACCGCTGCGGTCTCGAACGTTTTATCAGTCCGTGTCTTTCTTTTGGCGGAGTGAGAATGTCTGCTGGCCGCGAAGGCACTTCCGGAGATCGGCACCAACGCTGCGATAGCCGCACCGACGGTTACAAGCTCGCGACGATCGGTGAGGGCGTATCGTATTTCGTTCCGTGACATTGAAGCCTCCTCAGGCGGATCAGCACCGTTTGGCTTGAGTGGTTTAAGAGCCTGTATTTCACCAAGGGTAGGATCGGACAAACGAATTTAATTGTGATTTCAATTCATGATTGTTGCTAACCCTGGCCCAAAGACGCTGCTGAAGCGCCGTGGCACGGGTCGTGGCGCCGAGCATTTTGGCCACGACGACCAGAGAACTAGTAGTATGGTCGAAATCCAGAAAGGCGTCGCGAGTTGTCGAAGCCGACATGCCGCGCAACTGCACGTGCAAACTGCCGCATAGGCAATCTGCACGCCATGCCAAGAAGGCAGAGCGACAACGCGTCTTGTCGTCTCGTAGAAGGATGGCGTTTAGAATCGGACGGACCAACTTATACGAAGGGCAATCAACAGGGTGGCGCTGGGTCTCTTGATGGGTAGACCTCGGCAATCTTCGTTAGGAGCGATCGTATGAAAATCCTGGCAGCAACTGATTTTTCCACACGGTCCCAGCGGGCGTTGCGTCGAGCTGGCCAATTGGCTCAGGCCGAGGCCGCGGACCTCGCCATCATCCATGTAGTGGATGATGATCAACCGCAGGGTCTCGTCGAGATGGAGGCGCGGGAGAGCGAACGCATGCTTGCGGAATTGATCAGCGCAGTGTCAGAATTGCGCGACGTGCGATGCCATCCTATGGTCGTGATGGGCGATCCCTTCGACGCGATCGTGCGGACGGCTGCGGCCCAAGCGGCTGATCTTGCTGGCGGAATTCTTCTTCCATATCGCGGATCATCTGCGCCGTGGAGCCGTGTGGGAACTCTTTCGCCAGCTCGCGGCATCTGGCGAGTTTGGCTTCTAGCGTCTGCTTTTCCCGAATCCGATCCATAACTGTAGGACGGCAGGACAGGGCGAAAGTTCAAATCAGGCGACTGTTAATTTCAAACTAGGTCAATTGCGTCCATGAAAGAGGCCGCCAACTGGGCACGAGCTCAAAGCGCCGGTCTGCCGTGACGTCGTCCCGCAGCGCGGTCATGAAAGCCCGCAATCGCTTTTCATGCACGGCCGTCTGATCGGTGGG